>NZ_JAYKPK010000005.1:0-299240 GCF_035117555.1 Yoonia sp. 67-2
TGAAAAGTGATTTATATGTTTATGTTCTGGAACATGTTTTATACTTTGTGTTGCCAATATTGTATATTCCTTCTTGTATATGTGCTTTGTGTTATTTGATGATCTGATAGTTGCATTATGGTTTCCATTTGTTGTTCACTATGGTTTCTGTTATTTTGACAATATAATCTCATAGGCTCAGCAGCTGAAGCTGTTCCTTTTCTTTGAAGCTTTCCAATCGGGCCAACCCTGATCGGTGATTATTGCTTCAAACTATTTTTGGGATTCACTGTTGCGGCGTAATTCCGATTCAGTGATGGAATAATAACATCTCCAATGCAATTACACAAGAAGAAAGAGATGCAAAGCAGTATCAAAGTTCAAATTCTATTTTTAACCCAAGGCGACGTTGCAATTCTCTAGTTAATAACTCATCTAATTCAGTCAAGGCATCCTTTTCGGACTGAAAGACAACGGACCACTTATTATAATGTTTATTTGCCCGGCGAATGTTCTTCAAGCAATTGATCAGTGCGTCAGTTGAAAAGTCACGATTAAAATGTGTTTGCCGATAGTAGAAGTTTTCAGTCTTTCGGCAAAATTTACGGGAAAATTCCCGATAATTCTCCACAACGCCTTCCCTGATCAGGGTGCTGGCAGTGTGCTCCAATAAATTCAAATAATTCACCTCCTTCATAACAAGCCATATTTCTATTTATGCTTGCCATAGCAAGATGGGTGTTTTGATGCCGGAAAGCGTGCTTTGGGGGTGTGTCTTGAGGTAATGGCCATATCTGTTCTAGGAACATGGCCATAGAACGCGACAGATGCCGCTACAGTTGCCTAGTCTGGTTTACGTATGGGGCCTTGAGGTCAGGAGCTTAACGGGCCTTTACAGGCTTGCTACGCCCCCTGCCATGCCTGTTCTGGAGTTTGGTCTGCTTTGGGCGGGAATGTTAGGTTTAGCTATACTTCACGACCAGCGTTGCAACCAAGCAGAACTCGGTCGTAGTTTCTTTATCCTCAGGCAAGTAAAAACGGGTTACGAATTTACCGAAAAAGGGAGGAATTCACATAATACTGTGACAAGACATACATGTTAGTATACTAATCTCAAGTTGCTTATACTAGAAATCAGAGCACTATACAGGAGGCTATGGTATTCGACTTTTGCGATTTTCTATTTTTTTGTTAATTCACATATCGCACCAAAGGTAACTTAGTCCTGGCTATATTGGATTAACCTCAACGTGTTTTGCTATTTCAGTGCGGCCTCTTCAAAACAAGTCAGTAGCATTGCTTTCCATCCAGACGAAGGCGGAAGAGATTGAGAAAATTTTTCCAGCCCATCCTTCGCACCTGAGTGGTTGCCCTGGTCTATCTGTTTAATAGAAATTAGTGCAATAGTATCAAGTAGTCCTAATAGCTCACCGTCGCTCACGAGGTAAGCGAAAGCATCTTTCAAGGGAATATCGAACTCCTTCGCAAATGCTTTTACCGTTGCCTCTTTGTAGCAAGCAGATAGGTCGCGAGTATCACTCAAGGACGCCTGCCCAAATAGAGTTGCTAGAAATAGCGTTGAGAAACCTAGTACCCTAATTCTTTTAAGCATTTCTAATCTCGTATACTGAGTGTGTAATTTTTGCTACGTGCCATTATTTTGGATAGCATACCCGAAGCTTGAAGCTGGACGAATGGTAGTGATCTTGAAGGGACTTGGCCACTGGAAGCAGTAGTATCAATTTTTCTAAGTAACTATCAATGAAGATTGTGTGAACACTCACTTAAAGCCCCCCTTGTAAACTGTTATTACAGTGCCAACGTTTGCTGGAATATTGAAGTGTGCAGACGGATACCCTTTCAGTACAATAACTTCTCCTTTATGTCCTTTGCCGTAAAAATGTACTCCCCCAAGTGGGACTTCTTCCCTTCGGGTTATTATCATTTTGTCCAAGTCAAGCAATCTCGCGGCTAAGTCGTTAATATGCATAGGGCATGTGTTCAGGAATTCACAGCCGAATGAAATGTATTCTCCATTCTCTGGCACGCCATCTGGTCTCTGCGAAGTAGCGTGTCCAAAACCTATCCATGACTCTTCGACGCTGTGAGGCCATTGCATTGAACTGTTTGGGTGAACACAATAGAAACTCGCTTCATTAAATGGCGTGCATTCCATGTAGAGAGCATTCTTTGCATGCTCATGTATTTCTCGGGGTGTCATTTCCCAGCTGATGCCTCTTAACCCAAACGGTAAGCCTGCTTCGCTTTTGTCCTCAGCATTAGCAACGTGTAGGTTGCCAAAGCTATAGGCAATCAATGTGCACAACGTCACAGCGGTCGCTATATTGATTCGCTTCATGACCTACCTTTCCAACTAGCAAAAAGTTCTGTTGTGACCGACTTTGAGTCAACACGGAGCCCATGCTTCATTTGCTTGAATTTCAAATCTTTTGGGTGGTTTATCTATCCATTTGGTATTTTTTCCTGACTTGACGTCAACATGGATTCTTCCCACGTCCACTTCCAAAGCAACAACATGGAGTCTGGATGGGGCAGGATATCACGACCATTTATCACGCACTGGAACTTGCCAAAACGGCCCAGATCGCCAGCAATTTTAGCAGGCTAGTTACCCTTCTTGCCGCTTCGGTTGGCACGAAGGTGTCGATCCTATTCCCCGGTCCCTACGGTGCCATCTACCTGCTGACTCAGCCTGCCCGAAGGCATGTGTGGAACGCCTACCTTGCGACCATACCCACCAAGCGGTTGCTTTCGGATCAGGGAGACGCCATCAGGCAGAATTTGCTGCACGCTTCATCCCATACCTTAATAGCCGATGCTTACGGCAACTGCCCCAAAGGCTACCTCGCACTGCTGAAGCGGCTTCCCCATCGTGCTGCCTCACCGCAGTTCTATCGTGATCTGCATCGCTTGCTTTCTTCCCAGCCCGATCTTGCGATGCCACTGTGTAACGTGAAGCGGATCAACCACGATCTTGTGAGGCTGCTGCCGGACCTTCCACATGATCTGCGGTGTGTGAAGGTGGCCCAAGCCTTTGGCAGCCCCAGCGGCTACGATAACTTCATGGTGGCATACACGCGGCTGACCGGTAGGGACACCCTATTCGCCGAGGTAATCATGCAGCTGAAGGGTGGTGCCAAGCCCGGTCGGCTGATCGTGGACCTGTATGAGTCCGCCCCACTGCCAGCACCGTTCTTGCCCAACAACGACCGCATCCGGCATTTGGCCACGGCACGCGAACTTTTGGCGGCTGCACGGGACTTCAAGAACTGTCTTTCCAATTGGATCACCGAAGCCCATCATAACCAGAGCCAGTATTACAAGGTGCGGTTGGCCGATGGCACCTTTGCCGTTCTTGAAATCAAGAATGATGCACCAGCTGGGTGGCGGCCGGGCGACCTGAAGGGCAAGGACAACGAAGATGTGGCCCCGGAACTGACCATGGAAATGTGTGGGTATTTGAACGGGTTCGGGGTCCATCACGGCAGCAGCATCCATAACCTTATCCGTCGAGCAGAAAGATCCTGTGCCGGTGTTGATGACAGTGACCTTTCGATCTTCGAACTGGATGATTTCTGAACCGCACTCGCTGATTACCGAATCGGTTTGGGAGAATAGACGAACGAAATTAAAAGCGAAATTTTCGCTATCTGATCCCTGGCCGATATTAATTAAAACTTAACCGCGATTGACGAGCCGGACAGCCCGCAAGCTGTTGGCATATATGCGTAAAATCCGCACTAACATATTTTCCATTCCCATACGTGGCGGGTGTTTGACAGGTGAATTAAAATCTGTGAAGACCGCCCCACGCAACCACATCGCCACGTAATGATCAGGATCATTGGCGGTGTGGCCCAACAGTAGAAGGAGATAATATGGGGCGTTCTGCTACAAAGTTGATCACAGCGACGGACATGAAGAATCTTCAGGTTGGAAAGTCAATTTATGGATACAACTTGAAGGTCACGCGAAATAAAAACGGTAACACGTTTTATGCAAGTTTTTCGATCAATGGTCGCCGTTACTTCGAACGGCTCGGTACATCTTTGATCGGATACACGCTGAAGCAAGCAAGTCACGCAGCTGCAGAGTATCGTGCAAAAATTGAAAGGGAAATTCAAAGGGAAAAAGACGGCGATCTGGAAAGCGATATCACGATGAAGGAAGCCGCTAAGATTTATATTGAGGATATGCTGCACAATCAAGGAAAGAATTATGCAGCAAAGGAGCAGCACTTTCGCCAGCACCTGATTCCACAGTTCGGCGATATGAAGATCAAGAAAATCCACACGCCACAGATTAAAGAGTTCCGAACGAAGTTGATCAAGGCGGGGAAGACGACCGCAACCGTAAATAGGATTATGGCAACGCTGAGCAACTTCTACAAGTTCGCTATTTCCTATCGGTGGCTGCACAAGAAGCCTTACGAGATCGAATCCTTCAAGGAGGAGTTCAAGCCTAAGGATCGCATCCCGGAAACTGAGAAACTTGCCATGTTGAACGCTGCAAAGGGACCCGGTCAGCACCCTTTGATCCATCTTTTTGTTCTGATTGGGTTTGGAACTGGAATGCGGCACCGTGAAATCTTGAAGATGCGGTGGGAAAATATCCATTGGGATCGCAATGAAGTGTGGTTGCCTGACTGCAAGACGGGACCACGGATGCAGCTGGTTCCGGTCTCAGTGATTGATGCACTGCAAGCCCATCAGCTGACTACGAAGCAAAACAAGGGCTATGTCTTCGTGGCTGACACCCCAACTGGTCACATCACCACCATGCGTGATCATTTCGCAAAGCTTTGTCGTGCTGCGGGTGTTAAGAAGGCTTATACGCCGCACTTCATGCGGCACACCGTTGTTTCCGATATGGCTGAACGCGGCTTTAACACCCTCACCATTATGGCAGTGTCGGGACATAAGGTGCCTGCTGTTGTGGCTAGGTATGCACACCTGCACGGCAGTTCGGTTGTTCGGAACGCGATTGAAGGTTTGTTGCCAACTCCAAAGGGCGATGTGGCGGCCTGAGTCTAATCTAGTCGATGGTTGAACGGGCACGCCTACAAGGGCGTGCCTTTTGCGTTGATGCCGATGCTCGACTCGCGTTCGCGATCATTTGCACCGCTATTGCACCAAAGTTCCTAAACTTTTGGCCTGAATCCCTTCGGTCGGGTTGCAAGTATCTGATTTCGCAGGGAAAAATCTGGAGGCGAGTATCGGAATCGAACCGATCTTCACGGATTTGCAATCCGCTGCATAAC
This sequence comes from Yoonia sp. 67-2, assembly GCF_035117555.1. NCBI lineage: Bacteria > Pseudomonadati > Pseudomonadota > Alphaproteobacteria > Rhodobacterales > Paracoccaceae > Yoonia > Yoonia sp. 67-2. The sequence continues at coordinate 5,261 of NZ_JAYKPK010000005.1, forward strand.
CTACCTGCCCACTCGCCAGCCTGGGCGGACCTTTACCGGACCCGCGCAACGCGCGTCAAGCGGATAACGCGGGCGGCAATCGCGGTTTTCTTTTGCCCGGCGTGGCGATAACCTGCGGGTCAGCGTTTTTGTCACGGATTTTCCATGCCCCGATCCATTCTGTTTGTAACAGGCACCCGCGCCGATTTCGGCAAGCTGGAGCCTTTGGCCATTGCTGCGCGCGATGCCGGTTTTACCGTGTCCTTCTTTGCCACCGGCATGCATATGCTGGCCGCCTATGGGTTGACCAAGCTGGAGGTGCATCGCACCACTGGCGTCACGGTGCATGAATTCCTCAACCAGCGGCCCGGTGATCCCCAAGATATGATCCTTGCCAAGACCGTGATCGGCTTTTCCGACTTTATCCATGAACATCGCCCCGATCTGGTGGTGATCCATGGTGATCGAGTCGAGGCGCTGGCAACTGCCTTGGTCTGTGCCACCAATTACATCCGCTGTGCGCATATCGAAGGCGGCGAGGTCAGCGGCACGATTGATGAGATCTATCGCCATTGTAACAGCAAACTGGCCAGCCATCATTTCGTGTCATCGGATGATGCGGCCAAGCGGGTGATGGCGCTGGGTGAACAGGCCAGCCATATTCACGCCATCGGATCGCCAGAGCTGGATTTTCACGCAGGTCCGTCAGGCGTGACTTTGGCCGAGGTCAAGGACCGCTATGCCCTGCCCTTTGACGATTTCGGGATCTGCGTGTTTCATCCGGTCACGTCAGAGGCCGCCAGCATGGGTGCACAGGCGCAGGCCTTGTTCGGCACGCTGGTCGGGTCGGAGCGGAATTTCGTGGTGATCGCGCCGAATAATGATCCCGGATCGGCGGCGATTTTCGATGTGATCGCGGATCTGCCCAGGGACAGGTTCCGTGTGCTGCCCTCGATGCGCTTCGCGCATTTTTCGGAGTTGATGAAGAATGCCGCTGTCATGGTCGGCAATTCATCCGCCGGTGTGCGCGAGGCGCCGTTTCTGGGCCTGCCCTCGCTGGATATCGGGACGCGGCAGACCAACCGGGCGAAATCGCCGTCGGTGTTTTTTGCTGCCGCGGGTGATGGCGCGACCATTGCGGGTTTCCTACGCGATCAATGGGGCCGGGATTATCCACGCCATGATGCCTTTGGCGGTGGGTCGGCGGCGGCGCGCTTTGCGGCGGTATTGGCGGATGAGGCGTTCTGGGATGCGCCGTTGCAAAAGACATTCCATGACCAGCAAGGTTAAGACCGGGCCGGCGCTGCGCGCCTATCTGGCGGCGAGTTATCTGGTGCCTTTGCTGGCCACGCCGATACTGGCGCGCAGGCGCGAGCGCGGCAAAGAACATGCGACACGCTGGGTGGAAAAGCAGGGGCGCGGGCTGGCCGTGCGCCCTGATAGGCGTCTGATCTGGCTGCATGCGGTTGGGCTGGGCGAGGTGATGTCGCTGCGCGGGTTGATCGCGCGGCTGGCGGAAGCACTGCCGAATGTGCAGTTTCTCGTGACATCCAGCACCGCAGCCTCGGCCCGGGTGTTTGGCGACAACTTGCCGCCGCGCACCATGCATCAGTTTTTGCCGCTGGATGCGCCGGTTTACCGCCAGCGGTTTCTGGATCATTTCCGGCCTGATCTATGCATCTGGGCGGAACAGGATCTGTGGCCGGGGTTTGTGCATGATCTGCACCGGCGCGGAGTGCCGCAGGCGATTGTGGCGGCGCGGATGAATGACGCGGCCTTTGCGCGGCATCGCAAGGCCGCGGGGCTTTACCGTGATCTTTACGCACGTCTGGCGCTGATCACGGCGCAGGATGCGGTGACGGCGGCGCATTTAGCGACACTCGGCGCGGATGTGCGGGTGAGCGGGTCGCTGAAACCGGCAGCGCCTGCTTTGGGCTGTGACGCGGTGGCGTTGCAGGCCTTGCGGGACGCGATTGGCGCGAGATTCGTCTGGGCCGTGGCACCGTCGCATCCGGCGGATGAGGCGGCAGCGCTGGCAGCGCATGAGGTGCTGCGCGCGCAGGTCCCGGATGCCTTGCTGATCGTGGCACCGCGCCATCCTGACCGCGCCGATCTGCCCGGCCCTGCCCCGCGGAAATCGCAAGGCACGCGGCCCGGTGCAGATGATCCGCTGTGGATTTGCGATACTTTTGGCGATCTGGGGCTGGTCTATCGCGTGGCAGATGCTGTGCTGATCGGCGGGACGTTTGATGCGACCGAAGGGCATAACCCATGGGAGGCGGCGCAATTGCACTGCGCTGTGCTGCACGGTCCGCAGATGGCGAATTTTGCCGCTGATTTCGCCACGCTGGACGCCGCAGGCGGTGCAATGGCTGTAGCTGACGCCGAAGCGATTACCGCAGCCTTGCTGCGGCCTGATCTTGCGCAGGTCGCAGGCGAGACCCTTGCGGCTGCGCAAGAGGCCAGCCTTGCCACAGATATGCTTGCCAACGACCTCGCCGCGCTGTTGAAACCGCGCCATGAGTGAAAGTTTCCCCTTATTCCGCCTGCGTCTGGCGCTGATGCTTTATGCGCTGGTCTGGTGGGTTTTGCTGCCGGTCGTGATCCTCTATCTGCGGCTGCGCGCGCGCAAGGACCCCGATTATGCCACGCATCTGGCGGAACGCTTTGGTGTCGTGCGCCCGGCATTTCGCAACCCGGTCTGGGTGCATGCGGTGTCTTTGGGGGAGATGCGATCCGCCACGCCCTTGATCCGCGCCTTGCTGGCGCAGGGGGAACAGGTGCTGACCAGCCATTTCACCCCCGCCGGGCGGCGCGAGGCTTTGCGCGAATTCAGCGCAGAGATCGCCGCGGGCCGGGTGCAGGTGGTCTGGGTGCCGTTTGACATGGGCTTTGCCTATCGGCAATTCCTGCGCCGCTTTGCGCCCAAATATGGGCTGGTGATGGAGATCGAGATCTGGCCGTGCATGATCATGTCTGCCCGCGCGCGCGGCGTGCCGTTGTTCATGTGCAATGCGCAATATCCGCAAAAGAGTTTTGACAAGGATATGGCGGGCTGGGGCCTGCGCGCAGCACTGACCGGGGGCTTCGCGGGCGGCTTTGTGAAATCGGCACTGCAGGCGGAACGCTTTGCCGCTGCGGGCATGGGGAATATCCATGTCACGGGAGAGTTGCGCTTTGATCAGCCGATTCCGCAGGCGCAGCTCAATGCGGCGGAACGATTGCGCGACCGGCTGACGCGGGGACGTCCGACCTTCACCCTGACCAGCGTGGTCGAGGGCGAGGATGCGATCTATATTGACATGATCCGCCAAACCAAAGGCGTGTTCTTTGTCTATGTGCCGCGCGCCCCGGAACGGTTTGATGAGGTGGCGGGGATGCTGGCGCAGGCTGGCTTGCGCTTTGCCCGGCGGTCGGAATTACTGGATGCGCAATTGGGCGCGCAGGATTTGCCCGACATCGACGTGCTGCTGGGCGATTCGATGGGCGAGATGTATTTTTATCTGGCGCTCTGTGACCGCGCCATTGTCGGCGGTGGGTTCGTCACCAAGGGCGCGCATAATATCATCGAACCGCTGGCCTTGCGCAAACCGGTGATCGTGGGGCCGCATATCTGGACCATCGCCTATCCGGCGGGGGAGGCGATTGCGGCGGGGGTCTGTCAGCTTGTGCCGGATGAAGCGGCGTTGCTGGCGGCGGTGACAGCGCCGGTTGATGTGCCAGAGGCGCGGATTGCAGCGTTTTATGCCGATCATGCCGGGGCTGTTGATCGGACCTTGGCGGCTTTGCCGCGAGCCTTGGCTTGTCTGCCTGCGCCTGTCGGCGCAGTTGATGCCTCCGGCGGGGATATTTAGGCTCGGACGATGCGGGCTTGGTGGTGCCTGACGGCGTGGCGCACCGAGTCATGGATCGGGCCATTGCGCGACGTGTCGCGGATGGTGGTGATCCAATGGTCTTGCGGATGGTGGCGTTTGGCCACGCCGTCCCAGCGCAGGGCGCGCAGGATCTCTTGGCCTTCCTCCGACAGATGATCGGGGATGTCGTTACGGTTGAGAATCGCCCAGACGCCGGACCAGAGCCGCCCGACCGACCACGGGTTATAGCCGCCGCCGCCCAGCACCAGATAGCGCGGTGCAATGTTGCGTAGGGCCGCGACTACCGCCCAATGGGCGTTGTTGGACAGGCAGAGCCGCGATTGCGGGTCCTCTGTCACGGCATCGGCACCGCATTGCAGCACGATGGCATCGGGGCGGAAGGTGGTAACAGCGGGAAGAATCAGTTCGTGCAGAATCAGCGCCATGTCGTCGTCATGCATGCCTGCGGGGACCGGCAGGTTAAAGACTTGCCCCGCGCCTTCATCGCCCAGCGCGCCCGTGCGGGGCCAGCGGTTGATTTCATGGGCGGAGATCAAGAGCGTGTCGGAGTCATGCGCAAAAGCATGTTCGACACCATCCGGGTGATGCGCGTCGATATCGATATAGGCCACACGCTGCGCCCCGTTGCGCCGCAGGGACTGGATCGCCAACACCGCATCGTTGAGATAGCAAAAGCCGTTGGCGCGGTCGGGCAACCCATGATGCGTGCCGCCAGCGGGGTGATAGATCGTGCCGCCGTGACGCAGCAATTCACCCGCCAGCAGTGATCCGCCCGCAGCAGTGGCCGGGCGGCGGAACATTTCCGCAAAGACCGGGTTCGAGGGCGTGCCAAGGCCGTGGCGGGCGCGGATATCGTCACTGACGCTCTGGCTCGCCTCGGCGGCTTGCAGCGCGGCAAGGTAATCAGGGGTGTGAAAACCCGTTAAAGCGGCCAGTTTCGCGCGCGGGCTGGTGACGAATTGCGCAGGCGGCAGCCAGCCCAAAGCGCGGGTCAGATCCATCACCGTCGAGACGCGCGGCACCCGCAACGGATGCCACGGCCCATAGGTCGAGCCGCGATAGATTTCCGCCCCGATAAATTTCGGCAAAGGGGTTGTCGGAGCAGTTTGTGCATGCGTAAATCCGGTCATGCGCAGAACATAAGGCAGATCAGAATGGGGACCATGGTGAACATACCTGCGCAGCAGATGGCCCTCAAATTCCGCACCGGGCGCAAGACGGATGTGCGTGCGCAATTTGCAGCTTTGTGTTGGCGCGTGAAGAATGACAATGTGCAGATCTGTCTGGTCACCAGCCGCACACGCGGGCGCTGGATCCTGCCCAAAGGCTGGCCGATGCATAACCAGACCCCCGCCGCCGCCGCCGCGATGGAAGCCTATGAAGAGGCCGGGCTGCGTGGTGAAGCATTGGATATCTGTCTGGGAATTTTCAGCTATATCAAACCCTTGCGCCATGTGAATGCGCCGATTGTCGCGATGGTCTATCCTTTGCATGTGTCGCATGTGCTGACCGACTGGCCCGAACAGCATCAGCGCCGCCGCAAATGGTTCAGCCTTGAAAAAGCGGTGCGCAAGCTGGATGAACCGGGGCTGCGCCAGATCGTGGCGAGCTTTGATCCCGCCAAGCTGCGCTGACTTGCAGTTGGGGCTGAAACGCCTAAGTATATGGGATCACAGAAAGATGCGCTGGCATGATCCGTTTCCACCTCAAATGCGACCAGAACCACCAGTTTGAAAGCTGGTTTCAATCGGGCGATGCCTTTGACAAGCTGGTTGCGGGCAAGCTGGTGACCTGCACGATCTGCGGGTCGACCTTGGTCAGCAAATCGATCATGGCCCCGGCAATTGCGACCGCCCCTGCCCCGGCCGAGACGCAGATCGCGGCGCTGCGCAAGAAGATCGAAAGCTCTGCAGATTATGTCGGCAAATCCTTCGTGAAAGAAGCGCGCGACATGCATGACGGGCTGACCCCGGAACGCCCGATCTATGGCGAGGCTAATCTGGCCGAAGCGCGCAAACTGGCCGAGGATGGGATACCGGTGCTGCCGCTGCCGTTTATGCCTGCCAAGAAAGTAAACTGATGCATGTTCTGATCACAGGTGCCAATCGCGGCATAGGCTTGGCGATGTTTGATCACTACACCGCTGCAGGGGACAGGGTGACCGGCACACAGCGCGGCGAGGGTCCCTTGCCAAGGCTTGATGTCACCGATCCGGTTTGTGTCAATGCGCTTGCCGCCAGCATGTCTGACACCGCCATTGACCTGCTGATCTGCAATGCAGGCATCTATGCCGATAAGGGCCAGTCGCTGGATACGGGCTATCCGGCGCAAATGTGGGCCGATGGCTTTGCCACCAATGTCACCGGCGTGTTTCTGACCGTGCAGGCGTTTCTGCCGCATCTGCGACGTGCGCAGGGCGCGAAAATCGCGATTATCTCATCCCAGATGGCCTCTCATACCCGCGCGCCGGGGGGCAGCTATATCTACCGCGCCAGCAAGGCCGCCGCATTGAACCTTGGCCGCAATCTGGCGACCGATCTGAAACCGGAAGGGATCTGCGTCGGCATCTATCATCCCGGCTGGGTGCAGACCGATATGGGCGGTGCATCAGCAGAGATCAGTGTGCAGGACAGCGCCACAGGGCTGATTGCCCGATTTGCTGCCCTCAGCCCCGCGAATACAGGCTGTTTTGAAACTTGGGACGGGCGCGCGCACCCTTACTAAGCAATTGCGCTTTGCCCGGCCGCCCAGTAGACACGCGCGGACAAAATGCCACGGTTGCAAGGATGACCCATGCCCACGCTTGTGATGAAATTCGGCGGCACCTCGGTCGCCAATCTGGACCGGATCGCGCGGGCGGCCAAACGGGTCGCTTTGGAGGTCGCCAATGGCTATGACGTGATCGTCATCGTCTCGGCCATGTCGGGCAAGACCAATGAATTGGTGGGCTGGGTGTCTGAGACGTCTCCACTGTATGATGCGCGCGAATATGATGCAATTGTGTCGTCGGGTGAGAATGTGACAGCCGGGCTGATGGCGTTGCGGTTGCAGGAAATGGATATCCCCGCGCGCAGCTGGCAAGGCTGGCAGGTGCCGGTTCTGACGACAGATGCCCACGCCAGCGCCCGGATCGAGGAGATCCCGACCAAGAACATCACTGCCAAATTCGGCGAAGGCATGAAGGTGGCAGTGGTCGCCGGGTTCCAGGGCGTCAGTGCCGCTGGCCGGATTACGACGCTTGGCCGTGGCGGGTCCGATACCACCGCCGTCGCCTTTGCCGCCGCCTTTGGCGCGGAGCGTTGCGATATCTACACCGATGTGGACGGGGTCTATACCACCGATCCCCGGATCACGTCCAAGGCGCGCAAACTGGACAAGATTTCGTTTGAGGAAATGCTGGAACTGGCCTCTCTCGGCGCCAAGGTTCTACAAACACGGTCCGTCGAACTGGCGATGCGCTATAAAGTGCGCCTGCGGGTGCTGTCATCATTTGAAGAACCATCGGACAGCGCCGGAACGCTGGTCTGCGATGAGGAGGAAATCATGGAATCCAATGTTGTGGCCGGTGTCGCCTATTCCCGCGACGAGGCGAAAATGACCCTGATCTCGGTCGCTGACCGCCCCGGCATTGCCGCCGCGATCTTTGGCCCGCTGTCAGAGGCCGGGGTGAACGTCGATATGATCGTGCAGAACATATCCGAGGAAGGGCGCACCGATATGACCTTTTCCTGCCCCAAGGATCAGGTTTTGCGCGCCGAAAAGGCGATGCAGGATGCCAAGGCATCCGGTGCGATCAATTTCCACGATCTGGTTGCCGATGAAGGTGTCTGCAAGGTCAGCGTCGTCGGCATCGGGATGCGCAGCCATACAGGTGTAGCGGCCAAGATGTTCAAGGTGCTCTCGGCAGAGGGGATCAACATCAAGGTCATTACAACCTCCGAGATCAAGATTTCTGTGCTGATCGACAGGAAATACATGGAACTTGCCGTGCAGGCCCTGCATGATGCCTTTGATTTGGACAAGGCGGGCTGATCAGCGGCCCGTCTGGATATCGGGGGACCTATGCCAGAACGGTCAGAAAGCGAAAGCCGCAAACTGCTGGGCCGGTTGCGCGAAGCGCTTGCCAGCCATAGCGAAGGCCAGGCACGGCTGGACCGCGTCGTCGATCTGATCGCCTCGTCGATGGAAGCAGAGGTTTGTTCGATCTATCTGTTCCGCGATTCTGAAACGCTGGAACTCTGCGCCACCCAAGGTCTGGAACAGGATTCGGTCCACCAGACAAGGATGCGTCTGGGCGAAGGTCTGGTTGGCCGCACCGCGAAAAGCGGCGGCATCGTCAACACCGCCAATGCCCCCGCCGAAAAAGGCTTTCGCTATATGCCCGAAACGGGCGAGGAACGCTACTCGTCGTTCTGCGGTGTGCCGATCCAACGCTTGGGCGATGTGCTGGGTGTGCTGGTGGTGCAGACCAAGACCGAACGGGTGATGACCCCAGATGAGGTTTATGCGCTGGAAATCGTCGCCATGGTCATTGCGGAAATGACCGAACTGGGCGCGTTCGTCGGGGAAGGTGCCGCGCTGTCGGCGCTGCATCAGAAACCCGTCGTGTTTCGCGGCACCGTCGCGCAGGAAGGCACCAGCGCGGGCAAAGTCTATCTGCACGAACCGCGTGTCGTGGTGACCAATCCGATTTCGGATGATCCAGAGGGCGAAAAGGCGCGCCTGAACGACGCCGTCGAGATTTTGCGCAAATCGGTCGATCATATGCTTCTGGGCGCGCGGTCAGTCGATGTCGAACAGGTGCAGGTGTTAGAGGCCTATCGCATGTTCGCCAATTCCAGCAGCTGGATGCGCCGGATGCAGGACGATGTGCAAAGCGGGCTGTCGGCAGAGGCTGCGGTGGAAAAGGAACAATCCTTGGCCCGCGCCCGGCTGTCGAAATCCCCCGATCCTTACTTGCGCGAACGCCTGCATGATCTGGATGATCTGTCCAACCGCCTGCTGCGAATTCTGACCGGACAAGGCGAGGACCGCAGTGATATGCCCGACGATCCGATCCTTGTCGCGCGCAATATCGGGCCCGGCGAATTGCTGGAATATGGCAAGAAACTGCGCGGGATCGTGCTGGAAGAAGGCTCTGTCGGCAGTCATGCGACCATCGTCGCCCGCGCCTGGGCGATCCCCTTGGTGATCAATGCCAAGGGCATCACACGTGAAGCCTTGAATGGCGATACCATTCTGGTCGATGGCGATCAGGGCATCACCCATCTGCGCCCGGATGACACCGTGCAGAACGCATTCCGCGACAAGATCGCGATGCAGGCGCGCGCGCAGGAACGCTATGCCTCGATCCGCGATCTGCCCGCGGAAACGAAATGTGGCGCGCTGATTTCCTTGCAGATGAATGCCGGGCTGATCGCCGATCTACCATCATTGGAAGGATCGGGTGCCGATGGTGTGGGTCTGTTCCGCACCGAATTGCAATTCCTGATCCGCAACCAGATGCCGCAGCGCGGCGAACTCTCGGCACTTTATGACCGCGTGCTGAATGCGGCGGGCGGGCGGCGTGTGGCGTTCCGCACATTGGATATCGGGTCGGATAAGGTCCTGCCTTATATGAAACCCAATGATGAGCCCAACCCCGCGATGGGCTGGCGCGCGATCCGCGTTGGCCTCGACAAACCCGGCGTCTTGCGGATGCAATTGCAGGCTTTGCTGCGCGGATCGGCGGGCCGGCCCTTGGCGGTGATGTTCCCCTTCATCACGCAGATTTCCGAATTCCGCGACGCCAAGGCCGAAATGGACAAGGCGGTGGAGCGTGAGATCAGGTTGGGCCATCCGATCCCCGAAAAGATCGAAGTGGGCGCGATGCTGGAAACCCCGTCACTGGCCTTTGCGCCGGATGTGTTTTTTGAAGAGGTCGATTTCATCTCCATCGGCGGCAATGACCTCAAGCAATTCTTCTTTGCCGCCGACCGCGAGAACGAACGGGTGCGCCGGCGCTATGACACGCTCGACATCAGCTTTCTGGCGTTTTTGCAGCATGTGATTGATCGTTGTGCGGCCTCAGACACCCCGCTGTCATTCTGCGGCGAAGATGCGGGCCGCCCGGTAGAGGCTTTGTGCTTTGCCGCCCTTGGCCTGCGGACCTTGTCGATGCGCCCGGCCTCGGTCGGGCCGGTCAAACATATGCTGCGCCGCGTCGATCTGAACGAGGTGAAGGGCGTGATGGATGCCGCCATCGCCAAAGGCGACCAATCCGTGCGCCGCGCGGTCAGCGACTGGCTGGTCTATCAGGTCTGAGGCAGGCGCGCGGCGGCCAGTTGGCGGTGGAATTCATCCAGCACGGCAGCTTCGCCATGGTCGCGGGCCAGTTGGCGCAGGCCGAAATGCACATGGGCCAGGGCCACATAATAATTCACAAAGGCATAATTGGTGCCGGCCCCTGCAAAGGCACCCAGCACCGGCACCGTCTGCGCCGCGAGTTTCTGCGACAGGACAGCAGCGAATTTCGGCGCCACACGGCTGACCAACGTATTGACCGCCGCCCCTGACAGGCTGATCCGCGCGCCGATAAAGGCAGTATCGACCCCGTCATCCGCCGCATCCGGCCCGCCTGAGCCAAAGACCGCCAGACATTCCATCCTAGTCTCATCCGAGGCCGGGTCTTCGCCATATTGCGCTGCGACATGTAGCACGGCGCGGAAAATCAGCGTGGTCGCGACAGGCAATTCCGCCAGCGCCGTGGGCAGGCCGCCAAAACCACCGATCGCGCCCGACATGGTGCCGATGACGCGATGCGCCTGATCCGACCCAAACCGCGCGCCAATGCCGCCGCGCGACCGGGCCGCAACATCGTAACTGCGGCGCAAGGCCACCCTAGTCACCTCGTTCAGCTGTCGGCGTACGGATTTGGGCAGGACCTTCAGCCCGTCTTCGACCTGCCCGCCGACGAAAGTGATCGCCTTCATCAGCACACCATTGGCCTTGCGCTGCCGCGTGGCCAGATCGGCGATCCGTAGCCGCGCCACATCATCTAGCGGCGCAGGCACCGCAAGCGGGATCAGATCATCGGTGACAATCTTGTCGGTCATATCCTTTAAATGGGGGTCAGCAGGGCGAAATGCAATCATCCGCCTTGCGCACGATCCCGCCTACCCCCTCCCAGGCCTGTCTGACCAGATCCAGCCCCAGCACGCGATCAGGGTTGGTGGGCGGCGGCATCTCGACCCCGCGGACCGGGTGAAAGCCAAAGCGGCTGTAATAGGGCAGATCACCGACCAGCAGGATCCGGGTCCAGCCGGTCTGCTGCGCCATCTCCATCACGCGGTAGATCAGCAGCCCAGCAATGCCTTCGCCCTGCCGCGTCGGGTGGACGGCGACCGGCCCCAGCAACACGACAGGCGTGTCCCCGACATAGCAGGGCCAGCAGCGGATCACCCCTGCCAGCACGCCATCGGGATCGCGCGCGGTCCAGCACAGATCGGCCAAAGGCGGCACATCCTCGCGCAGCCGGTATGACGACAGCGCCGTGCGCCCGGGCGAAAAGCACAGATCATAAAGCGCCTCTGCCTCCCAGTAATCGGCGGCGGATTCGCGGGCCAGGGTAATCGATAGTCTTTGCATGCGTCTTTCATCTGGCCAAGATTGCCTTGCCACGCTACCCCTTGGGCGGATGCAGGAAAAGGTCCCCTTGATGTTTTATATGCCCAAAGACGGCCATAATTTGCCGCATAACCCGTTCAACGCCATCGTCAGCCCCCGCCCCATCGGCTGGATCGCGACGCGCAGCGCGGATGGGCGCGATAACCTCGCCCCCTATTCGTTTTTCAACGCCGTGGCTTACGAGCCGCCACAGGTGATGTTCGCCTCGACCAGCGCGAAACCCGACCGGGATGGCACCAAGGACAGTGTCAGCAATGTCCGCGAAACCGGGGTTTTTGCGGTCAATATTGTGGAATATGTGATGCGCGATGCGATGAATGACACATCCGGTCCATGGGACCGCGACATTGATGAATTCGCCAAGGCAGGCATCACCAAGGCCGATTGCGAAACCATTGCCTGCGCGCGGGTCGCCGATGCGCCTGCGACTTTGGAATGCAAAGTCACCCAAATCGTCACCCTGCCCGGTGCCGCCAATTTCGCGGTCTTCGGCGAGGTCACCGGCGTGCATATCCGCGACACCTGCCTTGTCGACGGGATATTCGACGTCACAACCTTCAACCCGCTGTCCCGCTTGGGCTATCGCGATTACGCGGTGGTGCGCGAGCTGTTCAGCCTGACCCGCCCGGGAGAGTGATGATGACCAGTGAAACCTATGTCGGAATCATCGGCGGTTCCGGCATTTACGATATGGATGGCTTGCAGAATGCCGCATGGGTCCATGTCGACAGCCCTTGGGGCACGCCATCCGATGCGATCCTGACCGGCAGATTGCAGGGCGTGAAAATGGCCTTTCTGCCACGGCACGGGCGCGGCCATGTGCATTCGCCAACAACAGTCCCCTACCGCGCCAATATCGACGCGCTGAAACGGCTGGGGGTGACCGATATCATCAGCGTCAGCGCCTGCGGGTCCTTCCGCGAAGATATGGCACCCGGCGATTTCGTCATCGTGGATCAATTCATCGACCGAACCTTCGCGCGGGAAAAATCTTTCTTCGGCACCGGCTGCGTGGCGCATGTCAGCCTTGCTCATCCGACCTGCCCGCGCCTGTCCGACGCGTGCGAAACAGCGGCGACGGCGGCAGGCATCAATGTCCACCGCGGCGGCACATACCTCGCGATGGAAGGGCCGCAGTTTTCCTCCATGGCGGAAAGCAAACTCTACCGCCAATGGGGTTGCGACGTGATCGGCATGACGAACATGCCCGAGGCGAAACTCGCGCGCGAGGCCGAAATTTGCTATGCTTCCGTCGCGATGATCACCGATTACGACAGCTGGCACCCTGACCATGGCGCAGTCGACATCACCGCGATCATCGCCACATTGCAAGGCAACGGCAGCAAAGCCCGCGACCTGATCGCCCGCCTGCCCGACCTGCTGGGCAGCACTCGCGCGCCCTGCCCGCATGGCTGCGACCGCGCGCTGGATTATGCGGTGATGACCGCGCCAGACAAACGTGACCTGACCCTTGTTGCCAAACTCGACGCCGTCGCCGGACGCGTGTTAACGAAAGTTGCCCCATGAAAACTGTCCGCGATTACATCCGCACCATCCCCGATTTCCCACATGAGGGGATCATGTTCCGCGATGTAACCACACTCTTCAGCGATGCGCGCGGCTTTCGCATGGCGATTGACCAATTGCTGCATCCTTACGCAGGGACCCCGATCAACAAGGTTGTGGGGTTAGAGGCGCGCGGCTTCATCCTTGGCGGTGCCATCGCGCATCAACTCTCGGTCGGCTTCGTGCCGATCCGCAAGCAAGGCAAATTGCCCGGCAAGACGATCACCCAAGCCTATCAGCTGGAATATGGCGAGGCGGTGATGGAATTGCACGACGACGCCCTGCAACCGGGTGAAAAAGTGCTGCTGGTCGATGATTTGCTTGCCACTGGTGGGACCGCCGAGGCCGGGATCAAACTGATCGAAAGACTGGGCGCGCAGGTGATCGGCTGCGCCTTCATCATCGACCTGCCGGACCTTGGTGGCGCAGAAAAGTTGAAAAAACTGGGGATGCAGGTGCATAGCCTTTGCGCTTTTGAAGGCACCTAATGCGCTCCGCGCGGGAGTATTTGGCGAAATAAGAAGTTGTTAAGAAAGATCGGCTACGCCTACGCCACGGTACAGGCTGGAGAGCCGATGACCGTGAAATGAGAAGACGCCCGATCCCGGACCTTAACCGGTCAGCCTGTAGCGGGCAGCGGGATCGGGCGCGCGTCTTACATCTTCTTTTTTCTAAAAATACTCCCGCCGGAGGCGCGGCCCCGCAGGTCTATCCCTAACGCAGCACAGCCCCGGGGTTCATGATTCCCGCAGGGTCCAGCGCCTGTTTTATGGCGCGCAGCATCGCCAGCTTCACCGGGTCACCGTAATGTTCCAGATCAGCAACCTTCAGACGACCGACGCCATGTTCGGCGCTGAAGGACCCGTCCAAATCCGCGACCAGATCGTAGATCACACGGACCGCGTCAGCCTTGACCGCATCGTAGTCGTCACAATGCCTTCCTGCCGCCGGAAACAGGTTATAATGCAGATTGCCATCCCCCAGATGGCCGAAACAATTGATTCGCATGTCGCCTAAGGCTTGCAAGGCGGTGCCGGCCTGATCGATGAACAAGGGCACAGCACTCAGCGGCAGGGCAATATCATGCGATGAAATCGACCCGATCCGGCGATTCGCCTCGGGGATGTTCTCGCGGATATCCCACAGCGCCTGCCGTTGCGCGGCTGATTGCGCGATCACGCCGTCACTGACTAAACCCGCCTCAAATGCGGCGGCAAACAGATTTTCCAAAGCCGCATCCGGATCGCCACCCGCAGGCAGGCCCAGATCGATCAGCACGCTCCATTCGGAGATAGTTTCAAAGGGTTGCCGCACCTCCGGCCCGACCTCGGCCAGAAAGTCGAACCCTTGCCGGTGGATCAGTTCAAACGCCTGCACACCATCGCCGATCTGGCTGCCCGCCAGCGCCAAAAGGTCCAGCGCCGCCTGGGGTGATGCAACCGCCAGCATCGCCGCCCCCACCTGCGCCGGGCGCGGCACCAGCCGCAGCGCAGCGGCGGTGATGATGCCCAGCGTGCCTTCCGCCCCGATCATCAGGTTGCGCAGGTCATAGCCGGTATTGTCCTTGCGCAGCCGCGTCAGCCCATGCCAGATCGTGCCATCCGGGCGCACGACCTCCAGCCCCAGACACAAAGCGCGGGCATTGCCATAGCGCAGAACATTGACTCCACCTGCATTGGTCGCAAGCAACCCGCCAATCCGGGCAGACCCTTCCGAGGCCAGCGACAACGGGAACAGCCGGTCCACATCCATCGCGGCCTGCTGGACATTGGCCAGGATCACGCCCGCATCGCAGACCAACACATTCTCGGATGGATAGATCGCGCGGATTTTGTTGAGCCGTTCCAGCGAAAGCACCACCGGGGCCGGACCATCCGGCATCACCTGGCCGCCAACCAGCCCCGTGCCGCCGCTATAGGGGACGATGCCGATCCGCGCCGCGGCGCAGGCTTTCACGACAGCAGCGACAGCATCCGTATCGGCGGGGGCCACGACCAGCCCCTGCCCGTGCCAACGGCCACGCGGTTCGGTGAAATAGGGGGCCGTGTCCCGCCTGAACGCCGCCGCATCCAGAATACCGCGCAGGTGATCCACGAAATCATCACTCACCGCATTCAGCATTGCTTAGCCCACATCCGTCTTGCCGCGCCTGTCATGGCGCAAGTTGGCATAGAGCACATGATTGCGCCAGCGCCCGTTGATCTGAAGATAGCTTTGCGCGACACCTTCGTATTTATAGCCGCATTGTTCCAAGAGTTTCCGAGAGGGCGTGTTTTCCGGCAGACACCCCGCCTCCACCCGGCTGAGGTCGAGCGTGGTAAAGGCGTGATGCACCACGGCCTTGACCGCCTCGCGCATATACCCGTTGCGCGCATAGGGCGCGCCGATCCAGTAACCCGTAATCCCCGATTGCGCAGGACCACGTTTGATATGGTCCAATGTAATTGCCCCTAAAAGCGCTTCATCCGACCGGCGGATCAGGAACAGGGGCAAGGCCGTGCCATGCGCGATGGAGCGCTGCGCCCAATAGACCCGATTGGTAAACCCCTTGCGCGACAGATGGTCTGCGGCCCAGCTTGGTTCCCATGGCACCAGAAAATCCGCACTGGATTGCCGCAGATGCGCCCAAGCGCGGAAATCGGTATGCATCGGGGGGCGCAGGGTCAGCCGTTCAGTTTCAATCCTGACCTTGCGCTTGATCCCCAACATTACGCGGCAAGCCGTGCTTTCAACGCCTCCAGCGTCGGGGCCTGATCAGCGGGGCCGTAAAGCGCCATCGCTGTTGCCGCCTGCCCGGCCATCTGCGCGGCAAAGGTTTTCACATCCGCCGTGGTGACATTGTCGATATGGGCAATCGTTTCCTCGATCCCCGGAATCCGGCCCCAGATCGACAGCAGACGCGCCAGACGTTCGGCGCGGTTCGACGGGCTTTCCAGCCCCATCAACATGCCTGCCTTCATCTGCGCGCGGGCGCGCGCGACTTCAGCGTCGGACATATCGTCGGCGGCGCGTTTCATCTCGTCAATCGTGACATGTGTCAGCTCGGCGATCTGTTCGGCGCTGGTCCCGGCATAGATCGTGGTCATGCCGGTATCTTCATAGGCCCCCGCCTGCGCAAAGATCGTATAACACAGACCACGGTTTTCACGGATTTCCTGAAACAGGCGTGAAGACATGCCGCCGCCCAAGGCGGTCGCATAGATCTGCGCGGTATAGATCGCGGGGTCAGTATAGGTCGGCCCTTCCAGCGCCAGCGCGAAATGCACCTGTTCCAGCGCTTTCGTCTCGCGCCGCTCACCGCCCCGGAAATGGGCGGGTTGCAGCAGGCCGGGCGCGCGGTGGACGCGGGGCAGATGGCCGAACAAAGCCTCGGCCTGCCGCACGATGGCGTCGTGATCGACCGCACCAGCAGCGGCAACGATCATCTGGTTGGGGCCGTAATGTTCACCGACGAAACGGTCCAGATCGCCCCGGCCAAACCCGCTGACCTTTTCGGCAGGGCCTAGGATTGAGCGGCCAAGCGGTTGATCAGGATAGGCTTCTTCCTGCAACCAGTCGAAAATAATGTCGTCGGGCGTGTCCAAAGTCTGGCCGATTTCCTGCAGGATCACGCCGCGTTCAACCTCGATCTCGGATTCATCAAACAGCGGGTTCAGCAGGATATCGGCGATGATATCAAGGCCAAGCGCCACATCATCTTCCAGTACCCGCGCATAATAGGCGGTCATTTCGCGGCTGGTATAGGCGTTGATATAGCCGCCCACATCCTCGATCTGTTCGGCGATCTGCAGGGCGGTGCGGGTTTTCGTGCCTTTGAACGCCATATGTTCCAGAAAATGTGCGATGCCGTTCTGTTCAATCCGTTCATGCCGCCCACCGGCCAGCACCCAGATGCCGATGCTGGTGGATTTCAGGCCGGGCATCTGCTCGGTGATGATGCGCAGCCCGTTGGACAAAGTGTGCTGTTGAATGGTCAAGCTGTGATCCGTTCCTTGATGACGTTTTGCACGGCGGCAAGATCGCCCGCCACCCGTGTGACCCGTTCGGGGCGGTCATACAAGTCCGCCATCCGCGCAGGCAGTGGCGCGGAAATGCCCGATGCCGCCTTGACCGCATCCGGGAATTTCGCGGGATGCGCTGTGGCCAGCGTGACCATCGGCACTTCGCCCAGATGGCTTTGTGCGACATGCGCGCCAACGGCAGTGTGCGGGCACAGCAATTCGCCGTGGCTGGCGTGATAGGCTTTGATCGTAGCGGATGTGTCTTCCTCTGACGCGCGACCGGATTTGAAAGTCGCGGTCAGCATCTCATATGCGCCTTGCGAAATAGTAAAGCCGCCCGATTTGAGGTCCTCCATCTGGCCCGCAACCGCAGCACCGTCTTGCCCGTATGCATAAAACAGCGCGCGTTCGAAATTGGAACTGACCTGAATATCCATCGACGGGCTGATCGTTGGGGTTACGCCTTCTTTGGTATAGGCCCCCGTCAGCAACGTCCTATGCAAAATGTCATTGCGGTTGGTCGCGACCACCAGGTCGGCAATCGGCAGGCCCATCTGCTTGGCGATGAACCCGGCGAATATATCGCCGAAATTGCCGGTCGGCACTGTGAAACTGACTGGTCGATGTGGCGCGCCGAGACTGACGGCGGCGGTGAAATAATAGACCACCTGCGCCAGCACCCGGCCCCAGTTGATCGAATTGACGCCCGCCAGACGCACATCGTCGCGAAAGGCGAAATCGTTGAACATATCCTTCACCAGCGCCTGACAATCGTCGAAATCACCGTCGATGGCCAGCGCATGGACATTCGCCTCGACCGGCGTGGTCATCTGGCGGCGCTGCACTTCGGAGACGCGGCCATGCGGGTAAAGGATGATGACATCGACGGCCTTCAGCCCCCGGAATGCCTCAATCGCAGCCGACCCAGTGTCACCCGATGTCGCCCCAACGATGGTCACGCGGTCGCCGGACCGTGTCAGCGCGGCCTGAAACATCTGGCCGATCAGCTGCATGGCGAAATCCTTGAACGCCAAAGTCGGCCCGTGGAACAATTCCAGCAGGTAATGATTGCTGTCCACCTGCACCAAAGGCGCGCGGGCGGCATGGCCGAAACCGGCATAGGCGCGCGCGATCAGATCGCGGAACTCTGCATCGGTGAATGTGTCGCCGATGAAGGGACGCATCACCTCGAACGCGACCTCTTCATAGGATTTGCCCGCCATCGCCGCGATCTGCGGATAGGTCAGCGTGGGGATTTCCTCGGGCAGATAGAGCCCGCCATCGCGCGCGAGACCAGTCAGCATCGCCTGTTCGAATGTCAGCACGGGGGCCGTGCCGCGGGTCGAGATATAGCGCATCACTCAGATATCCTTTGTCCGTAAGGTGCGGCGGATCAGAAACAGCGTCATAATGGCCCAGACAATCGCCAGCAAGAACCATGTGATCGCGTAATTCAGATGATCATTGGCGATATTGGCCGTTGTAATCGGCAAAGCCGTCAGGCGCGGATCGGCGGGCGTTGCCTCGGATACCACCACCATCAGCGGCAAGGTATCCAGCGTTGCGGCCATCGTCTCCACATTGCGCGCAAACCAGATATTGGCGGCCAGATCAGGGTCGGGTGTATTGCTGTTCTGATCATCGGGCCACAGCAAGGTGCCAGTCACCTGCATCGGGGCCAGCAGCGGTGCGGCGTCTTTGTCATCCAGCGGCAAAAGCCCCTGATCCAGCAGGATCGCCAGCCCATCATCCGTCTCAAACCGTGAAATGACACGGTAGCCGGTGCCAGCAGAGGTGCCAGACACAAGCACATGCAATTCCGGCCCCGTAGGCGCGCCGGACAGGGTGACCGGGCGATATTCGTCAGCCTCTTCCGTCACATCAGTGCGGAACGGCTGCGGATCAGCCGCGATCCTTGCGTTGATATTGTCGAGAATGCCTTCTTTCCACGCCAGCCGGTCCACTTGCCACAGGCCAAGCCAGATCAGCACCCCGCAACCGGCAAGGCCCAACAGCAATGGGAAAATGATCTTACGCAGCATGATCCGCCTTGAAGGAAAAAACGCGCGGGGCTGCCGCGCGTTTATCGGTTGATGTAGGTCGGGGTTCACCCCGACTTACGCGCCCCAGATATAGATCGCAGCAAACAGGAACAGCCAGACCACATCGACAAAGTGCCAATACCAGATCGCCGCCTCGAACCCGACATGCTTCTCAGGGGTGAAATCGCCACGTTCGACACGCAGCAGACAGACCAGCAGGAAGATCGCGCCGATCACCACATGCGCGCCGTGGAAACCTGTCGCCATGAAGAAGTTGGCGTAATGGATTTCACCGCCGAATGTATACCCATCCTGCGACACCAGAATGTAATATTCATAAGCCTGAAAGCCGGTGAAGATCACCCCGAACACGATGGCCAGGATCAGACCCAGTTTCAGGTCCTTGCGGTTGTTTTCATGCACCAGCGCATGGTGTGCCCAGGTCGCGGCACAGCCCGAAATCAGCAACAGCAGCGTGTTGATCAGCGGCAGGCCAAAAGGGTCAATCGCATAGATGTCCGGCTTGATATATTCACTGCCGACATAGGTCTCCATCGGATACATCTGGTGTTTGAAGAACGACCAGAACCATGCGGCAAAGAACATCACTTCGGACATGATAAACATGATGAAACCATAGCGCAGACCGATCCGCACGACTGGCGTGTGATCCCCGGCGCGGCTTTCCGCGACCATATCGGCCCACCATGCATACATGACGTAAAGCACGGCGATCAGCCCCATCAGGAAAATCCAGGGACCCGACCCATGCATCCACAGCACAGCGCCAAAGAGCATGACAAAAGCCCCGAGCCCGGCGATGAAAGGCCAGACAGAGGGTGGCAGAATATGGTAATCGTGGTCTTTGGTATGGGCCATCTGGTGCGTTCCCTATCGGCTGTCGTTATTCGGTCTCTATGGCGTTTTGTGCCGCCGGTGTCAAAGCGGATGGCGTCGTTGCTGCCTGCATATAATCAGACGGCACATCGATTTCGTAGAATGTATAGCTGAGCGTGATCGTATGCACGAATTTGCCTTCGCGGTCATTCACGATGGCCGGGTCGACAAAGAAACTGACCGGCATCAACACAGTTTCACCAGGGGCCAACACCTGTTCGGTAAAGCAGAAACAATCGATCTTGTCGAAAAAACCGCCTGCTTCGAAAGGTGTCACATTATAGGCGGCCTGCCCTGCGACGGGGATGTCCAGCGGGTTATGCGCCTCGTAAAACACCAAAGCTGTCTCACCAATGCGCAATTCGACTTCGCGCTGCACGGGAGTAAAAGTCCAAGGCATATCGCGTTCCAGCGAGGCGTCAAACCGGACCTTGATCGTCTGGTCCAGAATCGTGTCGCTGTCAGCAGAGGCCACGCCGGTCACACCGCCAAAGCCCGTGACCCGGCAGAACCAATCGTAAAACGGCACAGAGGCCCAGGCGAGCGATCCCATCAGCACCACGACACCGGCAGCTTGCGCTGCCGTGCGGTTCTTGCCTGTCAGACGCGGAAAGAGTTTCATTCAGCCACCTCTTCCTGCGGGACAAGCTGCGGGCGGGCCACATGGTCAAAAGTTTCGAACTGGGTGATATTGTCCAGCTGCAATACTTTCACCACAGTCAGGCCAAAGACGATGGCGATAAAACCAACAAGCAGCAGCCCGACGCCGACATTCCGGCCCCGGCGACGTGTGTGCAATTCATGTTCAACGCGGATCACCATGACCAGCCTCCTATGCCGTAAAGCCGCAATGCAGCCTCGACCAAAAGCGCACCAAAATGCGCGAAAAGATAATAAAGCGACACTTTGAACACGTTGATTTCAACGCGGTGCTTATCTGCCTCGCAGGCAGCATCGTCGCGCCGCCAGATGTCAAAGGCGCCTTTCAGGAACCATGCATTCATTGCCAAGGCGACGACCATGTAAAACGGCCCGCCAATCGAGGTCAGCCCAAGGCCCAGCGCCACCGGCACCAGCAGCAAAGTATAGATCAGAACCTGTTTGCGGGTCGCATCGCGGCCATGGGTTTCGGTCAGCATCGGCACACCGGCGCGCCCATAATCAGACTTCACGAACAGGGCCAGCGCCCAGAAATGCGGCGGCGTCCACATGAAGATCAATGCGAACATCAACACAGATTCGATGCTGACGCCGCCCGTCGCCACGGCCCAGCCGATCATCGGCGGGAAGGCACCCGCCGCACCACCGATGACGATATTCTGCGGCGTCGCGCGTTTCAGCCACATCGAATAAACGACAAGATAGAAAAAGATCGTGAAAGCCAGCAGCCCTGCCGCCAGGAAATTGGTCGCCAGCGCCAACAGCACGATGGAAAATCCCGCCAGCGCGAGGCCGATCCCCAAAGCCTCGCCCGGGGCGACGCGGCCCGACGGGATCGGACGACTTGCGGTGCGCTTCATCAGCTGGTCGATATCCGCATCCCACCACATATTCAGCGCGCCGGATGCCCCTGCCCCGACGGCAATGCACAGGATCGCAACAAATCCGACGAAAGGATGCACCGGCACCGGCGCGACCAGCAGGCCGACAAGTGCAGTGAACACCACCAGCGACATCACCCGCGGTTTCATCAGGGCAAAGTAATCGCCCATGCCAGCCTCGTAACTACGGTCGTTGGCGCTGATATCAGTCATCTGTAACCTGTCTTTGCGGCGGGCAATCCGGTCACACTTAAGTGGACCTTGCAGGGTGGACCCAGATCCACCCTACGCGATCAGGAAACGCCCTGTTCTTCGGCAAGCCAGGCGTCATATTCTTCCTGGCTGACAACCTTGACGGTGATGGGCATGTAAGCATGGGCCTGACCACAAAGTTCCGAACATTGGCCAAAATAGATGCCTTCGCGCTCTGCCGCGAACCACAATTCCGCGAGACGACCAGGGATCGCGTCCTGCTTCACGCCAAATGCTGGGATGGTCCATGAATGAATCACGTCAGCAGCAGTCACCTGCATCACCACGGTCGCGCCGACAGGCACGATCACGGCGGTATCGGTCGCCAGCAGATATTGTTCCTGCTCATAGCCGAATTGCTCCAGCTCATCACGGGTCAGCATGAAGCTGTCAAAGCTCACACCTTCGTCAACATATTCATAGCCCCAATACCACTGAAAGCCGGTCACTTTGATGGTGATATCAGCCTCAGGGATTTCCTGCTGCTTGAACAAAACGGGCAGCGAAAACGCGCCGATAAAGACCAGAATGACGATCGGCACCACGGTCCAGGCGATTTCCAGCGGCGAATTATGGGTGAAAGTCGCGGGGTTCGGGTTGCGCTTGGCATTATAGCGGATGATGCACCAAGCCAGCAGCGCAGTCACAAATAGGGTGATCACCGTGATGATCAGCAGCAGCATATTGTCCAGCCAATGCACGTCACGCGACAATTCGGTCGCGGCGGGCTGGAACCCCATCGCCCCATTCACCGGCTGTCCGACGATTTCCAGATCCTGCCCGACATTCTGCTGCGCCATGACGGAAGAGCCCGCCATGATCAGCCCCAGTGAGGTCCAAACAGAAGTTGCAAAGGAGTTCAGTCGCATATCTTACCCTAACATCATGGCACCCTGCGGCACCTGCCCCGGTCTGTCCGCTCGGGCTACGGGCGGAATCCCATTGTCTTGATGCGCCCATGTCCCATATCCTGACGCACAACTCAAGAACTGCTGTTGCGGCAAACAGACGCTTTTTGCGGCTAAAACCGACACCAAAGGAATTTTCAATGACCGACACGCCCTTTCGCCCCTTCGAGACCCATCTGGACGAGGCGGTCGCCCTGCAATTGCTGCGTGACGCCACCGCCGGGGCCGATGACGGAGAGCTGTTCATCGAAAAGCGCAAGTCAGAAATGCTGTCGCTTGACGATGGCCGGATCAAGAACGCCAGCTTTGACGCCTCCGAAGGCTTCGGGCTGCGCGCCGTGCGCGGTGAAACCGCCGGTTACGCCCACGCCACCACGATTGACGAACATGCCCTGCGCCGGGCTGTCGCGACAGCGCGACTGGCGGTGGGGGACGGCGGCGGCACGCTGGCCGATGGACCTATCGGCACCAACCGCAAGCTTTACAGCGATGAAGACCCGATGGTGCAGGCCAGTTTCCCCGCCAAGATCGATGTCCTGCGCGAAATTGACGCCTTTGCCCGCGCGCTCGACCCGCGTGTGGTGCAGGTCTCTGCCAGCATCGGTGCGTCCCATCAGGAGGTCGTGATCCTGCGCCCCGAAGGCACCATCGTCACCGACACCCGCCCGATGTCGCGCATCAATATCAGCGTGATTGTTGAGGATAGGGGCAAACGCGAAAGCGGCGGCATGGGCGGCGGCGGCCGCACCGGCCTGATCGGACTGATCAACCGCGACCATTGGGAACCCGTGGTGCAGGAGGCGTTGCGGATTGCCTTGGTCAATCTGGATGCCGAACCGGCCCCCGCTGGTGTCATGGATGTCGTGCTTGGCCCTGGCTGGCCCGGTATCCTGCTGCATGAAGCTATCGGGCACGGTCTGGAAGGCGATTTCAACCGCAAAGGATCATCCGCCTTCGCCGGTCTGATGGGCCAGCAGATCGCAGCACGTGGGGTCACCGTGTTGGATGACGGCACCATCCCGGACCGGCGCGGGTCGATCACCGTGGATGATGAAGGCACCCCAAGTGCCAAAAACGTGCTGATCGAGGACGGCGTGCTGGTCGGCTATATGCAGGACCGCCAGAATGCGCGGCTGATGGGCGTCGCCCCCACAGGCAACGGGCGGCGGCAAAGCTTTGCCCATACACCGATGCCACGGATGACCAACACCTATATGCTGGCAGGTCATGCGACACCCGAAAGCCTTGTCGCGGAGCTGAAAGATGGGATCTACGCCGTGGGTTTCGGCGGTGGGCAGGTCGATATCACCAACGGCAAATTCGTGTTTTCCTGCACCGAGGCGTATCGCGTGAAAAACGGCGTGATCGGCGCGCCGGTCAAAGGGGCGACGCTGATCGGCGATGGTGCCACCGCGCTGCAACAGATCCGTGGGATCGGCAATGATCTCGCCCTTGATCCCGGTATCGGCAATTGCGGCAAGGCGGGGCAATGGGTGCCGGTGGGCGTGGGCCAGCCCAGCCTGCTGATCGGCGGGCTCACGGTGGGCGGCGCGGCGGCCTGAGACGGGACGATTCGCGCCACCCATGCGACAGATCGCCAGTCGCGATCTGCTGCGGCTGGGTTTGATCGGAAAGTATTCCCTTTAAATTCAAGGCACTAACATCTTTTCTGCCTCGCTGCGAAAATCACCGCCGCGATTCACGCCTTATTAAGGCTGCGGTCCTAAACCTTGTGCAGCAATAGGCGGAGCAAGGGATGACCCAACCGATACGATCTTCCACCACCCCCCCACTCCCCCCCACCACGGAAGAGGATGTGGTCAGCCGCCTTCGCCTATTGCGCTCGCGCCGCGTCGGGCCTGCGACTTATCGGCGGTTGCTGGCGGAATATGGCAATGCCGCCGATGCCTTGGCAGCCCTGCCCGATGTCGCGCGCGCAGCGGGCGTCAATGACTATGAAATCTGCCCGCTCGGCGTGGTCCGTGCCGAATTGCAGGCAGGCAAGGCTGCTGGCGCGCGGCTGTTGATGGATCATGACCCGCTTTACCCGGCGAACCTGCGCGACATTGGCGATGCCCCGCCACTGTTATGGTGTCTGGGGCGGCTTGAGCTGCTATCGCGCCCGATCATCGCGCTGGTCGGCGCACGCAATGCGTCATCGCTGGGGACAAGGATGGCGCGCAAACTGGCCGCGGATCTGACCGATCAGGGCTATGTCGTTGTCTCCGGTCTGGCGCGCGGGATCGACACGGCGGCGCATCTGGGCGCGCTGAAAGGCGGCACGATTGCCGTGCAGGCGGGCGGCGTCGATGTGATCTATCCGGTCGAAAACACGGCGCTGGCGCATGATATTGCCAAAGACGGGCTGCGCCTGTCGGAAATGGCGCTGGGGCTGCAGCCGCAGGCGCGGCATTTTCCAGCGCGCAACCGGATCATCTCCGGCCTCGCGCAGGCGGTCGTGGTGGTCGAGGCGGCGGCGAAATCCGGTAGCCTGATTACCGCGCGCAATGCGCTGGATCAGGCGCGCGATGTCTTTGCCGTGCCGGGTCATCCGTTCGATGCCCGTGCGGCGGGCTGCAACATGCTGCTGCGCGATGGTGCGACCTTGGTGCGCAACGCGGAAGATGTGATCGAGGCTTTGACACCGCGCAGCACCGCCGCGCCACAACCAGCGGCCACCCCGCAGCAGCGCCCGGCCCTGCGAAATATCGCAGCATTGCATGCCATGATCCTGTCACGCCTGGGTTCTGCCCCCTTGGCCGAAGATCAATTGCTGCGCGATCTGGCTGTCCCTGCCACACAGGTCGCCCCCGCGCTGATCGATCTGGAACTGGACGGCAAGATCACCCGGCAGGCCGGTGGGTTGCTGGCACGGGCGGTCTAAGGGAGAAAAACTTTCATGCCTCCGGCGGGGATACGTCGTTGAATTCGCGCTTTGCGCGATTTCAACGGCTCGGAAGATGCAGGGTTTTTCGCATCATTGACATTCGCGCCGCAGTTGCCACATCTTGCGCCACTTAACGCAAGCCGTGCAGATAAAGGATTCCCATGCCCGTTGTTGTCGTCGAATCCCCCGCAAAAGCCAAGAAAATCAACGAATATCTTGGTAAAGGCTTTGTTGTTCTGGCGTCTTACGGCCATGTCCGCGACCTGCCGCCCAAGGATGGATCGGTCCTGCCAGATCACGATTTCGACATGAAATGGGAAATCGCAACCGACAGCAAAAAGCATATCAAAGCCATCGTCGATGCGCTGAAAGCCGACAATGCACTGATCCTCGCCACCGACCCCGACCGCGAAGGGGAGGCGATTTCCTGGCACCTGACCGAAGCCCTGATCGAGAAAAAGGCGATCCGCGCCGATACGCCGGTCAGCCGCGTGGTGTTCAACGCAATCACCAAAACCGCGATCCTTGAGGCGATGAAAAACCCCCGTCAGGTCGATGCGCCCTTGGTCGAGGCTTACCTGGCCCGCCGCGCGCTAGATTATCTGGTGGGTTTCAACCTATCGCCGGTTCTGTGGCGCAAACTGCCCGGCGCGAAATCCGCAGGCCGGGTGCAATCGGTCTGCCTGCGCCTGATCGTCGAGCGCGAGATGGAGATCGAAGCATTCCGCAATCAGGAATACTGGACCGTCAAAGCCCAGCTTGAATCCCCCCGCGGCCAGATGTTCGAGGCACGGCTGACCACGCTGGCTGGCAAAAAGCTCGATAAATTCGATCTGGCCAATGCCACGCAGGCCGAAATGGCCGTGCAGGCGATCAACAGCCGCGATCTGAAAATCACGAGCGTGGAGGCGAAACCCGCCACCCGCAACCCCAGCCCGCCCTTCATGACCTCGACCCTGCAACAAGAGGCGAGCCGCAAATTCGGCATGGGTGCCAAGCAGACGATGAGTGTGGCGCAAAGGCTCTATGAGGCCGGTCTGATCACCTATATGCGGACCGATGGCATCGACATGGCGCCCGAAGCCGTGACCGGCGCGCGCGATGCGATCAAGGCGAAATTCGGCGCGAAATACCTGCCCGACCAGCCACGCATCTATAAAAACAAGGCCAAGAATGCGCAGGAAGCGCATGAATGTATCCGCCCGACCGAGATGATGATCGGGGCCGATCAGGCCGATATCAAAGATGCCGATCAGCGCAAGCTTTACGATCTGATCTATAAACGCACGCTCGCCAGCCAGATGGCGGCGGCGCAGATGGAACGCACCACGGTCGATATCGCCAGCGCCGATGGCCAAGTGATCCTGCGCGCCAATGGGCAGGTCATGGTGTTTGACGGCTTCATCGCGATCTACGAAGAAGGCCGCGACGATACCGCCGATGAAGATGACAAACGCCTGCCGCAACTGGTCGAAGGTGAAAAGGCGGTGAAAAAATCCGTCGATCCCGAACAGCATTTCACCCAACCGCCGCCGCGCTATACCGAGGCGACCCTCGTCAAACGGATGGAAGAATTGGGGATCGGGCGGCCATCCACCTATGCCTCGATCGTGACGACAATTCAGGATCGTGGCTATGTTGAGAAAGACAAGAACCGCCTGATTCCGCAGGATAAGGGCCGGTTGGTCACGGCCTTCCTGATGAATTATTTCCAGAAATATATCGGCTATGATTTCACCGCTGATCTGGAAAACCAGTTGGATGAGGTCAGCGCCGGCGATGCGGATTACAAAAAGGTCCTGCATCGGTTCTGGCATGATTTTTCCGCCGCCATCGCGGAAACCGCCGATCTGCGGATCACCGAGGTGCTGGACAAAATCAACGAGGTTCTTGAACCACATCTCTTCCCACCAACCGGGGATGGCAGTGATCCCCGCCTTTGCCCCAATTGCGGCGCGGGCCGGTTGTCAATGCGCACCGCACGCTCCGGCGGTGCCTTCATCGGTTGTTCGAATTACCCCGAATGCCGCTATACTCGCCCCTTTGGCCCGCCGGACCCAGAGGCGGAAAAATCCGCCATCCCGCCCGATGGCAAACTTCTCGGCACTGAAGGTGGCGATGAAATACGTATTTTCAAAGGCCGCTTTGGCCCCTATGTCCAGCGCGGTGCCGCGACCGAGGACACACCGAAACCGCCGCGCAGCTCTGTGCCCAAAGACTGGGAACCTGAGGAACTGGATCTGGAACAGGCCCTGCGCCTGCTGGAATTGCCGCGCCCGCTGGGACCACACCCGGAAGACGGCGTGATGGTCTGGGCCAACCTTGGCCGTTATGGCCCGTACTTGAAACATGCGCCCAGCACCTCCGACCGGGGCGGCACCAATGCCAATCTCGACGGGATTGATGAGGTCTGGACCGTGGGCATGAACCGCGCCGTGCAATTGCTGGCCGAAAAGGTCGCGTCGCGTGGCGCGCGCGGCAAGGCCGCCGTGCCGATCCGCGAATTGGGCGACCATCCGCAGGCCAGTGGTCCGGTCAATATCTATGACGGCAAATACGGCCCCTATGTGAAATGGGACAAGATCAACGCGACGATCCCAGACACGATCACGCCCGATGATCTGACGCTGGCGCAGGCGATTGACCTGATCGATGAACGCGCCGCCAAGGCAGGCAAGAAAAAACCATCTGCCAAAAAGGCCCCGGCGAAGAAACCGGCTGCCAAAAAGCCTGCGGCCAAGAAACCGGCCGCGAAAAAGCCAGCGGCGCGCAAACCGGCGACCAAGAAAGCGACCTGACCCGATTGCGGCGCTGCAATGCAGCGCCGCGATTGACTTTACCTTTGGTCCGCGACAGTTTTACCGCGACAATTGATCATGGGGGAGCAGGATGAAAAAGGTTTACGGCTCGGCGTCAGAGGCGCTGGATGGGCTTTTATTCGACGGTATGTTCATCGCTGCAGGCGGCTTTGGCCTTTGCGGTATCCCCGAATTGCTGCTGGCGGCGATCAAGGATGCAGGCACCAAGGATCTGACCTTTGCCTCCAACAATGCGGGCGTCGATGATTTCGGCATCGGCATCCTGTTGCAGACGCGGCAGGTCAAGAAAATGATCTCATCTTACGTCGGCGAAAACGCAGAATTCATGCGCCAGTATCTGTCGGGCGAGCTGGAGCTGGAATTCAACCCGCAAGGCACGCTGGCTGAACGGATGCGCGCCGGTGGCTGCGGCATCCCCGGTTTCTACACCAAAACCGGCGTCGGCACGGTGATTGCCGAGGGCAAGGAGCACAAGGATTTCAACGGCCAGACCTATATCCTGGAAGAAGGCATCGTCGCCGATCTGTCCATCGTGAAAGCCTGGAAAGCCGATGAAACCGGCAATCTGATCTTCCGCAAGACCGCGCGCAACTTCAACCCGCCTGCCGCGATGTGCGGCAAGACCTGTGTCGTTGAGGTGGAAGAGATCGTGCCGACCGGCAGCCTTGACCCCGATCACATCCACCTGCCCGGCATCTATGTGCACCGGATCATTCAGGGCGCGCATGAAAATCGTATCGAAAAGCGCACGACGCGCCAGCGGGAGGATGCGTAATGACCGATCAATTGAAAGGCTGGAACCGCGATCAGATGGCCGCCCGCGCGGCAGAGGAATTGCAGGACGGCTGGTATGTCAACCTTGGCATCGGCATCCCGACGCTGGTCGCCAATTACGTCGGCGACAAGGATATCACCCTGCAATCGGAAAACGGCATGCTCGGCATGGGCCCATTCCCGTTTGAAGGTGACGAAGACCCCGATCTGATCAATGCGGGCAAGCAGACGATCACCGAACTCAAACGCACCGCCTATTTCGACAGCGCCACCTCCTTCGGCATGATCCGGGGCGGCAAGATCGCCGCCGCGATCCTTGGCGCGATGGAAGTCGCCGAAAACGGCGATCTGGCGAATTGGATGATCCCCGGCAAGCTGGTCAAAGGGATGGGCGGTGCCATGGATCTGGTCGCCGGTGTGGGCCGCGTCATTGTGGTGATGGACCACACCAACAAGCATGGCGAATCGAAAGTGTTGAAATCCTGCACCTTGCCGCTGACAGGTCAGGGCGTCGTTAACCGGATCATAACCAATCTTGGTGTATTAGATGTGGTTGAAGGCGGTCTGCGAATCGTCGCATGCGCCGATGGCGTGACCGAGGCTGAATTGCGCGCCGCGACAGAGGCGACGATCGTCTGACGATTCACACCCGCCACAGCAGAAACCTTCCCCGCGGGGAAGGTTTTTATATCGGGCGGATCATCAGCGCAAACCTTCCCCGCGGGGAAGGTTTTCCACCACCCGACCGGCGCAGGCGCTCAGATCCCGTTCACATTGAACACGCAGCCATCGGTGATCAGTTCGGGCGGCGTGGCGCAAAGCCCCTTAGCGACCTGCCATGCCGCCAGCACTTTGGGCACATAATCCAGCGTTTCGGCAAAAGGCGGCACACCGTTATGACGCTGCACATTGCCTTCGCCCGCGTTGTAACTGGCCAGCACCAGCACCGGATCATTGTTGAACCGGCGCAAAAGCCAGTCCAAATAGGCGACCCCGCCTTTGATATTCTGGCCCGCCTGCATGCTGTCAGACACACCGAATCTGGCGGCGGTCGCGGGCATCAATTGCATCAGCCCCTGCGCGCCAGCAGTGCTGACCGCATCGATGCGACCGGCGCTTTCGACCGAAATCACCGCCAGCACCAGCGCGGGTGATACCTGCGTACCAACGGTTTCGCGCAGGATATCAAGGCCGTAGCTGGCCGCAATATTCTGCAGGGATTGCAACCGTGGTGCGGGAATACCCTGCCCTGTCGGCGGATTGTTGATCCTGTTGATCGCCAGTTGCAGCCGCCCGGGGCTGGACTCGGCGACCGAGGATGGCACGCTGTCCCAGAACCAGCCGAAACCGGATTGCGGGCGCGGCACGGCAAAGGGGGCGGCGGCCACATCGACACGCGGTTCTGCATAGACCGGGCCACGGCGCGGGGCGTTGGGATCGATCTGCACGGTAATCCGGCCCGTGGTCTGTCCCGCCGCTGGCACACCGATACGTTTGAAGGTGAACTCGGGCTGCAGCCGTTCGACCTGCGCAGCCACGCCTGTCCCCGAAAGCACAAGGGCGCAAGCCGCGAAAGCCTTACGTAAACGTTTCATCACCATCCCGACACAGCCAGTTTGAATGAAATATGGCAGAACCTTGACGAAACGCCACTTTGGCACGCGGTTGCGCGCCATTTTGACAGCGCCAAAGCGTCGTTTTGGCAACAATAACGACAAGGATGAGGTTTCGGTGGATATTTTATTTATTATCGTCAGATACTTATGGCTATTTCAACCTTAGCATGTGCCGCGCCATACAAAAAACCACCATGGTCAAACTGCCGCCGCATTCATAAGGCTTACTACAGGCGTCCGACGGGGCGCATGGCAGCTCGGGTTGTCACACACCACGGCGAAAATGATGACCTTGAATACACCCTGAGGAGGGATCTACACATGCTTAACTTTATCAAGAACTTCCGCAACGACGAAGACGGTGCTGTCACTGTCGACTTCGTTGTGCTGACCGCCGCCATCGTTCTGCTGGGTTTGGCTGTCGGGACTGCGATCACTGGTGCAGCTAACAAAGCTTCGGGCAATGTCGTGACTGAAATTGGCAAGAGCCCAACGACTGTTGCAACAGGCGGTTGAGAAATTTTCTTATTGGCCGCGCTCACATGCGCGGCCAACTTTCGTGTGGGCAAGAGCATGTTATGATAAAGCTATCTTGTTATATGCACGTGAGAAATTCGCAATGAGGCATGTATTACTCTGGTTCACTTTGCGAACGCGTATACAAGGTTAAAGAATGCAGATCGTTACGCACTTTCACAAAGACCAGTCCGGTGCGGTCACGGTCGAGTGGGTCGTGATCGCTGCTATTGCCGTTGCCTTGGCACTGGCAACGATGTCCGTGTTTGGTGACGCCACAGACGGCAGGCTTGAAGTCATCAACGAAGGTCTCCTATCCGACCCTTGACTGAAACAAAGCAAAGCGATCAGGCAAACGTGTTGCAGCGAGTGGCAGCATTGAGGTTCAAATCTGACCAATTTCCTGCCTTTGCAATTTTAGCCATCCTCCCTTATTGCAACACCCGTACACAGGCCGTTCCGCCTGTCGAGGATATGTGAAATGCGTGTGATTTTCGGTCTGGTTCTTCTCTTCGGCATGGGCCTTGCCGGTTTCGCTGTCTATATGGTCAATCAATATATGGACAGCCAGACAGCTGCGCTTGAACAGGCGCAGCAGCTTGCAGCCACCGCCCCCGTCACGGTGGAGGTTTACGCCGTCGCCCGGTCGTTG
Source organism: Yoonia sp. 67-2 (assembly GCF_035117555.1). Lineage (NCBI taxonomy): Bacteria > Pseudomonadati > Pseudomonadota > Alphaproteobacteria > Rhodobacterales > Paracoccaceae > Yoonia > Yoonia sp. 67-2. The sequence continues at coordinate 37,251 of NZ_JAYKPK010000005.1, forward strand.
ACCTATGGTGACCAGCTGACCAAAGACGATGTCCGCGTCATCCCCTATGTGCAGGACGCCCTGCCCGAAGGCAGCTTTGCCACCGAAGAAGAGCTGTTCCCGATGGGCGTCGATGTGCCCCGGATCGTGGTTCTGCCGATGCTGGAAAATGAAGTCATCATGGCCAGCAAGGTAACCGAACCCGGCGTCAGCCGCGGCCTGACGGCCCTTGTTGCGCCCGGCTATCGCGCCTTTCCGGTGCAGGGGCGGATGGCGGCAGGCTTTGGCACTTTGCGCCCCGATGACCGGATCGACGTCTATTGGACCGGCCGCCTGCGCGACGGGCGCGAGGTGACCAATCTGATCAAATCCGGCTTGCAGATCATCGCCATCATCGGCGACAGCAGTGCGCCGGAAAACGTCGTCGTTCAGGTCACCCCGGAAGAGGTCGCTTTGCTGACACAGGCGCAAAACTCTGGCATGTTGACGCTGTCCTTGGTCGGCACGGGCGATGTGACCGAAACCGGGCCGGTCACGGTGGACAATTCGGCGCTGACCGGCGAAGGCGATGTTGTCGCCCCAGAACTGCCGGTTGTCGAAGAAGAGGCCAGACGCTGCTTTGTCGTGCAGCGCAGCGGCACAACACGCGCAGAGGTTGAGGTGGAATGTTCCGAATAACCGGCACCTTGCCCGATTCGTATCTGCGGGGCGATCCGCCCGCGCGCGATGGGCAGTCCTTTGGCCAGATTATCGGTAATTTCGTTGATATTATCAGGATAACCACAGCAGAAAGCCATTAAAACTAAGCTTTTGCGCCAAGTGTTGCCCGATCACCCCATGAGACATGCCCTGCAACGTCTTGATTATTGTAATAAACAAGGGGCTGACGCATGATTGAGCGAATACGGGCGCGAGACCCAGTCATCGCGATGTGATCGGAGGGGCAGATCACTATGAATTATGATCGATTTTTACGCGTTGTGCTGACCGGGTTAACCCTGTCCTTGACAGCGACAGCGCCCGGCGTTGCATCGGCTGATGCATTGCGGGTGATGCGCGGTGCGGCGTCCAGCGCGCTGGACGTGCCGATGAACCGCGCTGTCGTTGTCGAAAGTGATGTGCCGTTTACGGAATTGTCGATCGCCAATCCCGGCATCGCGGATATCTCTTCGCTGTCGGATCGCACGATCTATGTGCTGGGCAAGGAACCGGGCCGCACCACGCTGACATTGCTCGGCGCTGACGGGCGGCTGATCACCAATGTCGAGGTGCATGTCACCCCCGATATGGCGGAATTCAAGGAACGCCTGACCCAGATCCTGCCGGGCGAAAATATCGAGGTGCGCACCGCCAATGACGGGATCGTCCTGTCCGGCACGGTCAGTTCCATCGCAAGGCTGGACCGCGCGCTGGATCTGGCGCAGCGATATGCCCCGGACCGGGTATCGAATCTGATGTCCGTGGGCGGCACCCAGCAGGTGATGCTGAAGGTCCGCTTTGCCGAAATGCAGCGGTCGGTCAGCAAGGCGCTGTCATCGTCGCTCGCGCTGAATGGTGGGCCGCTGCAGAACAGCCGGTCGGTCCGCAGTGGCACCGGCAGCACGGTCGCGGATGGCGGCGTTGCCAATTCGATTGCCAATGCGCTGCCTGCAGGCAATGCCAATAGCGGTGCGTTTCTGTTCGGCTTCAATGCCGGTGGCGTAGAGGTGGGCATCCTGCTGGAGGCGCTGGAATCGCGCGGTGTTGTCCGGTCGCTCGCCGAACCGAACCTGACCGCGCTGAGCGGGCAGGAAGCCACATTTCTGGCCGGTGGCGAATATCCTGTCCCCGTCGCAGGCCCCGACGGCACCATTACCGTGCAATACAAACCCTTTGGGGTCGAGCTGAACTTTACCCCGCGCGTCGTTGACGGGGATATCATCAATCTGGAACTGGTCGCGGCAGTTTCGGCGATTGATACGACCAACAGCATCACGACGAACGGGTTCCGTGTGGATGCGTTCAGCCGGCGCGAAACCTCGACCACGGTCGAGATGCGCGATGGTGAAAGCTTTGCGATTGCCGGTCTGTTGTCGGATGATTTCACCAATCTGACAGGTCAGGTGCCGTGGATCGGTGATGTGCCGATCCTTGGGGCGCTGTTCCGCTCCGCCGAGTATTCCCGCCGTCAGACGGAACTGGTCATCATCGTCACGCCGCATCTTGTGTCGCCCACCCGTGGCACGGCGCTGGCCCTGCCGACCGACCGCGTCCGTCCCCCAAGCGAAGCCGATCTGTTCCTGTTTGGCCGTGTCGCGGCCAGCAATGCACCGACCCGCGGTGGCGCGGGTGAAGTCGCACGTCAGGACTTTAGCGGGTCCTACGGCTATGTGATGGATGAGTGAGCGGAGCGCGCAGTGATGAAAATCCATACGACGATTGCGCTGATCACAGCGGCACTTGCGGGTTGCAGCCCGACTGACGCGCCCTATTCACCCGGCCGAGCCGAGGCAGGCGCGCAGCTGGATCAGGGCACGTTCGGCAATGCGACGATGAACAACCTGTTAGTGCAAAGTGCGCCGCAGAATTACACGATTGATCTGGCCCGCCGCTTTGCCGCCGAGGTGGATTCAACGATCAACTTTGCCTTTGATTCGGCGGTACTGGATGCACAGGCACAGGCGACATTGCGCCGTCAGGCTGATTGGATCCGGCAATTCCCCGAGGTGCGTTTCCGGGTCTTTGGCCATACCGATCTTGTCGGCAGTGACGCCTATAACCGCAATCTTGGCCTGCGCCGTGCGCAAGCGGCGGTTGCCTATCTGGCGACGCAGGGCATCGGTCGTGACCGGCTGGAGGCTGTGGTGTCGCTGGGCCAGACCCAGCCCCTGATCCCCACGCCAGAGCCGGAACGGCGCAACCGGCGCACAGTGACGGAAGTATCGGGGTTTGTTGAAAACAACCCGATGCTTTTGAACGGAAAATACGCAGAAGTCGTGTTTCGTGAATATGTTGCCAGCGCGGCACCGGCATCCACTGTCACACCCGCCTCTGTCACCGGGGATGTGGGCGGCTAAGGACGGCGGCGGCCAGAGGATGCCGCCAGCCTGATCCGCAGTCGCGCAATTATTTACGTTCTGGTCTGCCTTGCTGCAGCCCTGGCCGCAATATCGTCAAGATTGCGTACAATGATTGGTGGCGACCAGGCTTTGTCGTGAAACAAGTGGCAATCTGAAACAGGTCGATAAGGACAACGTGCATGAACACCACCCCTGTCGTTCAATATGATCCGCCACCCATCGTCGCCTGCACGATCAGCCGCGACGTGCAGATTTTTGATCTGTTGATCGAAGATATGGAAACGGCCTTGGGGGACGCCTGGGGCGATCTGAGCTTTGATGATGCCGTCACCTTTCTGGCGCAGCCGGAAGCGTCGGCATTGCAATTTGTCACGATTGCGATGGATTCGCAGGATGAAGACAATCTTGACGGCGTTGCTGCGATTATCGGTCTTGCGAAGGCGGCCAGCATCAAGGTCATTCTGATCACCGAAGACCTGAGCCCCGGTGCCCTGCACCGGCTGCTGCGGGCGGGCGGCGATGAATTTGTGCCCTATCCGCTGCCTGAAAACGAGCTGGCCCGCGCGATTGAGCGGGTTCTGATACAGGACAGCCCGGCGACGGCAATGCCCAGCGCGCCCAAGCTGACGAGCACAGGCGATAAATCCGGCGTCGTTATTCCCGTCCATGGTCTGGCTGGCGGCACCGGGGCCACGATGATGGCGGTCAATCTGGCGTGGGAGCTGGCCAATATCGACAAGAAAGACCCCCCCAAGGTCTGCCTGATCGATCTGGATTTCCAGTTCGGCACGACAGCGACCTATCTGGATCTGCCGCGCCGGGAATCGGTGCTGGAACTTTTGAGCGATACGGCGGCGATGGATGCGGAAAGCTTTATGCAGGCGCTGCTGACCTATGGTGACAGGCTGCATGTGCTGACCGCGCCCATGGATATGATCCCGCTTGATATGCTGTCGCCTGCCGATATCAGCCGGATCATCGAAATGGCGCGGGTCAATTTCGACTATGTGATCATCGACATGCCCTCGGCCATGGTTGAATGGTCACAGACGGTTCTGGAAGCCGCGCATGTCTATTTCGCGATGATCGAACTGGAAATGCGGTCCGCGCAGAATACGCTCCGGCTGAAACGCGCGTTGCAATCCGAGGATCTGCCGTTTTCCAAGATCCGGTTCATCCTGAACCGCGCACCGGGATTTACCGATCTGAATGGCAAAAGCCGGGTCAAGCGACTGGCCGAAAGTCTGGGCATCGCGATTGACGTTTTGATGCCGGATGGCGGCAAGGCTGTGTTACAGACGGCGGATCACGGCGCGCCTTTGGCGGAACGTTACGCCAAGAACCCGCTGCGGAAAGAAATCTACAAACTTGCAAAATCGGTGCACGACGTAAATGTGAATGCGGTCGCAGAGGCCGCCAGTTAATACACGGGGCTGACAGATGTTTTCCAAGTATAAAAAGCCAAAACTCCCCGCTGGCCCCGCCGATGCAGGCGCGCCGATGGCCGCGCCTGCGGCAGACATGCCCAGCACCGCGACCGCCCCGGCCCGTCCGTCGCTGATGAAGTCGATGCCGGTCAGGCGCGGTGCCGATGTCGGCGCGGCCGACAAGGACAAGCGGCGCAAGGACAGGTTGCAGGAAATCAAACTGGATCTGCACAAGGCCTTGTTGGAAAACCTCAACCTCGCCGCGCTGGAGACGGCGACGGAACAGGATCTGCGCACCGAAATCAACGCGATCGCGAGCGAAACCCTCGATGAGATGGGGATCGTGCTGAACCGCGACGAACGCCAGACACTGAGCCAGGATTTGTTCTTTGAGGTCACCGGGTTGGGGCCGCTGGAAACCTTGCTCAAAGACGACAGTATCAACGATATTCTGGTCAATGGGCCACATCAGATTTTCGTCGAACGCGACGGCAAGCTGGAACTGACCGATATAAGTTTCAAGGATGAACGCCACCTGCTGCGGATCATCGACAAGATCGTCTCGGCGGTCGGGCGGCGTGTGGATGAAAGCAACCCCTATGTTGACGCGCGTCTGCCCGATGGGTCGCGTTTCAACGCGATGGTGCCGCCGATTGCGGTGGATGGGTCGCTGGTATCGATCCGCAAATTCAAGAAAGACAAGCTGAGCGTTGATGATCTGGTCCGTTTCGGTGCCTTCAGCGAAGAAATGGCCGCCTATCTGCAAGCGGCAGTATCGACCCGGCTGAATATCATCGTCTCGGGCGGGACCGGGTCGGGCAAGACAACGACATTGAACGCGCTGTCGGCCTTCATCGATGACAGTGAACGTATCCTGACCATCGAAGACACCGCCGAATTGCAACTGCAACAGACCCATGTCGGGCGGATGGAAAGCCGCCCCCCCAATGTCGAAGGCAAAGGCGGGGTCAGCCAGCGCGATTGTCTGAAAAACGCGCTGCGGATGCGCCCGGACCGGATCATCGTCGGGGAGACGCGCGGCGAAGAGGTGATTGATATGTTGCAGGCGATGAACACGGGTCACGATGGGTCGATGACAACGATTCACGCCAACTCTTCGCGCGATGCGGTATCGCGGCTGGAAAACATGATCGCCATGGCCGGGTTGGATATGCCGGTCAAGGCGATGCGTGGCCAGATCTCCTCGGCGGTCAATCTGATCGTGCAATCGTCACGGTTGCAGGACGGATCGCGCCGGATGACCTCGATCACGGAAATCACCGGCATGGAAGGCGATGTCATCTCGATGCAGGAAATCTTTCGCTATCAGCGTGTCGGTCTGACGCCCGACAACAAGATCATCGGGCATTTCACCGCCACCGGCGTGCGCAGCCATTTTTCGGAACGTTTCAAATTGTGGGGCTATGATCTGCCCGGCGCGATATTTGAACCGATGGTGGCAGAGTAAGTCCATGATTTCGACGGAACCCTTTATCTATGTCCTGATTTTCGTGGCCGTGCTGGCGCTGGTTCAGGGTGCCTATCTGGTGATTTTCGGCAAATCGATCAGCATGGATGGCAAGGTCAACCGCCGCCTTGAGATGCTGGAAAAAGGCGCCAACCGCGAACAGGTTCTGGACCAGCTCCGCAAGGAGATGACCCAGCATATGAAGTCGCAAAGCATTCCGATTTATTCGTTGCTTGCGGCCAAGGCCCAGAAAGCCAATATTGCCTTTTCCCCGGTCCAGATCATTGTCGTGATGGCAATGCTGAGCGTTGTCGCGTTTTTACTGCTAACGCTGCTGACGGATGTCGCAGCATCCGTGCGGGCCTTGGTCAGCGTGCTGATCGGGGTTGGCGGTGTCTATGTCTGGATCAGTAGCAAAGCTGCCAAAAGGATGAACTTGATCAGCGAACAATTGCCTGACGCGGTGGAACTGATGGTCCGGTCGTTGCGGGTCGGGCATCCGTTTTCCAATGCGATCACAATCGTTGCCCGCGAGGTTCCTGATCCTTTGGGCACGGAAATGGGGATCATTGCAGATGAAGCCGCCTATGGCCGCGATATGGGCGAGACGCTGAAAGCGATGGCCGAACGGCTTGATAATCAGGATTTACGTTTTCTGGCGGTGGCCGTCACGATCCAGCAATCCTCGGGCGGCAATCTGGCTGAAATTCTTGACGGGCTGGCCAAGGTGATCCGCGCCAGGTTTCGGCTGTTTCGCCGCGTCAATGCCATCACGGCAGAGGCGAAATGGTCCGGTAAATTGCTGTCGGCCTTCCCGATCATGGCCCTGATCGGCATCAATCTGGTCGAGCCGAATTATTTCGATGACGTGATGGACAGCCCGCTGTTTATCCCGGCCTGCTTCGTCGTTGCGGGGTTTCTGGTGCTGAATCTGATCGTGATGCGCGCGCTGGTCGATATCAAGGTCTGAAGGGAACAAGAATGGACGCGATCCAAACCACGATCAACGACCTGCTGGGCCCCTCTGGCACTGTGATCGTGATCGGCCTTTTTGGTGTGTTTCTGGTACTGCTGACGTTGCCGTTTGTGCTTAAGCGGCCCGAAGACCCGTTTGACCGGCTGAAAGTCAACAACCGCCAACCTGACAAAGCGGCCAAAAAAGGGGAGAAACTGCGCGTTGCATCGAACCGCGACAAGCTGGAGAAATATGCGACTTTCCTTGAACCACAGAATGCGGCGGAATTTTCGGCGGTCAAACTCAAGCTGATGCAGGCAGGATATCGCAGCAAGAATGCGGTGCGGATCTATAACTTTTTGCAGTTCACGCTGGGGATTGGCGGGCTTTTGGGAGGGGCGGCCTATGCGCTGATCGCGCTGTCGCAGGCCCCGGTCCTGACACATCACCTGATCATGATAATCGCGATTCCCGGCGGCATCGGTTATATGTTTCCGAAATATTGGGTGACGCGCCGTCAGGAAGTCCGCAAACAGGCGATCACCCATGCCTTTCCGGATGCGCTTGATCTGATGCTGGTCTGCGTCGAGGCCGGACAATCGCTGGACCAATCCATCGTGCGGGTGTCCAGTGAATTGCAGACTGGTTTCCCCGAACTGGCCGAAGAGTTTTCCATCGTCAGTCAGGAAAGCAAGGCCGGGAAGGAAAAAAGCGCCGTGCTGAAAGACATGGCCGAACGCTGCGGTGTGCCCGATATTTCCAGTTTTGTGACGGTCATGGTGCAATCTGCACAATTCGGCACGTCGATTTCAGATGCTTTGCGGGTCTATGCGGCCGAGATGCGTGACAAACGCGTCATGCGTGCCGAGGAGGCCGCGAACAAGTTACCCACCAAGATGACGCTGGCAACGATGATGCTGACGGTGCCGCCACTGATGGCGATCCTGATCGGCCCGTCGATCTATGCGATCACGCAGAATCTGAATTAAGGAGATGCATATCCGCCTTGTCCTTGCGCCGTTGATGGCCCTTTGCCTTCTGGGTTGTGGCGGGGCGGGGCTGAACCGGTCGGATGGGCCTTTCGCCCCCGGCGTGGCGGGGATGAGCCAGCTTGACGGGCTTGTCGTGGGTCATCGCCTGATGGCAGGCGGGGAATATGAGCTTGCGCTGAAAGCCTATCATCGTGCGGCAGCGCAACAGGGGCTGAACGTCGATACGATGTCTGCGATCGGTTCCGCCAATCTTAATCTGGGCCGTCTGGGGCAGGCGGAAACCTGGCTGCGGCGGGCGGTCGAGGAAGACCCGACGTTCCCGCCGGCCTGGAACAATCTGGGCGTGGTTCTGATGGAAAAAGGCCAGATGGCCGAAGCGAGCGAGGTTTTCCGTCGCGCATTTGCAGCAGATAACGGGAATTCTGACGAAATCAGAGAGAACCTGCGCTTATCTCTCGCAAGTCTGAACGATTCCGGTGATGATATCCCGAGGGAAAATCAGACATTCCATCTGATCCGGCGCGGCGCAGGCGATTTTGCTCTGACGTCGGACCTTTGAGGCAAAGCAGTAAAGGACGCAGAAAAATGCGCCACTTCGTTTTCATGTCACTGTCTGCGGCAGCCCTTGGCCTGTCGGCCTGCGCCCCATCGGGCGAGGCAGAGGTTGAACGCGCGCTCAAAGACCTGAACGTCATCGACGAATCCAATCTCAATGATGTGATGCTGACAGTCGGTGATCCGAATGAGGCGGTGAATTACTTTGCAACGGCCAGCGCCAATGATCCCGGCCGCATCGATTTTCAACGCGGTTTGGGCACGTCATTGGTCCGCGCCGGTCGCACGACAGAGGCTGTTGCCGCATGGCAGACCGTCCTGACCCATCCGGACTCGACTAATGAGGATCGGGTCGAACTGGCCGATGCCTATATCCGTGGCAATCTGTGGGCCGAGGCGGCAGCGACGCTGAACACGATCCCGCCGACCTTTGAAACCTTTGAACGGTATCGGCTGGAAGCGATGGTCGCTGACAGCCAGCAGCAATGGACCAAGGCCGATAGTTTTTACGAGACCGCTGTCGGCATGACGACGCGGCCTGCGCCAGTCTATAACAACTGGGGCTATTCAAAACTGACACGCGGCGATTATCCGGCCGCTGAACGGCTGTTTGGCGATGCGTTGCGCTTTAGTCCGGGCATGTTCACCGCCAAGAATAATCTGGTTCTGGCGCGCGGCGCGCAGCGCAATTACACGCTGCCCGTGGTGCCGATGACCCAGGTCGAACGCGCACAATTGCTGCATACGATGGCGCTGACCGCGATCAAGCAGAATGATGTGACGATCGGGAAATCTCTGCTGAACGACGCGATCAACACGCATCCGCAATATTTTGAACCCGCTGTGCGTGCCTTGCAGGCGCTTGAAAACAACGTCGTGAATTAAGCCGATGGTGCTGACAGCATATGCGGCCTGGTGGTTCCTGCCCGCTGTTCTGCCCATCGCGATCTATGTCGCGTGGAGCGATATGCAGCGGATGAAAATCCCCAATGTCGCGGTCTATGCGCTGGTCGGCAGTTTCGCGATCCTTGGCCTGATCGCCCTGCCCTTTCCGCAATATCTGTGGCACTGGACCCATCTGATCATCATGCTGCTGATCGGTATTGCGCTGAATGCGGCACGTGTGATGGGCGCGGGCGATGCCAAATTCATTGCGGGGGCAGCGCCTTTTGTCGCTTTGGGTGATCTGCGGCTGGTGATCGCGCTTTTATCGGCTTGTCTGCTGGCTGGCTATGTCACGCATCGGTTGGTCAGGATGAGCCCGCTGCGCCGCATGGTGCCCGATTGGGAAAGCTGGACAAGCGGCAGGAAGTTCCCGATGGGGTTTCCCTTGTCGATGACCATCCTGTTTTACTTGCTACTGGTCGCTGTTTACCGTTAAAATTTTCGATAATAGTCAGTCAATTTATTCTTTGTTCACGTTTTCCACATAATCACGCCTAGAGTTAAACTGCGACCTGAGGGGTCGAATCTCTTTGCAAGCTGAGCAACGCTGATGAACATGCAATTGACGGATGTCATGGCACCGCCCGCGCCCCGCAATCTGGGTGCGATGTTGTTGCCCATGGCGATGATGCGCGACATTCTAATCAAGACGATCTTTCGCATGAATCTTGATCTGGTATCGCAGATCAGCCGCGCCATCTGCTTGCCTGTCTCTGTCACTCAGGAATTGGTGGATATCGCCCGTGGCCAATCTCTGGTCGAGGTGACCGGCACGTCACACATCAACAACAGCGCTGAAATGGGGTATCGGCTGACCGACGCCGGGCGCGCCTGTGCGCTGAATGCGCTGAGCCAGTCTGAATATTTCGGCGCAATGCCGGTGCCATTGGCCGTCTACACCGAGCAGGTTGCACGCCAGTCGATCCGCAATATTCATGTCACCCGCTGCCAGCTGACCGAAGCCATGGGTGATCTGGTGCTGCCGCAGTCGCTTTTGTCCACTCTGGGTCCGGCGATCAGCTCTGGCCGGTCGATCCTGATGTATGGCCCGCCGGGCAATGGCAAATCCTCGATCGCGCATGGGATCAGGGCGGCGCTGGCGGACAAGATTTATGTGCCGCGCGCCATCGCCTATGCGGGTCAGGTGATCACGGTCTATGACCCGATCATCCATTCCAAAGCCGAAGATGACACCGACGACCCCAGCAGTCTGCGCCGCACATCAGGCCGGTTCGACACCCGCTATGTTCGCTGCGACCGCCCGACGGTGGTGACCGGGGGTGAATTATCGCTGTCGATGCTGGATCTGGTCTATAACCCGACCGCGCGGACCTATCAGGCGCCGTTACAGTTGAAAGCCACCGGCGGGCTGTTCATCATCGATGACCTTGGCCGTCAGGCAGAACCGCCGCAGACCTTGGTGAACCGCTGGATCGTGCCACTGGAAGAGGGAAAAGATATCCTTGCCCTGCAATCGGGTGAAAAGTTCGAGGTGCCGTTCGACACGCTGGTGGTATTTTCCACCAATTTTCACCCTAATGCGATTTTCGATCAGGCCGCCTTGCGGCGCATATTTTACAAGATCAAAATCAATGGCCCCGATCAGGATGATTTCCTGAAAATCTTTGCCATGGTCGCCCGCAAGCGCAAGATGCCGCTGGATGAAACCGCGCTGATCCATCTGCTGAACGTGCGATATCCGGACATCGGCAATGTCTATGCCAATTACCAACCGACCTTCCTGATCGATCAGATGATCGCGATCTGTGAATTTGAAGGTATTCCGTATCAGATGACCCCGGAACTGATTGATCGTGCCTGGGACAATATGTTTGTGAAAGACGAAGATATCCTGCGCTAAGCCAATGGCGGTTTGCATTGCCACCGCTTGCCCCTACCTATGAAGGGGCGTTCGACAGCGGGGACATATGCCAGATACCAATCGGCCTGACAGCATTCTGCCCGCGCGTTTTGACGATTGGTTCGCCACGCGCGGCTGGACGGTGCATCCGCATCAACAGGATATGCTGGCGCGCGCGCAGGACCCCGCTTTGTTGCTGATCGCCCCGACGGGCGGAGGCAAGACCTTGGCGGGGTTCCTGCCCTCGCTGGTGGAACTGGCAGAAGGCGCGCATCAGGGGCTGCATACGCTTTATGTCTCCCCGCTGAAGGCCTTGGCGGCGGATATCAAACGCAACCTGCGGACCCCGGTTGATGAGATGGGCCTGCCGATCCGGATCGAAGATCGTACCGGGGATACATCATACACCCAGAAACGCCGCCAGCGCGCGGACCCGCCGCATATCCTGCTGACGACACCGGAATCGCTGGCCCTGCTGGTCAGTTACGAGGATGCGCCGCGCATGTTCGCCGGGCTTCAGCGCGTCATCGTGGATGAAATCCATGCGCTGGCCGAAAGCAAGCGCGGCGACCAACTGATGCTGGCGCTGAGCCGTTTGCAGACCCTCGCCCCCGGTCTGCGCCGTGTCGGGCTGTCGGCGACGGTGGATGACCCGCCTGCGATTGCCCGGATGCTGGCGCGGCACCCCGATCCTTGCCCGATCCTGCTGGCCGATCCCGGCCCGGACCCCGATATCGCGATGTTGCACACCGATGCACCACCGCCTTGGGCTGGGGGTGGGGCCGCCTATGCCATCCCCGCCGTGCTGGAAGCGGTAAAGGCGCATAAGACCACGCTGATCTTTCACAATACCCGCGCGCAGGCTGAGATTTTCTTTCACAATCTCTGGCTCGCCAATACCGACGATCTGCCGATCGGTATCCACCACGGCAGTCTGGCCCGCGAACAGCGCGAAAGGGTCGAGGCGGCGATGGTCGCAGGCCAGTTGCGCGCGATTGTCTGCACCGGCAGCCTTGATCTGGGGATCGACTGGGGCGATGTCGATCTGGTGGTCCAGATCGGTGCGCCGAAGAACGTCAAACGTCTGGTGCAGCGGATCGGGCGGGCCAACCACCGCTATAATGCACCGTCCAAGGCGCTGCTGGTCCCGGCCAACAGGTTCGAAGTTGTCGAATGCGTTGCCGCGCTGGAGGCTGTCAAAGCGCATGATCTGGACGGCGATCCAAAAGGTGCGGGCCCGCGTGACGTGCTGTGCCAGCATATCCTGATCGCCGCCTGTGCAGGGCCCTTCCATGCCGATGATCTGTTCGCCGAGGTGCGCAGTGTGGGTGCCTATGCCGGCCTGACCCGTGCGGATTTTGACGCCTGTCTCGATTTCTGCGCCACGGGCGGCTATGCCCTGCGCGCCTATGACCGCTGGAAACGGCTGTTGCAAAATGCGGACGGCAAATGGCAATTGCGCGACCCGCGTGCGGCGCTGCGCATCCGGATGAATATCGGCACGATTCAGGATACCGATACGCTGAAGGTGCGTATGAAAGGCAATTTCAAACCCTTGGGCGAGGTGGAAGAGGCGTTTGCGGCGACCCTGACCCAAGGTGACACATTCCTGATTGGTGGTCAGATCGTCCGTTATGACGGTTTGCGCGAAATGACCGTCGAGGTGACGCGCGATGCCAGCAAGACGCCCAAGATCGCGACCTTCATGGGGACGAAATTCGCCAATTCCACACAATTGTCGCAACGCATTCTGCGCATGTTCGCGCAGGATGATTGGCCGGGCCTGCCCGCCCACACCGTCGAATGGTTGACCCTCCAACGTCAGTTTTCCAAACTGCCCGAGGCAGACCGCATTCTGGTCGAAAGTTTCCCCCATGATGGCCGCCAGCATATCTGCGTCTACGGTTTCGCCGGGCGCAATGCGATGCAGACTTTGGGGATGCTTTTGACGCAACGGATGGAGGAGTTGGAACTGCATCCCTTGGGCTTTGTCGCCACCGATTACGCGACCCTGATCTGGGGGCTGGATGCGGTCAGCGACCCCGCGCCACTGTTCCGCGCGCCCGACCTACGGGCAGGGTTTGAAACATGGTTGTCGGGCAATGCCGTGATGAAACGCACCTTTCGCGGCGCAGCAACCATCGCCGGGCTGATCGAACGCAACCTGCCGCAGGCGCGCAAATCGGGGCGGCAGGCGACGTTTTCATCCGACATCCTCTATGACACTTTGGCCAAATACGACCCCGACCATCTGATGCTGCAGATCACCCGCGAAGAGGCGTTGCGCGGTCTGGTCGATTTCGGCCGGATCGAGGAAATGCTAACTCGCACCGCAGGCCGCGTCGATCATCTGGTGCTGGACCGGGTCACGCCACTTGCAATGCCGATGTTTCTGGAACAGGGCCGCATCGCACTGGCCGGTGCCGGGCGCGAGCGGTTGATGGAGGATCAGGCCGCAGCATTGATGGCTAAGGTCGGTTTGCGCGCGGATTGATCCTTGCACAGCACCGCCGGTTCAAGCAAAGAACACAGCATGAACGCCTATGTTTTCACCTTTTGCGGCACGTTATGCCATGCGCTGCCATCGGGTGCGCTCTACCTGCCTGACCAGAACCTGCTGTGTGTCTCTGACCTGCATCTTGGCAAGTCCGACCGGATCGCGCGACGCAGTGGCGTGATGCTGCCGCCCTATGAGGTGATCGCAACGCTCGATAAACTCGCCGAGGATCTGGCCCGCACCGATGCGCGGCAGGTGATCTGCCTAGGCGACAGTTTCGATGATCTGGCGGCGGCAGACAGCCTTGATGAGGCGATGCGCCTGCGGCTGACCAGCCTGCAAGCCGGGCGCGCATGGATCTGGGTTGAAGGCAACCATGATCCGGGGCCGGTCGATCTGGGTGGCAGCCATTTGGCGCAGGTGCAGATCGGGCCGCTGACGTTCCGCCATATCGCGACCGGGGCGCGGGCGGAGATATCCGGCCACTACCATCCGAAATACCGGCTGGCGGGCCGGAGCCGCCCGGCCTTTGTGCTGGATGCCGAACGGATGATCCTGCCCGCCTATGGTGCCTATACCGGCGGGTTGGATTGCACGCAGCCTGTCATCCGCCAGCATTTCGGGCCGCAGGCGCTAGCGATCCTGACCGGGCATAAAGCTATCGTCGTCCCGCTCCCCTGACCATCTTCCGAGTAAAAATATCCCCGCCGGAGGCCCTTCTGCGCAGCAGAAGGATCAGACCGTCAGCCCCACAGGCTCTGCCAGCCCATTGGCGCGGCTGCAGGCGGTGACGGTATTGGCCAAGAGGCAAGCAATCGTCATCGGCCCGACACCGCCCGGCACCGGGGTGATCGCGCCAGCCACAGCGGCGCAGCTATCGAAATCGACGTCACCGACCAGCCTTGTGCTGCCGTCATCCTTGGCGATCCGGTTGATGCCGACATCGATCACTGTCGCCCCCGGTTTGATCCACTCGCCCGGCACCATCTGCGCGCGCCCGACTGCGGCGACAACGATGTCCGCCTGCCGGACCATGGCGGCCAGATCCACCGTGCGGCTATGCGCCATGGTCACTGTGCAACTGTCACCCAGCAGCAATTGCGCCATCGGTTTACCGACGATGTTGGATCGCCCGATCACCACCGCATGTTTGCCCGCCAGCGAGCCGTGATAATCGCGCAGCAGCATCAGGCAGCCAAGCGGCGTGCAAGGCACCATCGCCTTTTGCCCGGTGCCGAGCAGGCCCACGTTGGAGATATGAAACCCGTCCACATCCTTGGCCGGGTCAATCGCATTGATCACCAGATCAGAATTCAGATGCGCGGGCAGCGGCAATTGCACCAGAATGCCATGCACCGCAGGATCGGCGTTCAGTTGCGCGATCAGCGCCAGCAGATCGGCCTCTGACGTCGTATCGGGCAGGCGATGCTCAAAGCTCTGCATGCCCACCTCGACCGTCATCTTGCCTTTGGAGCGGACATAGACCTGACTGGCCGGGTCATCGCCCAGCAGCACAACGGCCAGTCCCGGCGTGATGCCGTGATCGGCCTTGAGCCGCGCCACATGGGTGGCGACCTGCGCGCGCAGCTTTGCGGCAAAGGCTTTGCCGTCCAGAATATGGGCTGTCATCTTTTGTCATTCCTGTCGCTGTCCGGGCCAAGCCGGGTTTCTTCGCGCGCGATGGACCAGTCGATCAACCAGCGCCAGAGTTTTTCGACCAGATCAGGCGACAGCCCCTGCGCCAAAGCATGTCGGCGCACATTCTCAACCACTTGCTCCACGCGTGGCGTGATCCTTGCGGGCAGATCGGCCTGTTCCTTGATCTGGGCGGCGCGGTCGATATAGGTGGCGCGCTCGGCCAATTGCCGGACCAGATCGGCGTCGATCTGGTCAATGGCGGCGCGGATATCTTCCATATCGTTGCAATCCTGCGGTGTTTTCACATCCGGTCCTTTCGTCCCTTCGCCGCCTGCCGGATACGCCGCAGCGCGCGGTTTGACAACCGGACATCGCGCCTCAGAACAGGCCTTCGATCTGGCCATCGTCGTTGAGCATGATGCTTTGCGCGGCGGGCACGCGCGGCAGGCCGGGCATTGTCATGATCTCGCCACAGATCGCGACGATGAAACCGGCACCGGCGCTGAGCCTGACTTCACGCACCGGAATGGTGAAACCCGTAGGGGCGCCGCGCCATTCCGGATCGGTGGTAAAGCTGTATTGGGTTTTCGCCATGCAGATCGGCAGATGGCCGTAACCCTGCGCCTCCCATTGCTGCAACTGGTCGCGGATTTTGGCATCGGCGATGACATCGTCAGCACGGTAAATCTTACGGGCGATGGTCTGCATTTTTTCAAAAAGACCCATGTCATCTGGATAGGTCGGCGTGAAATCGGCGGCGTCTTGATCGGCAATCCCCGCTACCAATGTCGCAAGCTCCGTGATCCCGGCAGAGCCTTGCGCCCAATGTTTGCACAAGACCGCCTGCGCGCCTTGGGTTGCGACATAGGCTTTGACGGCGTCCACCTCGGCATCCGTGTCGGTGACGAAATGGTTGATTGCCACGACAACCGGCACGCCGAAGGATGCCATATTCGCGATATGCCGCCCCAGATTGGCACAGCCGTCCTGCACGGCGCTGACGTTCTCTGCGCCAAGGTCAGCCTTTGCCACGCCGCCATTCATCTTCATCGCGCGCACCGTGGCGACGACCACGACACAGGACGGCGCGATGCCCGCCTTGCGGCATTTGATATTCATGAACTTTTCAGCGCCCAGATCGGCCCCGAACCCGGCTTCGGTCACGACATAATCGGCGATTTTCAACGCGGTCGTCGTCGCGGTCACCGAATTGCAGCCATGGGCGATATTTGCGAAGGGGCCGCCATGCACAAAGGCGGGATTGTTTTCCAATGTCTGCACCAGATTGGGCTGCAAGGCATCTTTCAAAAGCACTGTCATCGCGCCCTGCGCCTGCAGATCGCGGCAAGACACTGGCGTCCTGTCATAGCGGTAAGCGACGATGATATCGCCCAGCCTTTGTTCCAGATCGGCCAGATTGCGGGCAAGGCACAGGATCGCCATGACCTCAGACGCGACGGTGATGTCAAACCCCGCCTCACGCGGGAAGCCGTTGCTGACACCGCCCAAGGATGTGGTGATCTGGCGCAGGGCGCGGTCGTTCATATCCATGACCCGCCGCCAGACAATGCGGCGGATATCGATATCCAGCGCGTTGCCCCAATAGATGTGATTGTCGATCATCGCGGCCAGCAGGTTATGCGCGGATGTGATCGCGTGGAAATCACCAGTGAAATGCAGGTTCATGTCTTCCATCGGCACGACCTGCGCATGGCCGCCACCCGCTGCGCCACCCTTCATCCCGAAACAGGGACCGAGCGAGGCCTCGCGGATACAGACCACCGCCTTTTTGCCAATCGCATTCAGGCCGTCGCCCAGACCCACAGTGGTCGTGGTCTTGCCCTCGCCCGCAGGCGTCGGGTTGATCGCGGTGACAAGGATCAGCTTGCCATCGGGGCGATCCTGCACGGAATCGATCAACCGCTGGCTGACCTTGGCCTTGTCATGGCCATAGGGGACCAGATCGGCGGCATCGATGCCCAGTTTGGCACCGATGTCCTGAATGGGCAGTGTTGTTGCGGCGCGCGCAATCGCGATATCGGAAAGAACTGTCATATTATCCGCCTTAGGCCTGCCAGCCGCGCTGGCCCGGCACATGCAGGATGACCGGATCGCCGAGCCGGACGACGCCTTCGCGTTCGACCCAGGCGGTGACGCCGCGTTTGCCTTTGGCGGCGGCTTTGAATTTGTCACCGGCGCTAGGGTGATCGGCGTTGATCACCTTGGCGGGCAGATGGCAGGGCTGGTTTTCCATATCCACCACGATCACCGATCCATCCGCGAATTGCAGACGCGAGGATGGCGGCAGATGGGTGAAATCGGGGATACCACGGACAACAAGCGAGGCCCCGGCATAGGCCGGATCAAGCTGGTCGAGGCCGCAATCGGCAGCGATTTCGGCCAGTTCTTCCTCCGACATCACGCAAAGCTGGCGGACATTGCGAATCTCGGTGCCGCGTTTGTGCTGGCTGATCACGCGGGAACAGGATCGCCGGGTCAGGCCGCCATGCGCCTCGCCCGGGATACCGGCATAGGTCAGCGCGGCCTCTGTCATAGCTTCTGAGCGCAAGGATGCATCGCGGTCCGGGACCATGCCCAGCCAGACAACTTCACCTACAATATCCGTCTTTATCAATGCTGGCATGCTGCCCCCTTACTCAAGCGGGACTCAGCCCCATCTTCCGAGGAAAAGTATCCCCGCCGGAGGCATCCTGTTCCAAAGGAACAGGAGCTGCAACGAAAAACGCCGCCCCAAGGGGGCGGCGTTTGATCCATCACACGGAAGGTTCCGGTTCCATCCCGCCATCGGGTTCGCGGGGTTTCTTGGGCTTGGTCTTCGGAATTGCAGTCACAGAGGACCCGGCAGATGGCGGCGTGTCGTCCTTGTCGTCGGACACATGCGGCGACAGCCCTGCAATCACGCGCTTGATCTCTTCGCCGGTCAGCGTTTCATATTCGAGCAGGCCTTGGGCCAGACGCTCGAATTCTTCGCGCTTTTCGGTGATGATCTTATGGGCCAGGTCATAGCCATCCTGAATGAACTTGCGCACTTCTTCTTCGATCAGGACCTTGGTGTCAGCCGAAACCGACAGACCGGCGGTATTGCCCTGATAGCCTTCATGCGCCTCGGCATAGTCGATGTTGCCGATCTTGTCCGACATGCCCCAGCGCAAAACCATCGCGCGCGCCAGTTGGCTGGCCTGCTGGATATCACCGGCGGGGCCGTTGCTGACCGAATCGGGGCCGTATTTGATGATCTCGGCCGCCTTGCCCGCCATCGTCATCGCGAGCCGCTGGTGGCATTCGTCTTTGAACATATTCAGACGGTCGATTTCCGGCAGGCTCATCACCATGCCAAGCGCACCACCGCGCGGAATGATCGTGGCCTTATAGACCGGGTCACATTTCGGCAAGGTGATGCCGACGATGGCATGGCCAGCCTCGTGATAGGCGGTCATTTCTTTCTGCTCGGCAGTCATGACCATCGAGCGGCGTTCCGCACCCATCATCACCTTGTCCTTGGCGGATTCGAAATCCACCATGGTGACGAAGCGGCGACCGACGCGGGCGGCCATCAAGGCAGCCTCGTTCACCAGATTCGCGAGATCCGCACCGGAAAAGCCGGGCGAGCCACGCGCGATGATGCGCAGATCGACATCAGGACCAAGCGGGATCTTGCGCGCATGGACGCCCAAAATCTTTTCGCGGCCTTTGATATCGGGGTTCGGCACGGTGACCTGGCGGTCAAAACGACCGGGGCGCAGCAAGGCCGGGTCAAGCACGTCACGGCGGTTGGTGGCCGCGACGATGATCACGCCTTCATTCGCTTCAAACCCGTCCATTTCGACCAGCAGCTGGTTCAGCGTCTGTTCGCGTTCATCATTGCCACCGCCGATACCGACACCACGGGCGCGGCCCACGGCGTCAATTTCGTCGATGAAGACAATGCAGGGCGCATTCTTTTTCGCCTGTTCGAACATATCACGCACACGGGAGGCACCAACACCGACGAACATTTCGACAAAGTCAGAGCCAGAGATGGTGAAGAAGGGCACGCCAGCCTCGCCCGCAATCGCGCGCGCGAGCAGCGTTTTACCGGTGCCGGGAGGGCCGACGAGCAGCGCACCTTTCGGGATCTTGCCGCCAAGGCGGCTGAATTTCTGCGGATTGCGCAGGAATTCGACGATCTCTTCCAGCTCTTCCTTGGCTTCATCAATGCCGGCGACATCGTCAAAGGTGACGCGGCCCGATTTCTCGGTCAACAGTTTGGCCTTGGATTTGCCAAATCCCATCGCCCCGCCTTTGCCGCCGCCCTGCATCCGGTTCATGAAATAGATCCAGACGCCGATCAGCAGCACGAAGGGCAGCAGGCTCAGGATGAAGGATTGGAAAACCGAGGTTTCCTGGCTGCGTGCTTCAAACGGCACATTGGCGCCGATCAGCAGATTGGTGATTTCGGCGTCGGATGGCGCGATGGTCGTATAGTTACGCCCACCTTCGGCGTAGCGCACTTGTTCGCCATCGATGACGGCGTCCGAGACGCGCCCGGCCTGCACAGCTTCGACGAAAGTCGAATAGCTGCGGCTGTCGCCACCGGTAGCACCCTGCGGGCTGCTGAATAAATTGAATAAGGCCAGGACCATCAAGAACATGACGACCCAAAAGACCATGTTACGTGCGTTACCCAAGGGGGACTCCTATCACATCGTCAAACAGGCGACCAAAACGTGCCTGTGTGGTTACCTATAGAATAGGCACAAAACCCCGATCTTCAATGCGCAAACGGGGCTGCGGGCCTATTCCGCGACAATCTGCGCGATCCATCCGGTACCAAAGCCCGCCAAAGGGGCGCAAATCAGCCGATCCCCCTGCCAGACAGCGGGTGTCACCTGCATTGACGCATATGGCAGGCCGGTCATACGCCAGTCAGGACAGGTGTCGACCCCCACCCCCAATGCGCGGATCAGCAGGTCTGGATGATGCGGGCCGGACAGACGCCAGCGTCCATCCCAAAGACCAGTCGTGGCGGTGATGTGATCTTTCACAGCTGCCAATTCACGGCCGATGCGCAGGACGGGGCCGTCAAAGCTGAACACACAGCCCGCCAAGGTTGTCGCCTGCCCCTTTCGCAGCATCTCCATCAGACGATCCTGCTCCGCACGGCGCGGCGGGATCAGGCCGCGATTGACCTGTCCCATGGCGGTCAGGACCAATCTGCGCGCCTCTTCCCCGGACAGATCGGACAGCGGCAAAGTGATCAGCATATCGCCATGCTGGCGCAGCAGATATGGGACAAGATCGTTGGTCTGTCGTTCCAGCGCCCTTGCCGCAGCCGCCATATGCTGTGCGACCTGCCCCAGCGCTTGCGGCGTCAGGCCGAGGCGCGACAGCATATCTGCCGCTTGTCTGATGCGGATCCGCTCATAAGCGGGGTCGTCATTGCTGGGATCATCGCACCAGATATGATTGGCCGTTTTCAGATAGATGCGCAGCTCTGCCCGCGTGACCTGCAACAAGGGGCGATGAAAGCGCAGACCGAACTTTTCAGTGACGGCCGCCATGCCCGACAGCCCGTCCACCCCGGCACCGCGCGCCAGCGCCATGATCAGCGTTTCCGCCTGATCATCGGCGGTATGGCCAAGCGCGATATCGGCAATGCCTGCCGCCTGCGCCCAATCTGCGATCAGGCGATAGCGGGCGTCGCGCGCCTTGGCCTGCAGATTGCCATGGCCGTCCCAGCCGTGCCAGCGCAGCACCTGATGCGGCATCCCGTAGCTGGCACAGATATCCGCCACGATGGCGCATTCATCCACCGCAGCCGCGCGCAATCCGTGATCGACCGAGGCAACGCTGATATTGCCATCAAGAGCGGCCACCAGATGCAGCAAGGCGACCGAATCACCCCCGCCCGAAACGGCGAGCCCGACTGGAATCTGGCTTTTGATCAGATCGATAAAGGCAGGCGCCAGTTGCGGCAGTGCTACTGGCATCCCAGATTTTGCATTGCCGTCTGGGCGCTGGCGACAGCCGGGGTGCCAGGGAAACGCACGTCCACTTCTGCCAGTGTCAGGCAGGCATCCTGCGTCTGGCCAATGGCCCCCAAGGCGGCGCCCAGTTTATATAAAGCCTCTGGCGCTTGGTCACCGGCGGGATCGGCGGAAAAGGATTCCAGATAGGCCCGCGCCGCACTGGTGTTTTCGCCCAGACCTTCCAAAGCTTCGCCGCGGATGAAGGCGGCCTGCGGCGCTAACGGGCTTCCCGGGTAGGACGCGCCAAAGGTCGATAGCTGGTCAACGGCGCCGCGAAAGTCACCGCTGGCGAGCGCCTCCTGCGCCCGCCGGATATCGTCCTGTTCGCCGACCGCAACGGCAGGGCCGCTGGTCGTGGGTGAAGGGATGGCCGATGGCACGGTCGCGGAATTATCGACGCCGCCCAAGGACGGTGTCTCGCCCAGATTGGCGATGTCGCAGCCGGGTTCCAGTTCGCACAGCCGGAATTCCAGATCACCGATCCGGTTGGTGCCATCCACGGTGATCCGGTTGACGCGGAATTCCAGCTCTTCAGCCTTTGACGTCAGGCGCTGCAATTCAGTCTCGATCGTGTTCAGACGGTCCAGCGGCGTTGCCCCGGCCACGCCCTGCGACAACGCGCCGGTGGTCGACAGTTCCGACCGCAGATCCTGCACATCGACATAAAGTGCGGTCAATTGCTGGCGGATATCGGCCAGAGTTTCGTCCTGTGCCACCGCTGGCAGCGGTGCGCACAGGACAGCGCAGATCAAAAAGGCACGGTGCAACATCACTGGTTCCCGTAATTTGGGTTAGCTGGTCATGGCCGAGAAGGACAGAACCGTCACGGCGCGGCGGTTTTGCGAATAGCAGCTTTCGTTTGAACAGACCTCAATCGGGCGCTCTTTGCCATAGCTGGTCACTTCCAGCCGCGACGAAGGCACGCCGCGCGACACGAGGTATTCGCGCACCGCATTGGCACGGCGGAACCCAAGCGCGAGGTTGTATTCGCGTGTGCCTTGTTCATCGGCATGGCCTTCGATCACAGCGCGGTAATCGGCATTGGTCAGCAACCATTGTGCCTGACCGTCAAGGATCGTGCGGCCTTCGGGCGTGATGCTGGACTGGTCCACCACGAACAGGACGCGGTCACCGATGGTCTGGCTGAAAAATTGCGGGCTGGTTGGATCGCTGGCCGAGCCGGGCACACCGGCACCGGCACCAAACCCATCAGCCCCGGCCCCACCGGCCCCGCCTGCGCCACCGGCACCAGCGCCGAAACGGTTTGGGTTGGTGCAGGCTGCGGTGGCCAGCACCAAAAGCAAAACGGTCGCTTTTGTCATCATTTTCATCGGGTGATCCTGTTTATCTGCGTATTTGCGCCAGTGTAGCATGGCGGTGAAAGTCTGGAAACGGCAAGGTTACGGCTGCAACGGACCCCATGACGGATCGGAGGCCGCGCTTTGGATCGGGACGGCGCGCAGATTGCGGCCAGAAATATCGACAGAATAAAGCGAGCTTGCCCCGTCCGCGCCTTGGGTTTCGCGGGTGAACATGATCACCCGGCCATTGGGCGACCATGTCGGGCTCTCATCCAAGAAGGACGAGGTCAGCAAACGTTCTTCCGACCCATCGGTGCGCATCACGCCGATGTGGAACCGGCCTGCATTCTGTTTGGTAAACGCCACCAGATCGCCGCGTGGTGACCAGACGGGTGTGGAATAGCGCCCTTCACCGAAGGAAATCCGGCGCGCTTCACCGCCCGAAGATGCCATGATGTAAAGTTGCTGGCTGCCGGAACGGTCGCTTTCGAACACGATCTGCGATCCATCGGGCGACAGGCTGGGCGCTGTGTCAATCGATGGCGTCGCAGTCAGGCGGACATGCTGGCCGCTGGACAGATCGGTGCGATAGATATCGGTCGTGCCGCCATTCGAGAGGCTATAGATCACCTGCCGCCCATCACGCGAAAACCGGGGGCTGAAGGACATTTCACCCGGTGCCGTCGCGATCTGGCGGCGGCCCACGTTGGACACATCCAGCAGGTTGATACGCGGGAAACCTGATTCGAAGCTGGTATAAAGCACCTGATCGCCGCGTGGCGAGAACCGTGGTGCAAGCACGATGCTGCTGCTGTCGGTCAGAAACTGCACATTGGCGCCATCATAATCCATGATCGCGAGGCGCTTGAGCCGGTTATCCTTTGGCCCGCTTTCCGCGACAAAGACGACTCGGCTGTCGAAATAGCCACCTTCGCCGGTGATCCGGCTGTAAACGGCGTCTGCCACTTTATGGCCCATACGGCGCCAGCCGGCGGTGGTGCCGGCAAATTGCAGACCACTGCCCAGTTCCTGCCCGGAAAACACATCGAAGAGACGGAATTTCACATTGACCTGATCACCATTGACGCTGACCGCGCCGGTGACCAAGGCCTGTGCATTGACGGCGCGCCAATCGGCAAAGGCCACCGGCTGCGCGAAAGAGCTGACCTGCGCGATGAAGGCATTGGCAGGCACTTCGCGGAACAGGCCGGTGCCAGCGAGATCCTGCGCCACCAGCCGGGTGATATCGGCGGCCAACTGGCCGGATTGCGCATTCTCGGCCTCAAAGCTGGGCGCGGCGAAAGTGATCGGCTCGATCACCCCATCGGTAATCGTCAGCCGCAACGGGCCGCCCTGCGCCAAAGCCGGACCCGCCAGCATCAGCGTGATCAGCAACGTCAAAAGTCTTTTCATCTTCTCTGCCTCTTTCGCTACCGGGCGTGGCACCCTGCAAGCTTCATTCATCTGCGCGTTGTGTGACGCTATAGCGTCACCCACACCTGTTTGTTATCTCAATCGCATACCGCTGGGGTCAAAAGTAATCACAACTTCGCGCCATTGGTCATATTTTTCTGCCGGTAGCTGATATCCGTTGCCCTGACACCGCAAAATCGCGCGGCGTGCTGCCCCATAGGCCGTATCTACCGCAGATTCGTCGCCGCTAGAGGATATCAGACGGGTATCGCCATCGACACGGCCTTCGCGGGTCAGATTGAAACCGACCTCGACCGTGACCCGCGCAGCGACAGAACCCGGATCAACATTCCAGCACGAATTGACCGCGATGCGAAAACTGTCGCGCTCTGACCCGGTCATCGGCGGGCCTGCGGGGACGTCCGGTGCCGCACTGCCCGCAAGCGCTGAGGCCAAAGCATCGGCCACCGCATCGCTGGTATCAGGCGCGGGTGTCGGGGCCGGGGTCGGTTCAGGATCAGGCGTCGGTGCGGGTTCCGGGGTCGCGGGTTGTTCCGGCGCAGGCGGTGTCGGGCGCGCCGGGCGGGCGACCGGGCGTACAGAGGTTTCGACAGCACCGCGCGGGCGTTCATCGGCGATCACGATTTCGGTCGCGGTCTGTTCAGGCGCTGTGGCTTGCTGTTCGGGCACAGCGACTTCAGCCGGGGCGGTTTCATCCGGGATGACAGCCTCACGCGAGGTGTCGGAAATCTGCGCATCAGGCGGCGGTGGCGCGGTCGGAGTCGAGGCGATCCGCTCTGACGGCGCTTGCGTCGGATCCGGGCTCGGCGGTAGGTCCGGTGCGGGTGCCGGTTCCGCAGGCGGCGGCGGCGGCGGCGGCGGGGCCTGCACCACTGGCGGCGGTGGTGCTTCCACTGGTGGTGGCGGCGGTGCTTCAACCGGCGGCGTCGGCGGTGTGTCCGCGACAGGTGGTGGCGGTGGTGGCGTATCATCCACTTCTGGCATCACAGGCGCGTCGGGCGGGGCATCACCGGGCTGCGGCGTGCGGGCGGCC
This sequence comes from Yoonia sp. 67-2, assembly GCF_035117555.1. Lineage (NCBI taxonomy): Bacteria > Pseudomonadati > Pseudomonadota > Alphaproteobacteria > Rhodobacterales > Paracoccaceae > Yoonia > Yoonia sp. 67-2. Next base: position 62,424 of record NZ_JAYKPK010000005.1, read on the forward strand.
ATCATCTGCTCAAACTCTTCGCCGGACATCACCGTCACATCCATGGCCTGCATTGGCGTGGGCTGCGATTGCATCCCCAACCCCAGCAGGAGCCAGCCGATCAGACCAACATGGCCGACCGCAGAGATATAGGTGCCCGGCGTCTGCATTTTATCCGTCAACACCGTCATAGGTGGGACCGCCGATATCCGTCACAAGGCCGATGTCGGAAAATCCACCGGCGTTCAACGCGCCCATCACCTCGGCCACGCGGTTCCAGGCGTTATTGCCATCGGCGCGCAGGAAAATCTTGTTGCTGGAACGCTCCGCCGCAATCGCGCGCAGGCGTGTGACCAGTTCGGCGGGCGGCACTTCGGTTTCCTGAATCATCACTCTGCCATCGGCGGTGATCGTCACGGCAAGCGGTTCTTCTTCATCGCCGGGCAGCGCAGTGGCGGCGGTTTGCGGCAATTCCACCGGCACACCGACGACCGACAAAGGGGCTGCGACCATGAAGATGATCAGCAGCACCAGCATGACATCGACGAAAGGCGTGACGTTGATTTCCGACATCGGCGGCTGGCCGCCACGGGTGCGGCGGCGACCCCTGCCGCCACCTCCCCCTGATTTCATGACACCGGCCCCCATATCAGCTGTCCAACTGACGGCTGAGGATGGTGGCGAATTCATCGGCAAAGGCTTCATAGCCTGCCACGATCCGGTCACTGTCAGCGGAAAGTTTGTTGTAATAGATCACGGCGGGAATAGCGGCCAGCAGGCCCAGACCGGTGGCCAAAAGCGCCTCGGCGATACCGGGGGCCACAACGGCAAGGTTGGTATTCTGCGCCTCGGCGATTTCGATAAAGGCGTTCATGATCCCCCAGACGGTGCCGAACAGGCCGACAAACGGCGCTGTCGCCCCGACCGTGGCCAGCACCGGCAGACCTTTTTGCAGGCGCGCGGCCTCTTTCGCGATGGCCACATCCATCGACCTATCGATCCGGGCTGTGGCCCCGGCGATCAGCCCGCCATCCTGCCGGTGTGACCTTCGCCATTCCAGCATCCCTGCGGCAAATATCTTCTCTGACGCCCCGTCAGGGTCCGGCCCGATCTGGTCAAACAGCTGATCCAGTGGTTCGCCCGACCAGAAGGCGCGGTCGAACACCTCTGCCTCGGACCGGGCGCGGCGGAACTGCAGGGTCTTGTCGATGATGATCGCCCAGCACCAGATCGATGCCGCGATCAACATGATCATGACCAGTTTGACGATGATCGTCGCGCGCGCGAACAGCGCCCACATTGTGAATTCGTTTGCTACTTCCATGTGCCTGCTCTGCCTGACGGCCCTGTTTGGGCTCAATTGCGCCAACCATTACCGCAAAGCCTAAGGCAAATCCAACCAAACCCGCATCACAATGCCGAAAAGCGTGCGATTTTATGGGCGGATCGCCGCTGGCAGGCGGGCGGGGATGCCATCACTAGTCATGCAGATGATCGTGACGGTGGCGCTGAACAGGATCGTCTGCCCGCGTTTGACATCCTGCCGCATGACCAGCCGCGCGCCTGATCCGGGCAAACGTGTCGTTTCCACCCGCAGCAGATCATCATAGCGGGCGGGGGCAAGATAATCCGCCTCGACCCGCCGCACCGCGAAGACGAGGCCATCGGCCTTCATCTGCGCCTGATCGATGCCCAATTCGCGGACCCATTCGCTGCGCGCGCGTTCGATGAAACGCAGGTAATTGGCGTAATAGACGATGCCGGCAAAGTCAGTGTCTTCGTAATAGACGCGCAGATCGAAGCTATGCATCAGCTTGGCCTTTGCACACGCGCGGCAAGCCGCAAGGCATGGGCCGGGTCGCGCGCAATGACCGGCATCACCGGATCATAGGCGGCGCGGATCACATCGGCAACTTCGGGGTGCAGGACGGCATTGCCGTTGATCAGGGCGAGCGGCGGGGTGTCTGTGAACGCCATGTCCGACCAGAGCAGGATCACCTGCACCGCCTGCGACAGCGCCAGCGTATCGGCAGGGACCTGCGCCAGATGGTTGTCCATCCGCAGGAAGACAAAAGCGGCCTTGATCCCGCCTGCATCATCAAAGCGGAAAATACGGTATTGATTGGCATCGGCCTTGTGCAGACGCGCGACCAGATCGGCAAGGTCCGGCACCAGCCGCGCGAGATGCGGCACTTCGGTCAGCTCCGCCCAGTCGGCGCAGAAAAAGACCATCAGATTGGCACCCAGCTCGGTATCGACTTCGCCGATCTCATGATTGGCGAGCAGCACCACAGCCTCAATCGCGCCTTTGAAGACGGACAGCGTCGCATCATCAACGCCAAAGACCACCGGCACAATGGGCCGTCCCCAGCGGGCAAAGACATAAGCGCCATCAGAGCGGGTGAAATAGGGGGTAACGTCCTGCATCATCTATCCAAACAAATCCGACTGTGGCTTTGGCGCATCCAGCCCCAGATGCGCCCAAGCCGCCTGCGCCAGCATCCGGCCGCGCGGGGTGCGTTGGATCAGGCCTTTTTGCAGCAAATAAGGCTCGATCACATCCTCCAGCGAATCGCGGCTTTCAGAAAGGGCAGCCGACAGCGTCTCAATCCCCACCGGCCCACCGGCATAGCTTTCCGCAATCAGGCGCAGGTACCGGCGGTCGGCCTGATCGAGGCCCATGTCATCTACACCCAGCCGGTTGAGCGCCATATCGGCGATTTCCTGCGTCACCGTCCCGTCGCCTTCGACAATCGCGAAATCCACGACGCGGCGCAGCAGCCGCCCTGCGATCCGTGGCGTGCCACGGGCACGGCGGGCGATCTCTGCCGCACCTTCATCGGCGGCGGGAGCGCCCAAAAGCCGCGCGGCACGGGTGACGATCAGGTGGAGTTCGTCCTGTGTGTAGAATTCCAGCCTTGTCGGGATGCCGAAACGGTCGCGGAGGGGTGTGGTCAAAAGACCCATCCGCGTGGTCGCGCCGACCAGCGTGAAAGGCTGCAATTCGATCCGCACGGTGCGCGCGGCGGGGCCTTCGCCAATCACCAGATCGAGCGCGAAATCTTCCAACGCGGGATAAAGCACTTCCTCCACCGCCGGGTTCAGCCGGTGGATTTCGTCGATGAACAGCACATCGCGGGCTTCCAGATTGGTCAGGATCGCAGCCAGATCGCCAGCCTTGGCCAGCACCGGGCCAGAGGTCATGCGAAACCCTACCCCCAATTCACGCGCCATGATCTGCGCCAGGGTGGTCTTCCCGAGGCCCGGCGGGCCATGGAACAGCGTGTGATCCATCGCCTCGCCACGCCTGCGGGCGCTTTCGATGAAGACCTTGAGGTTGGCACGCGCCTCGCGCTGGCCGATGAATTCGTCCAGGCTCTGCGGGCGCAGGGCGCGGTCGGAATCCTCGGGCTGGCGTTCGGGGCGCAGGGTGGGGTCAGGCTGGGTCATCGGCCCCATCTAGCCCTTCGGTGCCAGAAGCTGCAAGGCGGCGCGGATCAGCGCGGAGGCATCGGCGTCCGGATCAGCGCCCAAGGCCTGCACCACGGCACTGGCGGCATCGCCGGGCGCATAGCCAAGGTTGCCAAGGGCAGACATCGCATCGGCCTGCGCGGTGCTTGTCGGTTGCGCGGGGGCTTTGCGAGGGCTGGGTGTGGGATCAGCCTCGATCACCTCGTCACCGGTCGCCGCTGCCACACCTGCGCCCAAAGCCATCACGCCGGGGGCTTTGTCTTTCAGTTCGATGATCACCCGTTGCGCGGTCTTGGGTCCAACGCCACGCGCCTTTGCAACGGCATTCCAATCGCCCAGCGCAATCGCACGGCTGACACCATCAGCCCCCAAAGCGCCAAGGATAGCAAGAGAGGCTTTCGCCCCGATCCCCTGCACGGACATCAGCAGGCGATGCCATTCCTTCTCCACCAGCGTGGTGAAGCCGAAGAGTTGCAGGATATCTTCGCGGACCAGCAGGTCAGTATAAAGCGCCACAGCCTCGCCATTCCCCGGTAGGCTGGCCATCACACGGTCAGAGACGTAAACAAGATAACCGACCCCACGCACATCGATCAGCACATGGTCGGTGCTGCGGTATTCCAGCCGTCCGGCGATCTTGCCAATCATGCGCTGGCCTTTGCAAGGGCGATATTCAAACGGTTCGCCGATTGCAGATGATGCGCGTGGCAGATCGCAATCGCCAGCGCATCGGCCGCGTCCGGCCCGGCGAGTTTCACACCGGGCAATTGCAGTTTGACCATATGGGCGACCTGCACCTTATCGGCATGGCCGACGCCAACGACGGCCTTTTTGATCGCATTGGGCGCGTATTCCCCGATCCGCAGACCAGCCTGCGCTGTCACCAGCAAGGCGATCCCGCGCGCCTGACCCAGTTTCAGCGTGCCGACGCCGTCTTTGTTGACAAAGGTCTGCTCCACCGCAGCCTCGGTCGGGGCATGCAGCGCGATCATGCTGGCCAACTGATCATAAAGCGACAACAGCCGCATCGCCAGATCATCACCGGTTGAATGGCTGATGCCGTTGGCGACATGGGTGATCCGCGCGCCGACCACATCAATCAGGCCCCAGCCCATGTTCCGCAGGCCCGGATCAATCCCCAAAACGCGCATCGCTCTGCCCCTTTTTATTCTGTTGCGGCAGGCTAGCACAAAAGGCGAACAAAGACCAAGCACCTTTGGCGGGGCGCTCTGCGCGCAACGATCAGAGGTGATAGCTGAGCCGTCAGATTAGGGCCGTAATGTGACATTGGCATGACCAATAAAATAGGGCGATCTGAGGGCTTTTGCCTAAATAATTGGCATTCTGAAAACGCATATGACCCATGCAAAAACAGGTCTGGTGCGGCGGTAGAAACGCTCCTAAGTGCCCGGTATCAGATTTTCGCTGCAAAGCAGCATGTACAAGGAACATGGCCATGGCCACTTTTGAAACCAATCCCTCTGCTGCCAGCACATTCGCTGGCCGCGTCTCTTCTTTCTTCGTCTCCGTTGTCGGCGCTGTCGCCGCATGGAACGATGCACGGCTGACACGGAACGCGCTGTCGAAACTGTCAGCACGCGAACTGGACGATATCGGCCTGTGCTACAGCGATATCGACGCCATTGCCGCACGCGGCGCACGCTAAGCCCGACAGCTAAGCAACAAAGCCGCGCTGGAAACAGCGCGGCTTTTGCATGAGATCAGCCTAGATAGGACGCCATCAGCCCCGCGATTGCTTTGGTCAGCGGGTCTATCTGCAAGAGCCATCCCACCAGTTGATCCAGGAGGCCACCTTCGGCGAGCACCGCGAGACGTGCAGTATAGGCAGCGTCACCGACATTCGCCACAAAGGCCGCTTTCGACAACACCGCCACAAAGATCAGGATCAGCATGATGCGGAGCGGCATACGAGGCCGGTAACCGCGCGGGCGTTCAACGATTAGCCCATTTGATGTCACGGTCTTGATAGAGCCTTTGGACAAACGGTCGCGTTTGCGCAGAATTTGCCCGACACGTTGGTCGAAATCCGGATCATGTCCAGCCATCGCAAACACCCACTCTTGAAACACAACACGCATTGTTTCATGGCACAGATGCTGAACGAAATCCAGAACTCACAGCTTAGGCCTGCGTCACGATGGCGCGCGCATCACCAGGGTTGTCCAATCGCCGATTGCTGACTGCTTTTTCACCCCAAAACCATGATGGCTGTAAACCGCTGCAACCTCTGCCGCTTGTTCATTCAGGATTCCAGACAGGATCAGATATCCCTCGGGCTGCATATTTGCGCTGATATCGGGGGCAAGGCTGATCAGCGGTCCTTTGAGGATATTGGCAAAGATCAGATCAAAGGGTCCTGTGATCACGTCACCGCCAAATCCGGCAGCGACGACACAATCCACCTGCCCGTCCAGCCCATTGGCCTGAACATTTGCTCGCGCCACATCGACGGCGACCGGGTCGATATCGCTGGCCAGCACCGGCCCTCCCAGAATCTTGGCTGCTGCCATGGCCAGAACGGCCGTGCCGCAACCCAGATCAAGGATGCGCCCGCCGGTGAAGTCATCGGCCAGCACATCCTCGAACGCGAGCAGGCAGCCCAAAGTCGTGCCGTGGTGGCCGGTGCCAAAGGCCATCGCGGCCTCGATCAACAGCGGGATACTGTCTGCCGGCACTTTATCTGCGTCATGTGCGCCATAGACGAAAAACCGCCCCGCCGGCACTGGGGCCAGATCGCGCTGGACCTTGGACACCCAATCCTGATCGGGGATTTCGGATATGTTGAACGGTTTCGCGCCGTGCAAGGCCGCCAGCACTGCCAGCGCCCCTGCGTCAGGTGCGGTTTCGGTATAGGCCGCGACCTCCCACAGGCCGGAGCCATCCTCGATCTCAAAGACCCCGGTGCCGATCGGTTCGGGGTCCAAATGCTCCAGCGCTTCGGCCAAGGCATAGGCGGCATCTTCGCCGGGCATTGTGGTCAGGGCAGTATAGCTGGTCATGGCACTTGCTTTCAGAAAGGTTGCTGCCGCTTAGGACCCTGCCCCGCTTGCGTCAAGCACCCACACCAATCGGGCAGGTCACGCCTGTGCCGCCGATCCCGCAATAGCCATTCGGATTTTTCGACAGATATTGCTGGTGATAATCTTCGGCGAAGTAAAACACCGGCGCGCCGATGATCTCGGTCGTGATGGTGCCATAGCCCGCTTGGGTCAGACGCGGGGCGAAAGCCTCTTTCGATGCTTCAGCAGCACCCTGTTGGGCGGCATCAAACGTATAGATGCCCGAGCGGTATTGCGTGCCACGGTCATTGCCCTGCCGCATGCCTTGGGTCGGGTCATGGCCTTCCCAGAACACCTGCAACAATTGGTCATAGCTGATCACGGCAGGGTCATAGACCACGCGCACGACCTCGTTATGGCCGGTCTTGCCGCTGCAGACCTCTTCATAGGTCGGGTTGGGGGTATAGCCGCCGGTATAGCCGACCATCGTGGATTGCACGCCGTCGAGTTTCCAGAACATCCGCTCCACGCCCCAGAAACAGCCCATGCCGAAAACAGCCTCGGCCATGCCTGCGGGCAGATCCTTGATGATCGGGGTGCCAAAGACGTGATGAGTCGCGGCTGTGGGGATCGGCTGTGCGCGGCCGGGCAAGGCGGCGTCGGGGCTGACCATCTGGGTTTTGGCGCTTTGGGTGAAAAACATGCCTGTCTCCTGTGCTAGGCTACAGATATAAGCGCTTTGCGCGCGATTGCTACCTGGCTGCGGCAAAACCGACAGCCTGCCGCAAGCTTGATCCACATCAAGGTTGCCTGCGCCGCGCAGCGATAGACCGGGCCCTGCGAACAGAATTGTTTTGACAGGTGAAACATGTCCTCCTCCGACCACCAGCCGCTTTATGCGCCGCGCGAGCCGATCTTTCCGCGCCGCGTCAAAGGCTATTACCGCAACCTCAAATGGTGGGTGATGGCCGTCACCTTGGGTATCTATTACCTGACACCGTGGATCAGATGGGATCGCGGGCCGAACCTGCCTGACCAAGCCGTGCTGATCGATATGGCGCATCGGCGGTTCTATTTCTTCTGGATCGAGATCTGGTCGCATGAATTCTATTTTGTCGCCGGTCTGCTGATCATGGCGGGGCTGGGGTTGTTCCTGTTCACCTCGGCACTGGGGCGGGTCTGGTGCGGCTATACCTGCCCACAGACGGTCTGGACCGATCTGTTCATTCTGGTCGAACGCTGGATCGAAGGCGACCGCAACGCCCGTGTGCGGCTGTGGAACGCCAGATGGGATGCGCATAAGATCCGGCTGCGGGTCAGCAAATTGATCGTCTGGCTGCTGATCGCTGTCGCAACCGGCGGGGCATGGGTGTTCTATTTCGCCGATGCGCCGACATTGGCGCGCGATCTGCTGACCTTGCAGGCACCCTTTGTCGTCTGGGGCACGATTGGCCTGCTGACCGCCACGACCTTTGTCTTTGGCGGTTTCATGCGCGAACAGGTCTGCAATTACATGTGTCCCTGGCCGCGCATTCAGGCGGCGATGATGGACCCCGAAACGCTGACCGTCGCCTATCGCGACTGGCGGGGCGAACCGCGCGGCAAACCGCGTGTGGCGAGTGCAGGCGATTGCATCGATTGCATGGCCTGCGTCAATGTCTGCCCGGCTGGCATCGACATCCGCGACGGGCAGCAGATGGAATGTATCACCTGTGCGCTTTGCATCGATGCCTGTGATGACGTGATGGACAAGATCGGCAAGCCGCGTGGCTTGATCGATTATCTGGCCTTATCGGATCAGGAAGAAGAAGCGCAGGGTAAACCCGCCAAGCCGATCTGGGCGCATGTGCTGCGCTGGCGCACCATGCTTTACACCGTAATGTGGGCCGGGATTGGCGTCGGGCTGGTCTTTGCGATGTTCATCCGCGCCGATCTGGAAATGTCCGTCGCCCCGTTGCGCAACCCGACCTTTGTCGTGCTCAGCGACGGCACATTGCGCAATATCTATGACATCCGCCTGCTGAACAAATTGGGCGAGGATCGGGTGTTTACCCTGTCACTGGTGTCCGATCAAACTTTGACGATGACGTTGGAAGGCGCTGATCAGGATGTGGTCACCGTGCCTGCGAATGAAACCATGTTGCAACGTGTCTATGTCTCGGCCGCGCCCGGCAGCGTGGCGGCCAGAGCCGACCGGACCGATCTGCGGATCTGGGTCGAAGATGCGATCACCGGCGAACGCGCTTTTACAGATACAATTTTCAACGGAAGGGCCGCGCAATGACTGCGATAGCAAAAGATCCGCGCAAGTTCACCGGCAAACATATGCTGGCGCTGATGCTAGGGGGCTTTGGGGTGATTATCGCCGTCAATCTCGGCATGGCCTATATGGCGATTTCCACCTTTCCGGGAGTCGAGGCGCGCAGCACCTATGTCGCCAGTCAAACCTTTGAAGTGAACCGCGATGCGCAGGATGCGCTGGGATGGGATGTCGTGGCGACACTGGATGACGGGTTGCTGACCTTGGCGATCACAGACCAGGCGGATCAGCCGGTACAACCACGCGTAATCAAGGCGATCTTTGGCCGTGCTACCCATACGGGCGAGGATCACAATCCTGATTTCACATGGACCGGTGATGTGCTGACCGCGATGGTCCCGTCTCGTGACGGCTATTGGAACCTGAGATTGGAACTGGAAGCAGCGAATGGCACGATCTTCCGCCGCCGCATCCAGTTGCGTGACCGATGAGCGATACCGCCGCCTGCCCGGCCTGCATCGGCATTCCTGAATCCACGCTGACCAAAGCCGCGTCGCGCGGGGCGGAACAGATCATGCTGTCCTTGCCCGCGATCCATTGTGTCGCCTGCATCACCGGTGTCGAACGCGCTTTGCAGGCGCTGGACGGTGTCGCCAGCGCCCGTGTGAACCTGTCGATGAAGCGCGTCACGGTCGGTCTTGACCAACCGCTGGCACCCGAGACCTTGATCGATGCGCTGGAACTGGCGGGGTTCGAGGCCCGCAATCTGGATCGCGGCTTGCTTAATGCCGAAAACGACCCTGTCGGTGGCGCATTGATGACGCGGATCGCGGTGTCGGGCTTTGCGATGATGAATGTCATGCTGATGTCAGTGGCGATCTGGTCGGGTGCGATGGGGGCGACCCAGCACATGTTCCACCTGATCAGTGCCGCGATCTCTATTCCTGCCGTCGCCTATGCAGGCCAGCCGTTCTTCCAGCACGCGTGGTCCGCCCTGCGGGTGCGGCGGCTGAACATGGATGTGCCGATCTCGCTGGCGCTGATCCTGACCACAGGCATGTCGCTGTTTGAGACCGTTTATGGCGGCAAACATGCCTATTTCGAAGCGGCAGTATCGCTGGTGTTTTTCCTGCTGATCGGGCGCTATCTGGACCATCGCAGCCGCAAGGCTGCTGCCTCTGCCGCAGCCCAACTTGCAGCGTTAGAGGTGCCGCGTGTGATGCGGGTGACGGGTAGCATCCGCCAGATGGTCGATTTTGCCGATCTGGTGGTGGGTGATCTGGTGCTGGTCCTGCCCGGTGGACGCATTCCGGTGGACGGTGTCGTGACTGATGGCAACAGCCAGATCGACCGGTCGATGCTGACCGGCGAAAGCCGCCTGCATTATGCCGATACCGGCGCAAAGGTCACAGCCGGTGAGGTCAATATGACCGGCCCACTGACGATCCGGGCCGCGACCGTGGGCATGGACACCACCCTGCGCAAAATGGTCACGATGGTTGATGCGGCAGAGGCTGTGCGCAACCGCTATACCGCCATCGCCGACCGCGCGGCGGCGTTTTATTCGCCGATGGTGCATCTGCTGGCGCTGACCACATTTGCGGGCTGGGTGTTCTGGTCGGGCGATGTGCGGCTGTCGCTGAATATCGCGGTGGCCGTGCTGATCATCACCTGCCCCTGCGCCTTGGGTCTTGCTGTGCCTGCTGTGTCCACCATCGCGGCGGGGCGGTTGTTCCGCGCGGGGCTGTTGGTCAAGGACGGCACGGCATTGGAACGTTTAGCCGAGGTGGATACTGTCGTGTTTGACAAGACCGGCACGCTGACCATGCCTATCGCCACCCGCGATACATTGGATGCCGAGGCGCAAGCCGTCGCACTGGCCTTGACCCAGAACGCCAGCCATCCGGTGTCGCAGGCCATCGCAGCATCGCTGATCGGGGTGACACCGGCGATCCTGACCGATCAGTCTGAGCATCGCGGTAGGGGGCTGAGTGCGACCTATAACGGGCAACAGGTCCGGCTTGGGTCGGGTGCATGGCTGGGCGCGGGTGCTGGCACTTATCTACAGATCGGCAACAGCTCACCGCGTAAGATCAAGCTGGTCGCGGGTTTGCGCGATGGGGCGCAGGACCTTGTCACCGCGTGGCAAAAGGCCGGGCTGATAATCCACCTCGTGTCAGGTGATGACCGGAACGAGACTGAAAGAGTAGCGAAGATGCTGGGAATCAAAAGCTGGCAGGCGGAAACCCAGCCAGAGGACAAGATTGCCTATATCAATGCACTATCGGACCAAGGGGCCAAGGTCCTGATGGTTGGTGACGGGCTGAACGATACCGGCGCGCTGACAGCGGCTTATGCGTCACTGTCGCCAGCGACGGCAGCCGATGCATCGCGCGCGGCGTCCGATATCGTGCTGCTGAACGACAGCCTGACGCCGCTGATCGAATTGCCGCTGGTGGCACGCGCCGCCAAGAAACGCATCGTGGAAAACTTCGCCATCTCGGCAGCCTATAACGTCATCGCCATCCCCATCGCGGTGGCCAGTTTCGCAACGCCGCTGCTGGCGGCGATTGCGATGTCCACATCATCAATCACAGTTCTGGTGAACGCATTGCGCTTGAAAGGTCGGCTATGAATGTTTTGGTAATCCTTATCCCGGTCTCACTGACCCTCGGTGCCATCGGGCTCGCCGCCTTCCTGTGGAGCCTGCGCGCCAATCAATATGAAGACCTTGAAGGCGACGCTTGGCGGATCTTGTCCGATGACGATCAGGAACCGCGCTGAAATCCGCACGCCGCAGTTGACAGACGCGTGACCGGCTCATATCTAGCGCTTGTTGGCACTCGGGCTCACTGAGTGCTAACACCACGACAACCGAACTGGAGAAGTTCCGAAATGGCATTTAAACCACTTCACGACCGTGTGCTGGTCCGCCGCATTGAAGGCGAAGAGAAAACACAGGGCGGTCTGATCATTCCAGACACCGCCAAGGAAAAACCCGCCGAGGGTGAAATTGTCAGCGTTGGCGATGGCGCCCGCAAGGACAGCGGCGAATTGATCGCGATGTCGGTCAAAGTCGGCGACAAAGTGCTGTTTGGCAAATGGTCCGGCACTGAAGTCCGTATCGACGGCGAAGAGCTGTTGATCATGAAAGAAAGCGACATCCTGGGGATCCTGTGATCCTTCGGCCCTGTCCTTTCCCTTTCACATAATTCAAGGAGCACATGAAAATGGCTGCTAAAGAAGTAAAATTCAGCACCGACGCGCGTAACCGGATGCTCAAGGGTGTGAACATCCTTGCCGACGCCGTCAAAGTGACACTTGGCCCCAAAGGCCGCAACGTGGTCATCGACAAATCCTTTGGCGCACCGCGCATCACAAAGGACGGTGTCTCTGTCGCCAAGGAAATCGAACTGGAAGACAAGTTCGAAAACATGGGCGCGCAGATGGTCAAAGAAGTGGCCAACCGCACCAATGACGAAGCCGGTGACGGGACCACGACAGCCACCGTTCTGGCCCAGGCGATTGTCCGCGAAGGCATGAAATCTGTCGCCGCTGGCATGAACCCGATGGACCTGAAGCGCGGCATCGACCTCGCGACCTCCAAAGTGGTCGAAGCGATCAAAGCAGCAGCGCGCCCTGTCAATGACAGCGACGAAGTTGCACAGGTCGGCACGATCTCTGCCAATGGCGAAGCTGAAATCGGTCGCCAGATCGCTGACGCGATGCAGAAAGTCGGCAACGAAGGCGTGATCACCGTCGAAGAGAACAAAGGTCTGGAAACAGAAACCGTTGTCGTCGAGGGCATGCAGTTCGACCGTGGCTACCTGTCGCCATATTTCGTCACCAACCCAGAGAAAATGACAGTCGAGCTGGAGGATGCGATCATCCTGCTGCACGAAAAGAAACTGTCGTCGCTGCAGCCAATGGTGCCTTTGCTGGAATCCGTCATCCAGTCCGGCAAGCCATTGCTGATCATCTCGGAAGATGTCGAAGGCGAAGCGCTGGCAACTCTGGTTGTCAACAAACTGCGCGGCGGCCTGAAAATCGCTGCTGTCAAAGCCCCTGGCTTTGGTGATCGTCGCAAGGCGATGCTGCAAGATCTGGCGATTCTGACCGGCGGTCAGGTGATCTCTGACGATCTGGGCATGAAGCTGGAAAACGTCACCATCGATATGCTGGGCTCTGCCAAGCGCGTTTCGATCACCAAAGACGAAACAACCATCGTTGACGGTGCCGGCGACAAAGCGGAAATCGAAGCACGCGTTGCCCAGATCCGTGGCCAGATCGAAGACACGTCTTCCGATTACGACCGCGAAAAACTGCAGGAACGTGTGGCCAAACTGGCTGGCGGTGTGGCTGTCATCCGCGTCGGCGGCATGTCCGAAGTGGAAGTCAAAGAGCGTAAAGACCGCGTTGACGATGCACTGAACGCAACACGCGCTGCTGTGCAAGAAGGTGTTGTTGTCGGTGGTGGTGTTGCCCTGATCCAGGCCGGTAAGGTTCTGGAAGGTCTCAAGGGTGCAAACTCTGACCAGGACGTGGGTATTGCGATCATCCGCAAGGCCATCGAGGCTCCGCTGCGTCAGATCGCAGAAAACTCGGGCGTTGACGGTTCTGTCGTTGCGGGCAAAATCCGCGAAAGCAGTGACAAGTCCTTTGGCTTTAACGCACAGACCGAAGAATATGGCGACATGTTCAAGTTCGGCGTCATTGACCCGGCTAAAGTCGTGCGCACAGCCCTGCAAGACGCGGCATCTGTCGCTGGCCTGCTGATCACCACAGAAGCCATGATTGCGGACAAACCGTCGAAAGACGGCGGCAATGCCGGCGGCGGCATGGGCGATATGGGTGGCATGGGCGGTATGGGCGGCATGATGTAAGATCATATCCGCAAGGATGTGATCTGCGACATGCGTCTTTGACGTGTCACACTGAAGGGCGGTCCATCACGGGCCGCCCTTTTCTTTTGCCCGGGCGCGGGTAAGGCTTGCCGGACTGAACAAGGGCCAATGATGACCAAGATTTTCCTGCTGCTGGCGCTGACGATGTGTGCCTTTGCTGCCAATTCGATCCTCAACCGGATCGGCGTGGCGCAATATGGCATGGACCCGATGGATTTCGCTGCGATCCGTGTGGCGGCCGGGGCGGCGATGTTATGGGCGCTGCTGGTCTGGCGCGGCACAACCACGCCGCAATTGCTGTCACGGCGGCGGATCTTTGGCGCGCTGGCGCTGGCGGGCTATATGGTCGGGTTTTCATTGGCTTATGTCAGCCTTGATGCGGGCCTTGGCGCGCTGATCCTGTTTGGCGTGATACAGGTCGTTATTTTTGGCTGGGCGGTGGGCCAAGGCCACAGCATCCCGCCCCTGCGCTGGATGGGGTCAGGCGTCGCCCTGACAGGTCTGTGCGTCCTGCTCTGGCCCGGTGGCGCTCAGGTGGTGCCCTTGGGTGGCGCGCTGGCGATGATGCTCGCGGGCGGGTCCTGGGCGGTTTACACCCTGCTAGGCCGCAGCGAGCCTGATGCGCTGGCAGGCACGGCGGGGAATTTCCTGCTCTGCCTGCCCCTGGTGCTGGTGGTGCTGCCGCTTTCGGATACGGGCAGCCTGTCCGTGCCGGGCGCGATCACTGCCGTGCTGGCGGGTGCGGTCACATCGGGGCTGGGCTATGCGCTGTGGTATCGCGTCTTGCCGCAACTGCCTGCGACACTGGCCGGTGTCGCGCAATTGAGCGTGCCTGTCCTAACCGTCTTTGCCGGTGTCATGTTTCTGGCCGAACCGCTCACCACGCGGCTGGTGCTGGCGGGACTGCTGGTTCTGGGCGGGATTGCGATCTCTTTGCCGCGATCACGCTAGATTATTCACCTGCGGCATTTGCTATTCGGCACAGGCTTTCTATGAAAGAGGCATGAAACGGATTTTCTCAACCTTGCTGGCGCTCTGTGTGACCGGCCCCGCGCTGGCGCAGGAATGTGTCGTGTTGCTGCACGGCCTTGCCCGGACCGAGATGTCGATGACGCCGATGGAGCTTGTGCTGGAAAACGAAGGCTATTTCGTCGTCAACCGCGGCTATCCTTCGACCGAAAACACGATTCAGGAATTGGTTGATGATTTCATGGGGCAGGATGTCGCTGCCTGCGGCGACAGGCGGGTCAATTTCGTCACCCATTCGATGGGTGGCATTCTGGTCCGCGCCTGGCTGACGGGGAACCGCCCCGCGGATATGGGCCGCGTGGTCATGCTGGGGCCACCCAATGGCGGGTCCGAGCTGGTCGATATTTTCGGTGAGTTTGAGCCATTTCAATGGGTCAATGGCCCCGCCGGTCTGCAACTGGGGACCGAAGCGGATAGTTTCCCCAATTCGCTGGATTACCTGCCGTTCGAGATCGGGGTCATCGCGGGGAACCGGACGCTGAACCCGGTCTATTCCACCCTGATCGAAGGGCCGGATGACGGCAAAGTCTCGGTCGATTCAACGCGGCTTGATGGCATGGCGGATCATATCGTGCTGCCGGTGACCCATACATTCATGATGAACAATCCGCTGGTGATGGCACAGGTGCTACATTTCCTGCGCCTAGGGCAGTTTGATCATGATCAGACGATGATGGATCTGTTTCTGGGCGAGGAGTAAGATTTGCCCACCGGGCTTTCGCCCGGTCGGGCATGCCTCCGGCGGGGATATTTAGGCTCTGACGATGCGGTTCACGTGGCCCATTTTGCGTCCCGGTTTGATATCGGCCTTGCCATAAAGATGGATCGCAGCATCGGTTTTGGCATAATCGGCCAGCTTGTCCATATCGTCACCGATCAGGTTTTCCATCGTGACATCTGCATGGCGCGATCCATCGCCCAAAGGCCAGCCTGCGACGGCGCGGATATGTTGTTCAAACTGGCAGATCGTGCAGCCGTTCTGTGTCCAATGGCCGGAATTATGCACGCGCGGGGCGATTTCATTCACGATCAGGCCTTTGGATGTGACGAATAATTCAACGCCCATGACACCCACGTAATCCAGTGCATTTAGGATGCGCGCAGCAATCAGCACGGCATCGGTACGTTGTGATGCGGTCAGATTGGCGGGAACCTTGGTGGTTCGTAGAATGCCATCCTCATGCACATTTTCACCCGGATCATAGCAGGCGACCGACCCATCCTGCCCGCGCGCGCCGATGACCGAGACTTCGTGGCTGAAGTCGATGAAACCTTCCAGAATGGCAGGCGCGCCTTGCATATCGGCAAGGGCGGTGACGGCATCAGCGCGGGTCATGATCCGCGCCTGCCCTTTGCCATCATAGCCCATGCGCCGCGTTTTCAGGATCGCGGGTGCGCCGATATTGTCCAAAGCGGCCTCCAACGCCGCCGCATCCGGCACATCGGTGAAAGGCGCGGTTTGCAGGCCGAGGCCTTGCAGGAATGTCTTTTCCGTCAGCCGGTCTTGTGACGTCGCCAAGGCCTGCCGCCCCGGATGGATCGGGGCGAGTGTTTCGAGCAGATCCAGCGCCGCAGTCGGGATGTTTTCAAATTCATAGGTGATCACATCGACCGATTGGCCAAAGGCGGTCAGAGCGGCGTGATCGTCATAGCTGGCGGTGGTGACTTTGTAGGCCACATCACCGGCTGGCGGGTTGGGGCCGGGTTCAAAGATATGCACCTTCAGCCCCACCCGCGAGGCGGCCACGGCCAGCATCCGGCCCAATTGGCCGCCGCCCAGAATGCCGATGACAGCGCCGGTTGGCAAAGGCTTAGTCATCGACAGGTTCTTCCGGGATCGAGGCGGAGAGCGCTGTGCGCCATGCGTCCAGCCGCTGCGCGAGGGCCGCGTCCTGCAAGGCCAGAATGCCCGCCGCCATCAGCCCGGCATTGGCCGCCCCTGCCCCGCCAATCGCCATTGTAGCGACAGGAAAGCCGCGCGGCATCTGCACGATGGAATAAAGGCTATCGACGCCGGCCAAAGCCTTGGTCTGCACCGGCACGCCAACCACCGGCACCCGCGTTTTCGACGCCATCATGCCGGGCAGATGGGCCGCCCCGCCAGCACCCGCGATGATTACCTGCAAGCCGCGCGATGCGGCGGTTTTACCGTAATCCCACAGCCGGTCGGGGGTCCGATGCGCGGACACGATGCGGGTTTCGTAGGCGACGCCGAGCTGGTCAAGCATCTCTGCCGCCTCGCGCATCGTCGCCCAATCGGACTGGCTGCCCATGATGATCCCGACCAAAGGTTGCGTCATCGCTTTGTCCCCGTAACTTTATTGAAGCGGCACTATAGCCAAGTGCGACAGAGCCGCAACGGGCGATCAGGCGATAATATCGGGGTGAATACGGTCTTCGAGCTGGACGATCTGATCTTTCAGCGCGAGCTTTTGCTTTTTCAGCCGCTGCAGCGTCAGCATATCGCTGGCCGCGCGGTCATGCAGCGCCGCGATGGCCGCATCAAGATCGCGGTGCTGGCTTTTGAGCATTTCCAGCTTGACGCGGAGCACGTCAATTTCGTCCATTTTCTCGAATGAGGTCATAGCAGCGTGGTTATCCCGTATCCTTGTCTTTTGGTGTTAAACAATCCCGGGCGGATATCCTAATACTTCCTCTTGATCATGGCCGGATTGGCCCCCATATTTTGATCGAGGCCGCCGCAATCGGGGCCGCATCGACAGTCGCTTGAACGAAGGGCATGTCTTATGACGAAAATGGCTTTGGGGACGCATCCGTTCCTTTTGGGGTTTGAACAGCTGGAACGGCTGGTCGAACGCACCGCGAAAAGCGGCAATGACGGCTACCCGCCGTATAATATCGAACAGACCTCTGCCACATCTTACCGGATCACGCTGGCCGTGGCCGGATTTGCCGAAGGCGATCTGGTGATCACGGTCGAAGATAACGCGCTGGTGATCCGGGGAAGGCAGCAGGACGACAGTGAAGGCCGGATCTACCTGCACCGCGGGATTGCCGCGCGCCAGTTTCAGCGCAGCTTTGTGCTGGCCGATGGTGTCGATGTCGGCGAGGCGGTGATGGAAAACGGATTGCTGCATGTCGATCTGACCCGGTCGGTGCCCGACCGGATTGTCCAGACCATCAAGATCAAGAAAGGCTAAGCCATGAATATGAAATATGATCTCAAATCATTTGGTCAGGATATTGTTTATGTCAAACCCGTGCTGACCGCCGACCTGCCTGCCGAAGTGCGCGCCGAAATCGGTGATCTGCGCGAGGTTTTCGCAGTGCATAACACCAAGGGCGAGCAATTGGCGCTGGTCGCCGACCGCCAGATGGCGTTCCATCTGGCGCGCGAGAACGACATGAACCCAGTGACGGTGCATTAATAGCATGCCGTGACCTGCATCAGGATGCAGGTCACGGGCCTTCTTAGCCCTTGATCAGACCCATGCTTTCCAGCTTCAGGATCACCTGATGCGCACAGGTATCGACGGTCATGTTTTCGGTGTCGAGGCTGAGTTCGGGATTTTCAGGCACATCATAGGGGTCTGAAATCCCGGTAAATTCCGCGATTTTCCCGGCGCGTGCCAGTTTATAAAGACCCTTACGATCCCTCCGTTCGCACTCCTCAATGGAAGTGGAAACGTGGATTTCCACGAAAGCCCCGAATTGTTCGACGTCTTCGCGTACCGCGCGCCGTGTCGTTGCATAGGGCGCAATCGGCGCGCAGATCGCGATGCCGCCGTTCTTGGTGATCTCCGACGCGACATAGCCAATGCGGCGGATGTTCAGATCGCGGTGTTCCTTGGAAAAGCCCAGTTCGGACGACAGGTTCTTGCGTACGATATCACCGTCGAGCAGGGTCACAGGCCGTCCGCCCATTTCCATCAGCTTGACCATCAGCGCATTGGCGATGGTGGATTTACCCGATCCGGAAAAGCCGGTGAAGAAGACGGTAAAGCCTTGTTTCGCCCGCGCCGGGCGGCTTTTGCGCAATTCTTCCACGACCTGCGGGAAGGAAAACCATTCAGGAATGTCCAACCCTTCCGCCAGACGGCGGCGCAATTCAGTGCCGGAAATATCAAGGATCGTCACCTTGTCCTTATCCGCGATTTCATCAGCAGGTTCATATTGGGCGCGGTCCTGCACATAGACCATCTGTTTGAAATCGACCATCTCGATGCCCATTTCATCCTGATGCTGGCGGAACAGATCCTGCGCATCATAGGGGCCATAGAAATCCTGCCCGGCCGAATTCTTACCCGGCCCGGCATGATCACGCCCCACGATGAAATGGGTGCAGCCGTGGTTTTTGCGGATCAACCCGTGCCAGACCGCCTCACGCGGGCCAGCCATACGCATGGCGAGGTTCAAGAGACTCATCGTCGTGGTCACGGAGGGGTATTGATCCAACACCGCTTCGTAACAGCGCACGCGGGTGAAATGGTCAATATCGCCCGGTTTGGTCATGCCGACGACAGGGTGGATCAGCAGGTTGGCCTGTGCTTCACGCGCAGCGCGGAAGGTCAGTTCCTGATGTGCCCGGTGCAGGGGATTGCGGGTCTGGAAGGCGACGACCTTGCGCCAGCCCAGTTTGCGGAAGAGTGCGCGCAATTCGTTCGGCGTATCGCGACGGCCACGGAAATCATAATGCACCGGCTGCTGGATGCCGGTGACCGGGCCGCCCAGATACACATTGCCCGCAGTATTGTGCAGGTAATTCACCGCAGGATGCGCAGAATCGTCGGCGCCATAGACCTTTTCAGCCTCATGCGCTTTGTTCGGCACCCATTTGTCGGTGATCGTCATGGTGGCGAGGATCACACCTTCCTGATCGCGCAGGGCGATGTCCTGACCGATGGTGACCTTGTCGGCAAAACCTTCGGTTACGTCCAGTGTGATCGGCATCGGCCAAAGCGCGCCATTGGCCAGACGCATGTTGTCGACGACACTGTTATAATCCGCCTCGGACAGGAACCCTTTCAGCGGGTTGAAACCGCCGTTCATCAGCAGTTCCAGATCGCAGATCTGGCGCAGGGACAGGTCGTGGCTGACCAGATCGGCAGCCTCGGCTTTCAGCTTCTGCGCGCTCTCGTAAGAGACGTAAAGTTCGGGGATGGGGGCCAGATCCTGCGGCATTTTCTTCACAATCATCACTGTTACATTGCCCGATGAAATAGCCCCCACGTTGCATTCTTGTCCAGCATGGCGCGCCAAAAAGAACGGCACTGTGGCGTGCCGATCATTTGCAGAACAATGGTGTGACCTATGGCCAGGACCGGAGTGATTGTCCTATTCTGCGGCCTGCATATCCTGCTGATCATGCAAAGCGGCAAGATAGCGTTCCGCATCCAGCGCCGCCATGCAGCCCATCCCGGCGCTGGTCACGGCCTGACGGTAGACATGGTCGGTCAGATCGCCTGCTGCAAAGACACCCGGAATCGCGGTGCGCGTGGTGCCGGGTTCGACGACGACATAGCCGCCGTTATGCGTTTCCAACTGGTCCTTGACCAGTTCCGATGCAGGCGCATGACCGATGGCGATGAACACGCCCTTGGCGGAAATCTCGGTCGTAGTACCGCTGCGCACATCGCGCACGCGGATGCCTTCGACGCCTAGCGGGCTGTCGGTGCCGAAGACTTCTTCGACCTCGTGAAACCACAGGGTTTCGATCTTTGGGTTCTGTTCCAGCCTTTGTTGCAGGATCTTTTCGGCGCGCAATTCATCGCGCCGGTGGATCAGCGTCACCTTGGAGGCGAAATTGGTCAGAAACAACGCCTCTTCCACAGCGGTGTTGCCACCACCGACAACGACGATTTCCTGTCCACGATAGAAGAACCCGTCACAGGTCGCACAGGCGCTGACACCGAAACCTTTGAACTTATCCTCGGTCGGCAGGCCCAGCCATTTCGCACGCGCGCCGGTGGACAGGATCACCGCATCGGCGGTGTAGATCGTGCCGCTGTCCGATTGCGCGGTGAAGGGGCGGTGTTGCAGATCGAGCGAGGTGATGATGTCTTGGACAATCTCGCAACCCATGGCGCGGGCATGGGCCTCCATCCGCAGCATCAGGTCGGGGCCTTGCACCTCTGTATCGCCGGGCCAGTTTTCGACCTCGGTCGTGGTGGTCAATTGCCCACCGGGCTCCATGCCTTGGACAAGCAAAGGCTCCAGCATCGCACGGGCGGCGTAGACCCCGGCGGTGTAACCTGCAGGGCCAGAGCCGATGATCAGAACGCGGGTGTGGCGGGTGGCGGACATGGCAGACCTCATCTGGTTTCCCCGTTGATATAGCGTTCCATCGCAAAGGTTAAAAGATCAGACGCCCGGTTCTTTTGTTACTGAAACATGAAACATTATTGCGCTGGAGGCGCGATATAGGTAGTAATCGGAAAAATTTACCGAGGAACGACATGGCTGGCCCGAAATTAGACGAAATCGACCGGATGATTCTGGCAGAACTACAGGCCGATGGCCGCATGACCAATGTCGAACTGGCCAGCCGCGTGGGAATATCCGCCCCGCCCTGCCTGCGCCGGGTGCGCACGTTGGAAGAGCAGGGATTTATCCTTGGCTACCATGCCGATGTCAACGCCCGCGAATTGGGGTTCGAGGTGCAGGTTTTCGCCATGGTCGGGCTTGTCAGCCAGGCCGAAGCTGATCTGTCCGCGTTTGAGCAGCGCTGCATCGGCTGGCCGCTGGTCCGCGAATGCCACATGCTCAATGGTGAGGTGGATTTCATCCTCAAATGCGTGGCCCCCGATCTGCGCACCTTCCAGCGGTTTTTGACCGAGGAATTGACCAGCGCGGATAATGTGGCCTCTGTGAAAACGTCTCTGGTGATCCGCGATGCGAAAGTCGAACCGGGCGTGCCGTTCGATGTGTTAGAGGCGCGCTTGGCGCAACAGGCGTAAACAGAAAAAGCGCCCGGTGGACCGGACGCTTTTCCCTCACATGCGGGCGGAATTGCGCGAACAGATGCGCCCGCAGTGATCTATTCGCCGCCGCCCAATTGGTGGACGTAAGCCGTGACCGCGCGGATTTCCGCCTCGCTCAGGCGGGTCCCCCAAGGCGGCATCACGCCAAAGCGGGCATAGCGGATCGTCTGTTCCAGCGCCGCAGGATCGCCACCGTAAAGCCAGATCGCATCGGTCAGATTGGGCGCGCCCAGATCGCGGTTGCCGGTGCCTGCCTCGCCATGACAGGCGGCGCAATTGTCCAAAAACAGCTCTGATCCGGAAGCGGCGAGAGTGGTGTCATGGTCTTGGCCGGAAATGGCCAGCACATGGTTCACCACGGCATCGATTTCCGCGTTTGACAGGATGTCATCAAAAGCCGTCATTTCCGAATAACGTGCATCCCAGTCTTCTTCGTTCCGAATACCATGGCGGACGGTATAGGCAATGTTTTCGAAGTCGCCGCCCCACAGCCAATCGTCATCCAGCAGGTTGGGATAGCCGACCGCCCCCGCAGCCCCAGAGCCGTGGCATTGCGAGCAATTGTTGCGGAAAACCGCGCCCCCGGCAGAGGTGGCAAAGCGGGCCAATTCCGGGTTCTGGTCCAGCGTCGACAGATCAGCGGCAGCAAGCTCAGCCATGTTGCCCGCATTCGCTTCTTCAAAGCGGGCGATTTCCTGTGCCACTTCGCCACGGGTCGAATAGCCCAGCAAGCCCGTCGTCGCAGAATTGATCAATGGCCAAGCCGGGAAGGCGATCACATAGCCGATCCCCCAGATGATGGTCAGATAGAAGGTCCAGAGCCACCAGCGCGGCAGCGGGTTGTTCAGCTCCTTGATCCCGTCCCAGCTATGGCCGGTTGTGTCGATGCCGGTGACGTCATCTACATCTTTTTTGTCCTTGCTGCTCATGGCTTCGGCTCCTTTGGCTGGTCCGGGGTGACCGGCTTGTCCTCATGTCGGAAGGGGATATTGGCGATATCGGCATCGATTTTGCGGCTGCCGGGGCGGAAGGCCCAGATGATCACCGCGAGAAAGAATGTGCCCATCCAGATGAGCAACCAATTGTCGCGGATCTGCTGCCAGAGTGTTTGGTAATCCATGGCTGCCCCCTTACCGGCTCGCGTCGGGCGTGAAGGTCGAGAAATCGACCGTCGTGCCCAACATTTGCAGATAGGCGATCAGCGCATCCATTTCCGACACACCGGGGCGGCCATCAAAGTTGCGGATCTGTGCGCCCGGATAACGTTCCAACAGATCGTCATAGGCCTCGGTATTTGGATCGGCTTGGGCAAGCACGTCAGAGACCGCGAGCGTGATCATCTCTTCCGTATAGGGCACGCCGATGATGCTATGCGTGCGCACCAGATCGGCGGTGTGATCCGCGTTGACATAGTTATCGAGCAGAAAGGCATAGCCCGGCATGATCGATTCCGGCACCACGGATTGCGGGTCGATCATGTGATCCAGATGCCAGGCATCGGAATACTTTCCGCCGACCCGAGCAAGGTCGGGCCCTGTGCGTTTCGATCCCCATTGGAACGGATGGTCATACATCGATTCCGCCGCAAGCGAATAATGGCCGTACCGTTCCACCTCGTCCCGCATTGGACGGATCATCTGGCTGTGGCAATTGTAGCAGCCTTCGCGGATGTAGACATCGCGCCCGGCCAGTTCCAGCGGCGCATAAGGGCGCACGCCTTCGACCTTTTCGATGGTGTTTTCCAGATAGAACAGCGGCACGATTTCCACCAGCCCGCCAATCGCCACCACGACGAGCGAGGTGACAAGCAGCAAAGTGGGCGAGCGTTCGAGGATCGCGTGTTTCGACAGAAAGCCTTTGACGGGGGTATTTGGTGTTTCAGACATCTGATCTGGCTCCTATTCTGCTGGCACGCCGACCGGGGCAGTGACTTTGACGCCACCCCTGATCGTCATGAAGATGTTCCAGGCCATGATGATCCCGCCGGTCAGATACAGAACCCCGCCCAGACCGCGCACGACATACATCGGGAATTTCGCGGAAACGGTGTCGGCAAAGCTGTTCACAAGGAACCCGTTGGCATCGACTTCGCGCCACATCAGGCCTTCCATGATCCCGGTGACCCACATCGAGGCGGCGTAAAGAATGATACCGATCGTCGCCAACCAGAAGTGCCAGTTGATCGCGGACATGGAATACATCTGCGCACGCCCCCAGAGTTTCGGTGTCAGGAAGTAAAGTGCTGCAAAAGTAATCATCCCGTTCCAGCCAAGCGCGCCGGAATGCACATGCCCGATGGTCCAGTCGGTGTAATGTGACAGCGAATTGACCGCGCGGATCGACATCATCGGCCCTTCGAATGTGGACATGCCGTAGAAGGCGAGGCTGATCACCATCATGCGGATGATCGGATCAGTGCGCAGCTTGTCCCATGCCCCTTGCAGGGTCATCAGACCGTTGATCATGCCGCCCCAGCTCGGCATCCACAGGATGATCGAAAACACCATGCCAAGGGTCGAGGCCCAATCCGGCAAAGCTGTATAATGCAAATGGTGCGGACCGGCCCAGATATAAAGAAAGATCAGCGCCCAGAAATGGATGATCGACAGTTTATAGCTGAAGATCGGGCGGCCCGCCTGTTTCGGCACAAAGTAATACATCATGCCCAGAAAGCCCGCTGTCAGGAAAAAGCCCACGGCATTATGGCCATACCACCATTGCACCATGGCATCCTGCACACCCGAGAAGATCTGCACAGATTTGCTGCCCCAGATGCTGACCGGGATGCTCAGGTTGTTGACGATATGCAGCATCGCGACTGTGACGATGAAGGCCAGCAGGAACCAGTTAGCAACATAGATGTGCCGTTCCTGCCGCTTGAACAACGTGCCAAGAAACGCAGCAAGGAAAGCAACCCAGACAATGGTCAGCCAGATATCGATATACCATTCCGGCTCGGCATATTCTTTCGATTGGGTGGCACCCAGCAGGTAACCCGTCGCGGCCAGCACGATGAACAGGTTGTAACCCCAGAACACGAACCAACCCAGATTGCCGCCCCAAAGCCGCGCGCCACAGGTGCGCTGCACGATGTAAAAGGACGACATGATCAGAGCATTGCCGCCGAAGGCGAAAATCACCGCAGACGTGTGCAGCGGGCGTAGCCGGCCGAAATTGCCATAGGGTTGCAGCAGATCGAAATTCAGCTGCGGAAAGGCCAGTTGGAAGGCGATCACCACGCCGACCAGAAAGCCCACGACCCCCCAGAATGTCGTCGCGATCACCCCGGCGCGGACCACATCATCCATATAGCCGGTGGGGGCCGCCACGCTCGGTTGTTCCATCTGGCGCAACACGCGCACGAACATGAACCCTGACACGCACAAGATAATCATCGCATGGACAATATAGGCCGTATCACGCCCCCAATTGGCCGCCATCGCCGCAAACAGGGCCACCGCCCCCAATGCCGCCAGTTTCACATAATTCCCCATGGAATTTCCCTTCTTCCATCGCCCCGCACATGGGCGCGATCCTTTGCCGATGATCGGCTTATGCGGATGGGGGCGAGGATCGTCTTTGATGTGGATCAAGACAAAGCACCGGGCCGCGCGGCATAGAGAGGGCAACGCAGCCCGCGCAACATCTGACGGAGAAAGGCATTTGATGACCTATAAGATCATTGCGACCGTGCTGACGCAGATCGACCATGCCACTGATGCATTGGATGCCGCAATTGCGCTGGCGGGCCGCATGGATGCGCATCTGGATATCTTCGTCGTGACGATCTGCCACAGCGAAACGAATACCTATTACATGGGAACCGATGCGCTGGGGATCGAACGCCAGACCCGCGACGCAATGGAAGAGCGGGACCAGCTGGAGCTATGGGTCAAATCCCGGATGCAAGGGGAAATCCTGCGCTGGGGGCTGCAGGCCGCGACGGTGCAAGGACCAGCCCTGACGGCGTATTTGGCGCGCAAATTGCGGTTCTGTGATCTGGTGATCCTGCCGCGCCCCTATCAGGACAACCTGGATGCCGAAACATTGGTCGAGGCCTGCCTTTTCGCCGCCGAACGCCCGGTGTTGATGATCCCGCAGGGCTGCAAAGCGCCAAGTGCCGGTGGTCATATTCTGATGGGCTGGAATGACGGGGCAGAGGCTTTGGCCGCAGCCCGTGCCGCCCTGCCTTTGCTGCAACAGGCAGATATCGCTGACATCTGCATTGTCGACCCGCCCAGCCATGCCGCCGACCGGTCCGATCCGGGTGGGGCGATGGCGCAATATCTGATGCGCCATGGGACAAGGTCAGAGGTTGCCGTGCTGGCCCGCACCGAACCGCAGGTGGGCGATATCCTGCTGCGCCGCGCGCGTGAGGTCGGAGCAGAGCTGATCGTCAGCGGTGCCTATGGGCATTCGCGGCTGCGCGAGGCAGTGTTCGGCGGGGCGACGCGGAGTTTACTGGAACGGGCCGATCGCCCGATCCTGATGTCGCGGTAGGGCGTGATCGGGAGAGACTGCGGTAAGTCGGGGAGAACCCCGACCTACGCACTGTCGTCGGGACTGTTCGCCCCGCCGCTTGAGCCCAGCGCGCTTTCTTGCTAGCCAATTTTATGGCCAATCGCATCGCATTCTTTTCTCTGCTTGTCCCGGATTATGACGACGCGCTGGCGTTCTTCCTGCGCATTGGCTTTACCTGTCGGGAGGATACCGATCTCGGCCACGGCAAGCGTTGGGTCCGGATCGCCCCTGCAGGCGGCGATACCGAGATCCTGCTCGCACGCGCTGTGGGGGAACGCCAGATAAACGCCATTGGTGATCAAGGCGGCGGGCGGGTCTGGCTGTTTCTGGAAACCACCAATTTCGAAACCGATTATAGGCAGATGCTGGCCGCAGGTATCCAGTTCGAAGAACCACCGCGCGTTGAGGCTTACGGGCGGGTCGCCGTCTGGTCCGACCCTTGGGGCAATCGCTGGGACCTGATTGAATTCGCGCGCCCAGATCGCAGCGGCACCGACAGTCGCTTGCCTTAAAACACATCCTCACCCGTTTCGACCTTCAGATCCTCAAGATCAGGCACCTTGATCTCACGCCGTTCGTCAAAGCTGATGACACCGTCTTTCTTCAACGCCGACATCTGGCGGCTGACGGTTTCAATGGTCAGGCCAAGGTAATTTGCCATCGTCTCGCGGGTGATCGGCAGGGTGAATGACACCTGAGGAACGGCGCCGGGTTTGAGTTTCACCATCCGCGTCGCGATCATGTAAAGCAGAGATGCGATCTTTTCCCGTGCGGTTTTGCGGCCCAGCACCAGCATCCATTCGCGGGCGGCATCGAGCTCGTCCAATGTCATTTCCAGCAGGCGCTGGCCGACATGCGGGGTCTCGTTGATCAGTTTCTCAAATGGTTTACGTCGGAAACAGCACAGCATCACATCCGTTTCTGCGGTGACATTACACTCAATCGTGTCGCGGTTGGGCCGGCCCAGGAAATCGGCAGGCAGCAACAGCCCCACCATTTGCACCCGTCCATCCGGCATCGTGCGGGTCAGGCTGGCCACACCTGAAACAAGCGACCCGACAAATTCCAACGGGTCGCCGGCAAAGAAAATCGTCTGACCTGCGGCATATGACCGATAATATTTGATCTGCTCCAGCATCCCCATTTCGTCAGGTTCGCATTTTGAGCAGACAGCGTTATAGCGAATCGGGCAATCGGTGCAGGATTTAATGTTCGGGACTGCAAGAGTCATAGTCCAATGTCCCTAAATGATCTGAATAAATTGATCATGCCGTAAAAGCAGCACCTGTTCCATGATCAATTTGAAATCATTCCCGGTGCCCTTTGCAGGGTCACGCGTCATTCCAGCGACGCAGCATCCAATACCACTGATCGGGAGTCGCGCGAATTCGTGCTGACAGGCTGTCGTTAAAGGTCTGTGTCATGGTCTGTGCATCAGAATGCGGGATCGGGTCCTCGAACACCACATCGAAACTATCGCCATCCGCGCGGCGTATCCCATAGGCGGGCAGCATCAGCAGATCGTATTTCAACGCGAGTTCCGCCGCTGCCAGTGACGTTAAGGCAGAATGCCCCAGAAACGGCAGCCGCACGCCATCGGCATATTTCTCATCAAGCAGAATGGCCATGAACCCGCCGCTGCGCAGGTGCCGGACCAGAGATTTGGTTCCGGCACGCCCGGTTTCAAGGATCGGCTTGCCGCCCGCCTCGATCCCCGCCAACAACCGACGCTGGTAATGCGGGTTAGGCTGGCGGCGATAGATGGCACCGGTTTCCATATCGCGCGCTTTCAGCGCGGCACGCACCGCTTCCCATTGGCCGAAATGGCCCGAGACGATGACGGCACCCTGCCCTGCCGCACGGGCCGCGGCCAGCGCCGCAAGTCCCGGCCCAGAGGCATGGAACTTGTCCTGCCGGGTCTGGAATTCGGCGCAATGGTAAATCTCGAACAACGTCCGCCCCATTGCGCGCCCCATCGCCTGCCCCAATCGCGCCCGTTCATGGCGAGGCATTTGCGGAAAGACGCGCAGCACCTCGCGGTCAAAACGCCATTGTGCAGGAGGAAACCAGCGCATGACGAAACCGACCGCGGACCCCAAGGCACGCGACCTCTTTTCGAACCGCCGCGCGCGCGACACGGTCAGAACGGACAGCAGCGGAAGATAGCGGAAATGGTTCCAGACGGATTTGAAAGAGCGTGGCAACATGGCAGATCTACTGACCAGTCGGAGCGGCTTTGCCAAGCCCAAAAGGGCATCTGTCGCGGCAAATGGCTGATCCGCCGCGGATCTGTTCGCCGCGGGATATCATCAGGGCGGGCTGTTGCAGATGTCGCAGGCACTCAAACCGACGGCGGTGCGGTTGTCCAGGATCGCATCCGACCTGCGTCTGCTGTCCAGCGGCCCCGCGCGCGGGACTGGACGAACTGAGCCTGCCGCCGGTGGCGGCCGGGTCGTCAATCATGCCGGGCAAGGTCAATCCGGTCATCTCCGAATTGGTCAATCAGGTCTGCTATGCGGTCATCGGCAATGACCTGACCGCGACGATGGCCGACAAGGCGGGGGAATTGCAGATGAACGCGATGGAGCCGGTGATGCTGGCCCGTCTGCTGGAGTCGCGACCCATCTTGGGAAACGCTGTCCGCAACCACGGGAGAGGGGCTGCGCCTGACCGCCTGACACATTTACACGAGAGGGAGGAGATACCATGACAACGACAACCCAAGGCCTTTTCGCGCGGTGGAGCGGCCTGCATTGGAGAATGCGACGTGCGAGATGATCGCGTCAGGACAGGGCCGGATGTCGGGCGCATAGCAGTCATTACCTGAGCGAAAAGGCGTTGTTCGGCGGACCGGCACCGACACAAAACTTTAATATGACAGATGCAACGCGCGATTGTATCCTGTCTTGAAATTGCGCAGGACCCGCGCAGGGTGGGCCTCTGACATCAAGGAATAATGCGATGAAAATAGCGGTTCTTGGCGGTGATGGATTTTGCGGCTGGCCCACCACGCTGCACCTCTCGAATGCCGGCCATGAGGTGCATATCATCGACAATCTGTCGCGCCGCTGGATCGATACCGAGCTGGGGGTTCAGTCGCTCACACCGATGGACAGTATTCAGGAACGTTGCCGGATCTGGAAACAGGAAACCGGGCGAACCTTGCATTTCCATCTGCTTGATATCGCCAGGGAATATCAGCGCCTGCGCCAATGGCTGGAGGCTGAGCGCCCCGATGCCATCATTCATTTTGCCGAACAGCGCGCAGCACCCTATTCGATGAAATCAGACCGCCATAAGGTCTATACTGTCAACAATAACGTCAACGCGACGCATAATCTGCTGACCGCGATGGTGGAAACCGGCATCGACGCGCATCTGGTGCATCTGGGGACGATGGGCGTTTACGGCTATTCCAGCGTCGGTGCGCCGATCCCCGAAGGCTATCTCGATGTCGAGATCGACACGCCTGCCGGCAAAAAAGCGCAGGAAATCCTTTATCCGACGCGTCCCGGATCGGTCTATCACATGACCAAATCGCTGGATCAGGTGATGTTCCAGTTTTACGCCCAGAATGACGGGCTGCGGATCACCGACCTGCATCAGGGTATCGTCTGGGGCACCCATACCAACCAGACTCAGCGCCATGCGCAATTGATCAACCGTTTCGATTATGACGGCGATTTCGGCACGGTGCTGAACCGGTTTTTAATTCAGGCTGCTATCGGCTATCCATTGACGGTGCATGGCACTGGCGGGCAGACGCGCGCCTTTATCCATATCCGCGATTCTGTGCGCTGTGTTGAACTCGCCCTGTCGGATGCGCCCAAGGCGGGTGACCGGGTCAAGATATTCAACCAGATGACCGAAACCCACCGTATCCGCGATCTGGCCGAGATGGTCGCACGCCTGACCGGCGCGCAGATCGCCTGGCTACCCAATCCGCGCAAAGAAGCGGCCGAGAATGATCTGATCGTGAAGAATGATCAATTCCTCGCGCTGGGGCTGAACCCGACGACCTTGGCCGATGGTCTGATGGACGAAGTGGTCGAGATCGCCCGGAAATTTGCCCATCGCATCGACCGCGCCCGTGTCCCCGCTGTCAGCGCCTGGACCAAGGAATTGGCGACGCGGGTCGAAATCGATCCCGAACACAAGCGGCTGAAATCCGTTTCATGAGCACGCATGCCTATGTCACCTTAGTCACCAATGCTGATTTCGCCTTGGGGGCCAAGGCCCTGCTGCGCTCGCTCAACCTGTCGGGGACGCGGGCGGACAAGGTCGTGATGCATACCGGCGGCGTGACGCAGGACGTGCTTGCGCCGCTGGCGGCGCTTGGCGCGATCATGCACAAGGTTGACCTGCTGCCGACGTCGGACGCTTTCAATTTGCGCCATGCGACGCAGAACCTTCACTGCGCTGCACCCTTCAAAAAAGGCACAAAACCTGATTTTCACACGCCGCTGGATAATTTCGCCAAGCTGCGGCTCTGGCAATTGCCCTATGACAGGGTCATCTTTCTGGATGCAGATACATTGGTGCTAAAGAATATCGACAGGCTGTTCGATTTTCCGGAATTCTGCGCCGCCCCGAATGTCTATGAGAGCCTCGTCGATTTCCAACGGATGAATTCCGGTGTCTTCACGGCGCGGCCTGATCCGGCGACTTTTGATGCGATGCTGATCAGGCTTGATCAGCCGGATGCGTTCTGGCGGCGCACCGACCAGACATTCTTGCAGCACTACTTTCCAGATTGGCTCGGGCTGCCGGTCTTTATGAATATGCTGCAATATGTCTGGTTCAACCTGCCCGAGCTGTGGCACTGGCGTGATATCCATGTCCTGCATTTTCAATATGAAAAGCCATGGCAGGATCATGCCAAAGCTGATCAACTGCGCGTTCTGATCGACCTGTGGCGCGCCCATGCCGGCGACGGGCCGGTGCCGGACCCTGCCAGCCTGCCCAACCCAAGATGAGGATCGCCATCACCGGCGGCACCGGCCTTGTCGGTCGCTTTATCGTGGCTGACGCTTTGGCCGCCGGTGATGGTGTCCTCGCTTTGTCCCGCCCCGACTACAGGCTAGGCGACCGCCCGGATCTGAGCGGTTGCGACGCGCTGGTGCATTGCGCCTTCCATCACGCGCCGGGGCGTTATCGCGGTGGCGAAGCGGATGATCCCGCAGGTTTTATCAGCGCCAACCTCGACGGCACGGTCGCCTTGTTTGAAGCGGCCAAGGCCGCAGGTGTGGCGCGTGCGATCTTCCTCAGCACGCGCGCGGTCTATGATGGCTATCCACCCGGCACCTGTTTGACCGAGGATCTGCCACCATTGCCCACCACCCTTTACGGACAGGTCAAATGGGACGCGGAACAGGCCTTGCAGGCATTGAACGGGCCCGGGTTCAGCACCGCCGCAATCCGCGCCACTGGCATCTATGGGCCCGGTCCCGGCCATAAGTGGACCGGCCTTTTCGCCGACTTTCTGGCCGGGCGGCCAATCTCATCTCGCCGCAGCACAGAACTGCATGGTGCCGACCTCGCCACAGCGGTGCGCCTTTTGCTGGGTTGCACGGCGCAGGGCACCTTCAACGCCTCGGACATCCTGCTCGACCGGCATGACCTGCTGATGCGGGTGAAATCGCTCACCGCGTCCCCTCACATACCGCCGCCCTCCAGCGATACGCCCATCAGCGTAATGTGCTGTGACAACCTGCAGGCGCTCGGGTGGCAACCTGCGGGCTGGGCGGGGCTGGAGCGGACATTGCCGCAGCTTGTCAAAGACGCTGGGTGACCAAACACCTATTGGAACGCTCCCAGTCAGGGCGCATCAGTGAGTGGTCATGCGTTGGGTTGCATCATCGGGAAACAGATGTGCCTGGGCCGGATCAAAGCGTAATCCGATCTCGGTGCCTGGCGCGAGAATGCGATCTTCGCCCAAAGCCGCGATGACCTTCTCGCCGTCCTTTAATATGACTTCAACCACGGTTTCAGATCCCAGCCGCTCGATCAGCGCGACCTTGCCGTACAACATGCCCTCGGATGGCGGGACAGGACGCAGATATTGCGGACGAATACCCAGAACGCCCTTACCTCCCACAGTCAGCGACCGACCTTTATGCGCCACCGTGATGGGCTGCATCGCAGTATTCTCGACAGTAGCAAGTTCCTGGCCCATGTCCGTCACTTTCACATCAATGAAGTTCATCGATGGTGCCCCCAAAAATCCCGCAACAAACAAGTTCTCGGGAGCGTGGTAAAGCTCCATCGGTGTGCCAACTTGCATCACGAGACCGTCTTTCAAGACCACAATCTTGTCGGCCAGCGTCATCGCTTCGACCTGATCGTGGGTCACATAGATCATGGATGCGCCAAGAGATTGGTGAAGTTTGCCGATCTCCATCCGCATATCCATCCGCAAGGCCGCATCGAGATTGGACAGGGGTTCGTCGAACAGAAACACCTTCGGATCACGCACAATGGCCCGCCCGATCGCGACACGCTGGCGTTGCCCGCCGGAAAGCTGGCTGGGTTTGCGATCCATCAGATGCTCCATCTGCAAGATGCGCGCCGCCTCGGCGACCTTTGCCGCCGCCTCGGCCTTTGGTGTTTTTTTGATCGTCAGGCCAAAAGCAACATTTTCGCGCACGGTCATATGCGGAAAGATCGCATAGGTCTGGAACACCATTGCGATCCCGCGATCCTTTGGCTGGCGGTCATTCATCCGCACGCCGTCGATCTCAAGCTCACCGCTGGTGATATCCTCCAGCCCCGCGATCATACGTAGCAAGGTGGATTTCCCGCAGCCGGACGGGCCGACGAAAACAACGAATTCGCCATCTTCAATCTCGATATCGACGCCCTTGATCACCTCGACCGCGCCGAATGCCTTGCGCACATTCCGCAAACTGACTTGTGCCATGCTAATCTACTCCGCTGCTTGTGACAGGCGCTGGACAGACAGCGTGCCATCCGGGGCGATGACAACCGGTTCAGGGTCCATCACATAGCCCTTGAAACTGTCCTTGCCGCTATCGGCAAACCCCATGATGACCAACCCTTCACCACCATGATGCGCCGTGTCACAGATCCTTGCGGCATAGCGACGGCACGGCAGGTCACCGTCCAGAAAGCCGGGCGCGACCCGCCATGGCCCGCGCGGGCTATCCCCCATCAGGTAATGCGAGCCTGTCACCGGTCCGCCTGGCGTAGCGGCTGCCCGCGCCTGCGAAAAATGTTCCGCCGATGTGCAGAAGAGGCAATACCATTGGCCGTTGACCGCGAACACCTGCGGCACCTCAAGCTGCCCATAATCGCCGGTAAAAACAGGTGGCTGCAACGTCCATGTGTAAAGGTCAGGCGACGTCGCAAAGCCGATGGCACCGCCCGCATTCGGCTCGGTGATACCCGGCGCACGGGCCGTGAAATACATCAGCCAGCCATCGCCTTCTGGGTCGCGCATCACCCAAGGGTCGCGCATGGCGCGGTCGTGCCAATGGCCGATGGCATGATCTTTCTCATAAAGATCAGCGTGCTTTCCGGTCAGATCCAGACAGAACCCCGGATCGCCGGTCGCCGTTGCGACGCGTTTCCATGAATGCAGATCAGTCGATGTGGCATGGCCGATCCGCTGATACATCCCTTTCTCGGCCGATCCGCCGCCAGTATAGAAAAGATGCCATAGCCCGTCATCCCCACGCAATGTCGACCCGGTCCATGTCGTGGTATCGTCAAACGCCGGTCCGGTCTCACTCGGGGCAAAACAGGTTCCCAGATGCTCCCAGTTCACCAGATCATCACTGACGGCATGGCCCTGCGCGACATTGAAATGGCGCAGATCTGGGTCGCCCAAGGATTTGGGCGCTTTGAGATAATAGCCATGCCAGCGGGTACCGTCATGCAGATACCAGCTGTCCCAGATCCAGTGCGTGTCAAGTGCGAGTGTCATCGTGTTTTCCTGTTGGCTAGTGATCAGCCCTTGACGCCTGTCGAGGCGATCGAGGCGATAAAGGCGCGTTGCATATAGAGATAGAAGGCGAGCACAGGCACGGTGATCATGCTGAGATAGGCCATGATCTCGCCCCATGCGCGGTTAAGTTGAAAGAAATACTGCAGTCCGACCATGACGGGCCGGTAACCCTCTTGCTGGACGACCATCAAGGGCCAGAGGTATTGGTTATACATCACCAGAAACTTCAGGATCGCAGCGGTGGCCAGAACCGGACCGGCGAGCGGCATGACGATCCGGCGATAGATCGTCCATGACGACGCCCCTTCGACGCGGGCCGCCTCGATCAGTTCATTTGGCAGGTCTTTGAAATACTGGACGAACAGAAAGATCGTCAGCCCATCCGCGATCCACGGGATGATCTGAACACGGTAAGTGTTCAGCCAGCCGATCTGCACACCGTCCATCCCGATCCACGGCAGGTTGGCTGCGATCAATAACAGCGGGATCGCAATTGTCTCGAAAGGCACAATCAGCGTAGCCACGATAATCGTAAGAAGTGGTCCCCGGCCACGCCAACGCAAGAACACGAAGGAAAAGGCCGCAAGCGAGCAGATGAATAGTGAAAACAACACTGTAACGCCTGTCACTAGAACAGAGTTGAAGACAAAGAGCCCGACAGGCGCCCGCGCGAATGCTGCGGTGTAATTGTCCAAAGAGATGTCACCCACCGGCAGAAACGCCCGCAAGCTTGCCGTGTCGGCCAGCAATTGCGCATCCGGCTTCAGCGATGAAATCACCATGAATACCAACGGAAACAGAAAGACGACCGCGATCAACGAGAGTACCGCGTAGCGCACAGCAAGCCTCAATCCGGTGTTGTCGGGGCTGATAGCGGCCATTACGTTTTCTCCCGTGTGAGGATGCCTTGAATCAGGCTGATCGTCAGGACCAGCAAGAACAGCAGCACCGATATGGTTGAACCACCCGAAATGTCCTGCCGGCTATAGCCGCGCTCAACGGCTTGAAAGACGATGGTCTGTGTGCTGTCGCGGGGGCCACCATTGGTCATGACGTCAATCTGCGCGAACAGGGCAAAGGCCTGCATGGTGATGACGATCAGGATCAACACTGCAGTATTGCGAAGGCCCGGCCATGTCACATAGCGAAAAGTCTGCGTTTTTGATGCACCCTCGATGGCGGCAGCCTCATAAAGCGTCGGCGAAATTGTTTGCAGGCCGGACAGCCAGATCACCATGTGAAAACCGACCGCTTGCCAGATTGACATCACCATGATCGCGCCAAGAGCTGTCGACGGATCCCCAAGCCAGTCATGACCTTCGAACCAGCCAAAGGTCAAAGCGGCCAGCATATTGTTCAAAAGGCCATTATTGCCGTCGTAAATGAACCGCCACAACAGCGACACAACCACGATTGAGACGACGACGGGCATGAAATAAACAGCGCGGAAAAAGCTGATCCCGCGCAGGCGCTGATTGATCAGCAATGCCAGCCCGAGCGCGATTGTCGCCTGAACCGGTGCTACGATGATGACGAAAAGCACTGTATTCACCAGCGCTTTCATAAACACCACGTCACGTGCAAGCACGATCCTGCGCGCCTCATCGCCAGTTTCCCACGAGAACCATTCGCGCATGCCTTCGAGATTGGCAAAATCTGGATTGCCCCGGACGATGCTGCGCAGGCGCGGATATTCGGGCGCACCGGCGGCATTGCGAATGATCTCGCCTTCATCGTCGCGCTCGGGCTGGATCGTCGTGATCCCGACACCAAGCAGCTGGCTATAATTGGCCATACCGATGAACTGCGTCGGGTTTGGCGAAATAAGCCGCTGATTGGTAAACGAAAGCGCAATCGCGAAAAAGAAGGGCAAGATAATAAACATCGCAATCAGGCCGAAACCCGGCAGCGCCATCGCCCATCCGGCAGCGGTATTGGTTGTCAGTTTGCTGGCGCGTGCCATGGTCAGCCCCGTTCACTCATTTCCAATGGAAAAAAGGCTCCAGCGCGCCCGCGCCGGAGCCCGCGGCACTCAGTTATATCCGCTGTTGCGCTGGATATCGGTATCAATCTCATCCACCGCAGCATCGAGCGTATCGGCCACATCAGCGCCATTGGCGATGTCAGCCAGAGCTTTCTCGAACACCTTCGCCGCGACCACATAGCCGGGCGTGACAGGCCGGAGCGTCCCTTGGGCGGCCGATAGATCGAAGAACACCGCCATAGGCGCACCTTCGCTGTAGTATTCCGTCATCTCCGCTGCGGTCGGTGTCGCAGGGATAAGCCCGATACCGTTCGAGAATGCGGCAAGGTACTCATCTTGCAGCGCGAACGCGATGAAGGCAGCGGCTCCCTCGGGGTGTTCGGACGTCGCGGATACGCCGAACTGCCAGCTTGCGGCACCGATCTTCGGCCCGCTGCCGAAATCTGGGGCAGGAAGAAACAGGGTGTCTTCAAAAGCCAGAAGCGTATTCAGCGCCATCCAGTTTCCGGTCCAACTGAAGGCAAACCGACCATCGGTGAAACCTGTCTGCAGGTCAGCGGGATCCTGGCTCGTGCCGGGTGCATAGCCTGCCTCAAACAAGCTCTGCCACCATTCGCCAAAGGCTATTGCTTCGTCACCGTTCAGCACGCCCTCAGCGGTCTGATAGGTGTCGCGGTCGATGATGTCGCCACCGAAAGACTGCAGGAACGGGCTGAACGCATAGGGATACCATTCCCCCGCATCGGCCATCCCAAGATTGATCGCATAATCGTAATTGCCGCTCTGCTTGGCCGCCTCCAGAGCCGCGTTGAATTCCTCGCCGGTCCATGGCTCGTCCAGTGTCGGCGTACGCAGTCCGAGTTCATCAAGGATGGACTGACGCGTGACCAGGGCCACCGCCGCGTCCCAGAAACCAACAGAATAAAGCTGATCGTTGTAATAGCCCTTCGTTCCGGGAAGAAAATCCGCAATAATCTCTTCGTCGATCAGCAGCGGCTGCATATAGCCGGCCCAGGCCCAGTTCGGCATGACCGGCCCGTCGACATCCATGATGTCGGGCAAATTACCTGCGAGTGCGGCGGCAACGATGCTGTCGTTATAAGCACCTTGAGGAAAGCTCTCGATAGACACGACATAGTCGGACTGGCTTTCGTTGAAGTCGCTGACGATACCATTGAGGATCTCACTCTCCACAACGTTTCCGGCGCCATGATACCACATCGACAATTCGGTCTGCGCCGAAGCGGCGGTGCCAGCCAATAAGGCGAGCACACTTGCACTCAATTTCATCATTGTCATAGTCTCTCTCTCCCTTGGTTTTGAAATTCGACAATTGGCGTCCGACTCAGCACCGACTCGCGCCAGATGACCGGACCCGCCACGAGGGTCGGCATCCTGTCGGCGTTACGGTCGGGGCCGGATTCGATCAACGAAAGCAACTGTTCCGCCGCACGCGCACCGATAGCGGCATAAGGCAATTCGACGGTGGTAAGTGGCGGATAAAGCGTTTCCGCGATGATCCTGTGGTCATCGAACCCGGCAACAGAAATGTCCTGCGGCACCCGCAGGCCGCGCGAACGCAGGATTCCATAGACACGCATCGCCATCGCGTCATTGCCGCAACACAGCACCGTAGGCGGCTCCGGCAAAGACATCAGCCGGTCGATCGCATCCCACAGCAGTTTGCTGCCAAGCTTGGCATCATCGATATAGGCCAGCACGACAAGCGCCGGGTCGTAGGCAATACCTGCCTCGTCCAGAGCGCTGCGATAGCCCTCGGTGCGCAGCTGGGTTGCCACCATCTGGCGACCCAGTGTGAGGTAGCCGATCCGCCGGTGACCGGCCCGGAGCAAGCGCTCGACAAGCATGTGCTGGCCGCGCCGATCGTCAGGAACGATCGAGGGCGTGCCCGCATCGTCAAAGCAATTTGCGAGCACCAGCGGAAAGCCTTTGGGAACAAGCGGTAAGGCAACACGCTGATGAAAATCGGCGGCATAGATCAACCCCTGCACCCGGTGCTCCAGGAAGGTCTGTACCAGTGGCGCGACCTGATCGGACTGACCGCCGGTATCGGCGATCATGACGGTCATACCGCTTGAGGCAATGCCGCGCTGGATGGCTTGGACGATCACCAAATCGGGCAGACCATGGCTGGCGGGCTGATCCGTTGTCTGCGAGATCGCACCCGTGATGAGCCCGATGAGCCCCGACCGGTTAGACCGCATCATGCGGGCAGCAGTTGAAGGCACAAAACCAAGAGCGGCAATCGCGGCCTCGACCCGTTCCCGGGTGGCGGTCTTGACAGGGGCGTCACTGTTCAAAACGCGGCTCACAGTTTTCGCCGACACGCCGGCTGCACGCGCGACATCATATATTGTAGCCATAATCCTCCCCTCGCCCCCCTCCAAAGACAGCGCATCGCCAACTGTGCATACAAATCACTATGACACCGATGTCATGACACCGATGTCATGACTTGCTAGGCCGTGTCAATGAGTAACTAATTTGCCGGCTTACTGAGATGAGTCACCGCGACAGCACTGGCGCCGATCAGATCATCAGCCCTGGTGCGTTGAACTGGATGGTCGCCGGGAATGGCGTGACCCATTCGGAACGCAGTTCGGCGGTTGCCCGCAGCGGTCCGAACAGCCTGTTCGGCATCCAGACCCGGCTGGCGCTACCCGACAGCCGTGAAGACGTGGCGCCAAGTTTCGAGCATCACGACAAAAACACGCTCCCGGCAATAGAGGATGACGGGATCTCCGTGCAGTTGATCCTTGGCAGAGCTTATGGCGCGGTCGCTCCTGCGACGATGCTGTCAGAAATCTTCTACGCCGCATCGAAGAGGCTAAGGCCGAATGGCGCGCCGCGAACTGGGGCAAGGGTCGGTTCGATCTTCCGGTTGATGACCGTGACGAGCACATAGACTTGCCAGATTGACGTGAACCAGTGATTATTTACCTTGAGCCAAGGCTCGCCACGCAAACGAAAGCAATGCCCGCGAAGAAGCGAATGTTGGACGGAGAAAACGCATAATGACCAACAAATGGCCTCCCCTCGACTACCTTGGATGGCGGGAGACCTGTTCCGCCCTGCATCTGTATCTGCAAATCGTTGGAAAATACCGGCTCGCGCACACGCCGTGGCTCAACCATTCCTGGAACGCTACTTTCTATGTCGCGCCGACCGGCCTGACCTCCTCGCCGATCCCGGACGGTCCGGGCATCGAAATTCGTTTCGACTTCCGTGAGCACAAGGTGATAGGCACCTGCGGCAATGGCCGCACTGCCATGTTCGCGCTTGGGCCGTCGACGGTCGCGGCGTTTCGCGCAAACTTCGCGCAACTGATTACCGACCTCGGCGGCACGCCGACCTTCAACGACACCCCGAACGAGGTGCCGAACCCCATCCCATTCAGCGAGGATCATCGCGACCGGCCTTATGACCGAGATGCGGTGCAGCGCTATCATCAGGCATTGGTGGCGATCGACAGGGTATTGGGCAGGTTCCGGACATCTTTTCTGGGCAAGTCCAGTCCCGTTCACCTGTTCTGGGGAGCAATGGATCTCGCGGTCACCCGTTTCTCCGGGCGGCGCGCGCCGCTCCATCCTGCGGGAATTCCTTCGCTGCCAGATAACGTGGCGCAGGAAGCATATGACCGGGAAGTATCTTCGGCAGGTTTCTGGCCGGGCGGCAATGGCATCGACTACCCCGCTTTCTATGCTTACGCCTATCCGGCGCCCGGCGCGTATCGAGCTGCGCCGGTCCGGCCCGAGGCGGCCTTCTGGCATGAGGGCCTGTCGGAATTCATACTGCCCTACGATGCCGTGCAGACTGCGGCCGATCCCGACGAGGCTCTGATGGCGTTTCTGGTCTCCACCTACGAGGCTGCGGCCGACCTCGGCGGATGGGACCGTGATCTTCTGGAATGTGCGCAGGGGCAGCCGCGCAAGGTGCGCGCCGCGACTGCCGCATTGACGCCGACCGTCTCTGAGACAGATGGCACCGTTGAGCGGGAAGATGGACAGTCGAAGGGGCGCTACCGACTGGTCATCGACGGTGTCGAGGCCGAGATGACCTACAGCCGCGTCGGCAAAAGCAAGATCATCATCGACCATACCGAAGTTCCCGACGCTTTGCGTGGCCGCAAGGCCGGAGAAAGGCTGGTGCGGCAGGCGGTCGAGGACGCGCGGCGGGACAAGGTGGTCATCATCCCGCTTTGCCCTTTCGCCAAGGCCATGATCGGTCGCCACCCTGAATGGCAGGACGTGTTGCCCCCGTCGAAGGCTTGACGGTGTGGATTGATCTTAGGGCGCACAGCCCTGGATTATTTGCGAAACAAAGTAAGCAACGGCCTGTACTTTCGCGATCCGAGCGGCAAACTATTCGTAACGCCGCCGATGCGCCTCGCGTTATGATGGACAAAGGCGCTACGCCAGCCGCCGGAATGACCCGGGGGGTGGCATCTATAGCTTGAACGATGCCTGTCGCGTTCGCGCCCGGGCGTTGCACTTTGAAAGGAGCGGCCCGATGGCCACAGAGGGGTTGGGGCCAGTCATTGGCCCGGCGGTCGTGCTGTTGGGGGCTGCGGTGATTGCCGTACCGCTGTTCCGGCGTCTGGGACTGGGGTCGGTGCTGGGATATTTCTCAGCCGGGGCGTTGGTTGGGCCATCTTTGCTGGGACTTTTCACGCATCCTGATACGATCCTGCATTTCGCCGAACTGGGTGTTGTGATGTTTCTGTTCGTCATCGGGCTGGAACTGCGCCCGCAAAAGCTTTGGGCGCTGCGCGGGCAGATTTTTGGGCTGGGGCTAGCACAGGTAAGCCTTGCGATTGCGTTGCTGTCGGTCGCTGGCGCAATGGTTTTCGCGCTTCCACCAATCACCGCTTTCGTTGCGGGGGCGGGCTTTGTGCTGTCCTCGACGGCTGTGATCATGTCCACCTTGCAGGAACGGGGTGAAATCGCCAGCATCGAGGGGCAAAAATCCGTTTCTATCCTGTTGTTCGAAGATCTTCTGATTGTGCCGTTGCTGGCAATTGTGGCCTTCCTTTCGCCTGTCGCGCAAGGCGAGGGCGGGCTGAGTGCAGTGATGCTGGCGCTGGCCGGCCTGGTCGCGCTACTGGTCGCCGGGCGGTGGCTGCTGGATCCGTTCTTTGCCCTTCTGGCGCGTGCGCGCACCCGCGAAGTGCTCAGTGCCGGTGCTCTGCTGGTCGTGCTGGGAGCCGCCCTCCTGATGGATGCCGTGGGCCTTTCGATGGCAATGGGCGCGTTCATTGCCGGCGTTCTGCTCTCTGGCTCCAGCTATCGCCATCAAATCGAAAGCGACATCGAACCGTTCAAGGGCCTTCTGATGGGGCTGTTCTTTCTTGCCGTCGGTATGTCGCTGAACCTGACCATCGTGGCCGCGGAATGGCCGCTGCTGCTGGCCATGCTGGTGGTCTATGTGCTGGTCAAGGCGATTGCGATTTATGCCACTGCGCGGGCTTTTGGCGGTGCCAATTTGCCCGCCCTGCGCCGGACGGTCATGTTCGCCCAGGGCGGCGAATTTGCCTTTGTGCTCTACACGGCCGCGCTGGCTGGCGGAGTTATCGATGCGCGCGAGAATGCGATCTTCTCGACGGTCGTAATACTGTCTATGGCGATCACGCCGCTGATCCTGATCGCCGCCGACCGGCTGTTGCGCGCCCCGGGTGCCGCGCTGGACGGCGTAGAGCAGGCAGATGGTCTTCGCGGACAGGTGCTGGTCATTGGCTTCGGGCGCTTTGGTCAGATCGCCCTGCAAATGCTGCTCGCGCGGCGCGCGCAGGTCTCGGTGATCGAGAACAATCCTGACCGCATCCGCGAGGCAGCGCGGTTCGGGTTCAAGGTCTATTTCGGCGATGGCACGCGGCTGGACATCTTGCACGCTTCGGGCGCGAGGCAAGCGCAGGTGATCCTGATCTGCGTCGATGATCGCCGCGCCGTCAGCGCGATTGCCACACTGATCCAGCACGAGTTTCCGAATGCGACCGTGCTGGCGCGCAGCTATGACCGGGGCCATTCGATGGAACTGATCCGCGCTGGCGTGGACTTTGAGGTCCGTGAGACAGTGGAATCGGCGCTGCTGATGGGGGCGGAAGGGCTGCGCCGCCTTGGCTGGGACGAGACCACCGTCGCCGAGGCGCTGGAAGATGTCCGGCGCCGCGATGCACAGCGCCTGACGGAACAGGTGCAGGGAGATATCATGTCCGGGCGGGACAAGCTCCTGCCAGCGCCGGTGCCGGAACCACTGGCGCCCATCCAACTCCTGCAAAAGCCAAATTCATAACGAAAGAAATGATACTTAGCTACAGACGGGGCCCGTCGGGCCCCATCTGGACATCCACCTGAGAACCTTGTCGCTCACCAACAACCACCCAAATTTTACCCGCATTTCGAATGGCCGCACGACCCGCAGGTCATGCAGCCTTCAACCATTCGCAGGTCATAGGATCCACAGGATGGACAAGCCTTGCCGCGTTTGCCGCCAAGGCTGACGACATCTGCCGTGGGGTCGGTTTTCAGACCCATGCCCTCGCCCGCCAGAAAACCGATGGAGACCATGTGCTGTTCGATCACCCCGCCAATTGCAGCAAGGATAGACGGGACATATTTGCCCTGCATCCATGCGCCGCCGCGCGGATCGAACACGGCTTTCAGCTCTTCCACCACAAATGTGACGTCCCCGCCGCGCCGGAACACGGCCGAGATCATCCGCGTGAGCGCGACGGTCCAGGCGAAATGTTCCATATTCTTGGAATTGATGAAAATCTCGAACGGGCGGCGGTGGCCCGCGACGACCAGATCATTGATCGTGATGTAGATCGCATGGTTGCTGTCGGGCCATTTGAGTTTGTAGGTCGCACCTTCCAACTCCTGTGGCCGGTCGAGCGGTTCGCTCATATAGACCACTTCGCCGCTGGGGGCGGTGACATCAGATTCTTCCGGGTCGCCTCCGGCGGGAGTATTTTCGGAAATAAGAAGCGCTGGTTTTTCTTCGGAGACCGACAGGACAGAACCGGTCACGTCATTGGGCCGGTATGTCGTGCAGCCTTTGCAGCCTTGGTCCCAGGCGGCCATATAGACCTCTTTGAAGGCGTCGAAGCTGATATCTTCAGGGCAGTTGATGGTTTTGGAAATGCTGCTGTCGATCCATTTCTGTGCGGCGGCCTGCATGCGGACGTGATCGAGCGGGGCCAGCGTTTGCGCATTGACGAAGTAATCGGGCAAGGGAGTGTCGCCTTTCAGGTCGCGCCACATTTTCACGGCGTAATCGACGACCTCTTCCTCGGTCTTGGTGCCGTCTTTTTGCAAAACCTTGCGGGTATAGGCATAGGCAAAGACCGGCTCGATCCCCGATGAGACATTGCCTGCGTAAAGGCTGATCGTCCCGGTCGGCGCGATGGATGTCAGCAGCGCGTTACGGATACCATGTTCACGGATCGCATCGCGCACGTCATCATCCATCTGCTGCATGGCACCGCTGGCGAGGTATTTGTCAGCATCGAACAGCGGGAAGGCACCTTTTTCTTTGGCGAGGTCCACCGAAGCAAGGTAAGAGGCCCGCGCGATCGCATGCATCCATTTGTCGGTCTGGGCTGCCGCCTCTTCCGAGCCATAGCGCAACCCGACCATCAGCAAAGCATCTGCAAGACCGGTCACACCCAGCCCGATGCGGCGCTTATTCTTCGCCTCTTCCTGCTGCGCGGGCAGCGGAAAGCGCGATGCATCCACCACATTGTCCATCATCCGCACGGCGGTGGCGACCAGATCGGTCAGCGCGGCGCCGTCCAGTTGCGCGCTATCGCCGAACGGATCGCTGACCAGCCGCGCCATATTGATCGAGCCCAACAGACACGCGCCATAAGGTGGCAGGGGCTGTTCACCGCAAGGGTTCGTCGCAGCGATGGTTTCGCAATAGTTGAGGTTGTTCATCTGGTTGATGCGGTCGATGAAGATCACGCCCGGTTCGGCATAATCATAGGTCGATTGCATGATCGTATCCCACAGGTCACGCGCCTTGATCGTCCGGTAAACCTGCCCGCCAAATACCAGATCCCAATCGCCATCCGATTTGACCGCCGCCATGAACGGATCGGTGATCAGCACCGACATGTTGAACATGCGCAGGCGCGCGGGGTCGGATTTGGCGGTGATGAACGCCTCGATATCCGGGTGATCGCAGCGCATCACGGCCATCATCGCGCCACGGCGCGAGCCTGCCGACATGATCGTGCGGCACATCGCGTCCCAGACATCCATGAAGGACAAGGGACCAGAGGCATCGGCGGCAACACCCAGCACGGAGGCACCTTTGGGCCGGATCGTGCTGAAATCATAGCCGATGCCGCCGCCTTGCTGCATGGTCAGAGCGGCCTCTTTCAGCATGTCGAAAATGCCGCCCATGCTGTCAGGCACGGTGCCCATAACGAAACAATTGAACAAGGTGACCGAGCGTGCGGTCCCGGCACCTGCGGTGATCCGGCCTGCGGGCAGATATTTGAAATCGGCCAGAGCGTCGTAGAATTTGCCTTCCCAAGCCTTTGGATCCGCCTCGACCACGGCCAGGGATTTGGCGATGCGCTGCCATGT
Organism: Yoonia sp. 67-2; assembly: GCF_035117555.1. NCBI lineage: Bacteria > Pseudomonadati > Pseudomonadota > Alphaproteobacteria > Rhodobacterales > Paracoccaceae > Yoonia > Yoonia sp. 67-2. Next base: position 107,111 of record NZ_JAYKPK010000005.1, read on the forward strand.
ATCCTCGACCGTTTCATCGATGGCGGTGCCATCCGCGGCTTTGAAACGATATTTCATATCCCAGATTTGTTCGGCGATGGGGGCGGTGAAATGGGACATGGGATGTGCTTTCATGCTGGCGGACACGGCGTCTGTGCGTCATGTTAGGCGAGTTGACGAGATTCTGGAACGGTCTTCTAGACCGCAAGATGTAGTGGTTTCAACCGGCATTATCCTTGATCGTTCATATATTTTGTCGCACCCTTGTCATGCGGGATTGCGGCCTTATTTCGACCTTATCCCGGGGGGGATAGATGACCAAACTTGTTCACTTGCTGAAACTTTCGGTTGGCACTGAAGATATGGCCGATCTTGCCGCTTGGCAGGCGACAGGGCGCGCGCAGACCGATGATGGGCTGCCGCGCCACATCACCCGGATGTGGCCCAAGCGCGCGGAAGAAATCCTGAATGGCGGGTCAATCTATTGGGTGATCAAAGGGGTGATCCTGTGCCGTCAGCCAATCCTGCGGCTGGATGAATATTTCGGCGGGGATGATATTCGGCGTTGTGCGATTGTCTGCAAACCTGGCCTAATCCGTGTTGCCGCGACGCCCAAACGTGCGTTTCAAGGCTGGCGTTATCTGCCGGTGGCCGACGCCCCCGATGATCTGCCCGAGGGCCGGCAGCATGAAGAGGCGCTGCCGCCGGAATTGTCCAAAGCACTGGCCGCGATCGGCGTCCGCTGAACGACCGAATAGACTCAGCGTCGCGCTCGCCGCGCCGCAAATCACGCAGGACGGGACGGGTTGATCAGCGCCGCCGCGCAAAGGCAGTTTTACGTCGCAATGTGACATTGTATCGCGCCGCGATCCGGCTAATCTGCGGCCAATTGTCAAAGGCCGCCCCATGCATGAACGTCGAATTCCCGAATGGCTGCGCCATGCGCCTGCCCCTTCCGTGCGCGGCTTTGCAAGTCTTGCCGCGACCGAGGCTGTGGCGCGCGGCATCCTGATCTCGGTCTTTCCGCTGGCGATGTATAATGCTTTGCAGGATGCGCAGGTGATCTCTGAGGCTTACTTCGTCATCGGCCTCATCTCGCTGATCACTGGCCTGATGGTGCCTTATGTCGTGCGTTTCCTGCCCCGGCGCTGGGCCTATCTGATCGGCGCGAGCCTGTTCGTGATCGGGTCGCTGCTGGCCGCGACCGGATCGCCGATGGCGGTGGTCTTGGGGCTGGGGCTGAACACGATGTCCACGGTCATCACCTTTGTCTGTTTCAACGCCTATGTGATGGATTACATCGCCAAAATCCAACTGGGCCGGCTGGAAACCTCGCGCCTGTTTTACAGCGCGGCGGGCTGGACAATTGGCCCGGCGCTTGGTGTCACGCTTTATGTCTGGTGGGCCCCCGCCCCGTTCCTGATCGCGGCACTGGCCGCCACGACGATGTTGGTGTTGTTTTTCTGGATGCGGTTGGGCAACGGCAAGCTGATCACCAAAAGCAAACGGCCACCAGCCAATCCTCTGGCCTTTCTGCCGCGCTTTGCCGCGCAGCCAAGGTTGGTGGCGGGCTGGCTTTTTGCGGTGATCCGGTCGGGCGGCTGGTGGGTCTATATCGTCTATCTGCCGATCTATGCGATTGAAAACGGGCTGGGTGACCGGATCGGCGGGTTCGTCCTGTCGATGTCGAACGCAGCCCTGTTTGTCACGCCACTGATGCTGCGCTGGATGCAGAAACATTCGATCCGGCAGGCCGTGCGCACCGGCTTTGCCACGGCTGGTCTGTTATTCACTTTGGCTGGCTTGGCTGCGGGCTGGCCATTGCTGACGGTGCTGACACTGGTCGGCGGGTCATTCTTTCTGATCCTGCTGGATGTGTCGGGGGGTCTGCCGTTCCTGCTGGCGGTGAAACCATCGGAACGGACCGAGATGGCCGCCGTCTATGCCAGTTTCCGCGATGTCTCTGGCATCCTCGCCCCCGGCACGGCTTGGCTGGTCCTGCTGACCCTGCCAGTCTCGGGCGTTTTCGCGGCCTCTGGCATCAGCTTGCTGGCCGCTTGGGTGCTATCGCGTAAGGTGCATCCGCGCCTTGGGCAGGCGCGGATCGCGCTTTCGCCTGCGGAATGATCAGATATCCAGCGTGTTCAGCAGCGTCTTGAGCGTCTTGCGCTGCACATCCGTCCAGTCCGACCGTTTGCCGCGGAACAAGGTCGCCTGCGACGCATGGATCAGCCCATCCGACAGGATCTTCAGCCCGTTGGCGCGCAGGGTTTCCCCGGTCGAGGTGATATCGGCAATCGCCTCGGCGGTTTCGTTCTTGACGGTGCCTTCGGTTGCACCTTGGCTATCGACCAATTGATAATCCGCCACCCCGGCATCGCGCAGGAAATCGCGCACCAGCCGATGATATTTCGTGGCAATCCGCAAACGGAACCCATGTTTCGCGCGAAAGGCAGCAGCGACCGCATCCAGATCATCCAGCGTATCGACATCGACCCAGGCCTGCGGCACCGCGATCACCAGATCCGCCCCGCCAAAACCCATCGGGGCCAGTTCCGTCACCCGGCTGCCCCAATTCACCAGCTTTTCATGCACCAGATCAGACCCGGTTACCCCCAACTGGATATTGCCCAGCGCCAATTCACGCGGGATTTCCCCTGCCGACAACAGCACCAGTTCGATCCCGTCGATCCCATCGACAGCACCGGCATATTCACGCTCTGACCCCGCCTTGCGCAGGGTCACGCCGCGCGCGCCGAACCAGTCAAAGGTCTTTTCCATCAGCCGCCCTTTGGACGGCACCCCGAGTTTCAGCATTTGCCCACCTCCAGCGCCAGATCGGGGCGGATCACACCGCCCACCGCAGGCACGGCGCGCCCCTGCCCCAACCGTGCGGTCAGCGCGTCATAGCGCCCGCCCGTGGCGATGGGCGGCAATTCGGGCCGGTCGCTGGCATAAAAGCCGAACACGAACCCGTCGTAATATTCCAACGATGTGCGACCATAGCTGCCCTCAAATTCCAGCGCATCAACATCAACGCCGCGCGCGGAAAGTGCGTTCAACCGCGCCTCCATCCGCCGCACGGCGCTGCCGATGGCGGGCATGTCGACGGCGATATCGCGCAACACGCTCAGCGCATCTGTGCTCGTCGCGCGCAGGCCAAGGATCGCATCGATCAAGGCGATCTCATCCGCAGCCAAAGGTGCCGCTTGCGCATCCGCGCGCAAAGCGGCGATACGCGCGGCTACTTCAGCCCTGCTGCGCAACCCGATATTGGCACCGGAGGCGACGAATGGATCAGCGGCTTGCAGCAAGGCCTGCCGCGCCACCGGCACCTCGCCCGATCCATAGCGACGCAGCAGCGTACGAAACCGTGATGGCCGCCAGATATGCCGCAGCAAGGCCGCTTTGCGGTCATCTGTGGTGCGCAGGCCCCGCACGGCGGCCATCAACACGCCGATATCGCCGGTGGCCGCCCGCAGGGGCAGCCCGGCCAGACCTTCGGCAATCACGGCAAAGACTTCGGCATCGGCGGCGGCGGGGTTCTGGCCGTCGAACACCTCATAGCCGGTCTGGACGAATTCATTGGCGCGGGTCTCGTCATTTTCCTGCTTGCGGAACACCTTGCCGGAATAGGTATAGCGCGCAGGATCAGCATCGGTTTCCATATGCATCTGCACCACCGGCACGGTGAAATCCGGGCGCAGCACCATCTCGCCCCGCAAGGGATCGGCTGTCAGATAAGCACGGGCGCGGATATCCTCGCCGTAAAGATCGAGCAGCAGATCAGCGGGTTGCAGCACGTCAGCCTTAACCACGACAGCGCCTTGCGCGGCAAAGTGATCGCGCAGGCGGCGCGCCTCTTTCAATGTTGCGGGCGAGGTCGGCATCAGCTCTGTCCATCCAGAATAGCCCGGACCTTCGCGACCATCTGGTCACGCGGCACGGCATATTGGCTGGGCCGGTCTTTCCATTCCTCCAGCGTCGCATTCTGCGCGATCTGCGCACCAAGGATCAAATCCTTGATCTGTACGATACCCTGATCAAACTCATCCCCGCCCGCGATGATCGCGACGGGAGAGGCGCGTTTATCGGCATATTTCAACTGATTGCCAAAGTTCTTGGGGTTGCCCAGATAAACCTCGGCCCGGATCCCCGCATTGCGCAATTCCGCAACCATGGTCTGATAATCAGCCATCCGCGCGCGGTCCATGACGGTGACGATGACAGGGCCTGCCGCCTTGCTCTCGATCCGCCCGGTAGCGCGCAAAGCGGCCAGCAAGCGGTCAACGCCGATGGAGACACCGGTGGCTGGCACCTCTTGCCCGGTGAAACGCTTGACCAGATCATCATAGCGCCCGCCCCCCGCGACCGAGCCGAAATTGCGCGGACGGCCCTTTTCATCGGTGACTTCGAAGGTCAGTTCGGCCTCGTAAACGGGGCCGGTGTAATAGCCGAGGCCGCGCACGACAGATGGGTCGATGACGATGCGGTCGGGGCCGTAACTCTGCGCCGTCAGCAGATCGGCGATCTCTTCAAGTTCCGCGACACCGGCGACACCAATGGGCGATCCGGCAACCAGTTCAGCCAGACGTGCGACAGTGTCAGCGCCGGTGTCGCGCTTGGCTTCCATGAAACCGATCACGACATCGGCCTGTGTCTCCGACAACCCCGCGCCCTTTGTGAAATCCCCGCTCTCATCCTTGCGCCCTACGCCCAGCAGCGCGCGCACACCGTCCATCCCCAGCCGGTCCAGCTTGTCAATCGCGCGCAGCACGATCCCGCGTTCCGCTTCCTTGTCTTCCCCCGACAGGCCCGCGACTTCCAGCACCCCATTCAGCACCTTGCGGTTATTCACCCTAATCACGTAATCCCCGCGCGCGATCCCGACCTCTTCCAGACAATCGGCGAGCATCGCACAAATCTCGGCATCCGCTGCTATACTGGCCGCGCCCACAGTATCCGCATCACATTGATAAAACTGCCGGAACCGCCCCGGCCCCGGCTTTTCATTGCGCCAGACCGGGCCCATCGCATAGCGGCGATAAGGCGAGGGCAAATCATTGCGATATTGCGCCGCCACCCGCGCAAGCGGTGCGGTCAGATCATAGCGCAGCGCCAGCCAGTCGGCATCTTCCTGCCAGGCGAAAACCCCCTCATTCGGGCGGTCGACATCGGGCAGAAACTTGCCCAATGCCTCGACCGTCTCCACCGCAGAGGTTTCCAGCGCATCAAAGCCATAGCGATGATAGACAGCGGCGATCTTGCCCAGCATGGCATTGCGTTCGGTCACATCCGCGCCGAAATAATCCTGAAACCCTTTGGGCGTCACGGCCTTGGGGCGGGGTTGCTTTTTGTCACTGGCCATCGCGATGTCCTTTTGCTTTGGCGCCGTTTACCCCGACAGCATGACAGGGGCAATGCAATGCAACAGCCCTGCGATCCCGCTTTCGCTTCTTATTTCCCAAAATACTCAAAGACTGGCCTCGCCACAGGCTTTGCGCGCGCGCCAAGGCGGTGTATCAGGCGGCATGAGCAATATCGAACATCTCGAAGAAAAAATCGCCCATCTGACGCGCAGCGTCGATGATCTGTCCGATATCGTCGCGCGGCAGGACAAGGAACTGACGCTGCTGACACGCCGGGTCGCGTTGTTGATGGAGCGCGAAGCGTCGCGTGATCTCGATGCTGGCGGCAGCGTTGCCTTGGCCGATCAGCGCCCGCCGCATTGGTAAGGTGGACCCAGGTCCACCTTACGCGTCTTCTACCTCGATCACGCCAGTCAGACTGCGCAAAGCGCCTTTGATCTGCGGATTGACCGGAAACGGCTCGCCCAGATCAATCTCGACCTCGCCGGGCAGGTCATCGCCCATCAGGCAGACAAAGACCGATCCGCGCGCCGCGCGCACGCCATCGCGGGCGGCATTGGCGAGGATACTGGCGACCGTCGCAATTGCATCCGGCCGGTCGATGAACACCCGCAACCCGGCCGATCCTGCATCCGCCACGACAGAATCGATCGGCGACACCGACCGGCCCAGCAATTTGAGCTGATCCGCCTCCATCGTCGCCTCGCATTGCAGCACGATCTGGGATCCCGTCTCCAGATGTTCGCGGGCGAGCTCCAGCGTGTCGGAAAACATCGTCACCTCATATTGCCCGGTCGGATCGGATAATTGCACAAAGGCAAAGCGGTTGCCGCGCGCCGATTTGCGTTCCTGCCGCCCCGACACGGTGCCCGCCATCTTCACAATCGTCGCACCTTTTTCAGCGCGCGCGATCACCTCGTCCAGCGTCATCACCTGTTTGCGCTTCAGCGCAGACATGTAGTCATCCAGCGGGTGCCCGGACAGATAGAAGCCGATCGCCTTGAATTCCTCGGCCAGCCGCTCCGCAGGCAGCCAGTCATCGCCAAAGGCGAGGCGCGGTTCCGGCAGATCCTCGCCCGCGTCACCGAAGAGCGACACTTGGTTGGAGGATTTCTGGTCATGGATCGCCGCCGAATAGGCAGTCAACGCATCCAACGACAACATCACCCGCCGCCGGTTCGGGTCGAGCCCATCGAAAGCCCCGGCCCGTGCCAGCATTTCCAATGACCGTTTGCCGACGCGTTTCAGATCACAGCGGCGGGCAAAATCATAGAGGCTGACAAAGGGTTTGTGGGCTGCATCTCCGGGGCTTTCGCCACTGTGTTGCGGTCCCGGAGCAAGTCCGAAACTGCGTGGCTCTGCGTCGCCATCGCGCCCCGCGACGATCAGCTTCATCGCCTCGACCCCGACATTTTTCAAAGCACCCAAAGCATAGACCAATTTCTGATCCTGCACGTCGAACATCGCCTGCGAACGGTTCACGCAGGGCGGGATGTAATCGATCCCCAGCCCCTTTTTTACCTCTTGAAAATAGACGCCCAGCTTGTCGGTCAGATGGATATCGCAATTCATCACCCCGGCCATGAATTCGACAGGATGGTTCGCTTTCAGCCAAGCCGTCTGATAGCTGACCACGGCATAGGCGGCGGCGTGGGATTTGTTGAAACCGTAATTGGCGAATTTTTCCAGAAGGTCGAAAACCTCGCGCGCCTTTTTTGGCTCGACCCCGTTGTTCTTGGCCCCAGCCTCGAATTTAGGGCGTTCCTTGGCCATCTCCTCGGCAATCTTCTTACCCATCGCGCGGCGCAGCAAATCGGCCCCGCCAAGGCTATAGCCCGCCATGACCTGCGCGATTTCCATCACCTGTTCTTGGTAAACGATGATGCCTTGGGTTTCCTTCAGGATATGGTCAATTGAGGGATGGATCGATTCCAGCTCCTTGATCCCGTTCTTCACCTCGCAATAGGTCGGGATATTCTCCATCGGGCCGGGCCGATACAGCGCCACCAGCGCGACGATATCCTCGATACAGGTCGGCTTCATGCGCTTGAGCGCATCCATCATGCCGGAGCTTTCCACCTGAAACACCGCGATGGTCTTGGCGCTGGCATAAAGCGCATAGGATTTGTCATCATCGAGTGGGATCGCCCCGATGTCATATTCAAACCCCACGGGTGGCTGATAGAGCACATCACCATCCGCTGCGATATTCAGGCTGCGCCCGGCCTTGCGGATCAATTCCACCGCATTCTGGATTACCGTCAAGGTTTTCAGGCCCAGAAAGTCGAATTTGACCAGCCCGGCCTGTTCGACCCATTTCATGTTGAATTGCGTGGCAGGCATGTCGGACCGCGGGTCCTGATACAAAGGCACCAGCTCATCCAGCGGTCTGTCGCCGATCACCACACCTGCGGCATGGGTGGATGCGTTGCGCAGCAGCCCCTCAACCTGTTGGGCGTAGGTCAGCAGGCGCTGCACGACCTCTTCATTCTTCGCCTCTTCACGCAGGCGCGGTTCATCGGCCAAAGCCTTTTCGATGCTGACGGGTTTGACGCCCTCAACCGGGATCATCTTGGACAGACGGTCCACCTGCCCATAAGGCATCTGCAACACACGGCCCACGTCGCGCACGGCAGCCTTGGACAAGAGCGCACCGAAGGTGATGATCTGGCCAACCCGGTCGCGGCCATATTTGTCCTGCACATAGCGGATGACTTCTTCGCGCCGGTCCATGCAGAAATCGATGTCGAAATCGGGCATGGACACACGTTCAGGATTCAGGAAGCGTTCGAACAGCAAGGAATAGCGCAAAGGGTCCAGATCGGTAATCAACAGCGCATAGGCCACCAGGGAGCCGGCCCCGGACCCACGCCCGGGACCAACCGGAATGCCGTTATCCTTGGCCCATTTGATGAAATCGGCCACGATCAGGAAATAGCCGGGGAACCCCATGCCTTCAATAATGCCGAGTTCAAAATCGAGCCGTTTTTCATAGTCCTCCACAGGTGCCGCATGCGGGATCACGGCAAGCCGTGCTTTCAGCCCTTCCTGTGCCTGCCTGCGCAATTCGGCGACCTCGTCATCAGCGAATTTTGGCAGGATCGGCGCGCGTTTATAGGCTTTGAAGGCGCAACGCTTGGCAATCTCAATCGTATTGTCCAAAGCCTCTGGCAGATCGGCAAACAACGTCGCCATTTCACGGGGCGATTTGAAATAATGCTGCGGCGTCAGGCGGCGGCGGGGTTCTTGTTGATCGACATAGGCACCATCCGCGATGCAGATCAGCGCATCATGCGCCTCATAAAGGGCCGACTTGGGGAAATAGACATCGTTGGTCGCCACCAGCGGCAGCCCCTTGGCATAGGCCATTTCGATATGGCCGCGCTCTGACATGCGCTCCGCATCGGGCAGGCCGCCGTCGCCGGGGTGGCGTTGCAATTCAACATAAAGCCGTTCGGGATAGATCGACGCCATCTGATCAAACAGCATATCCGCCTTGGCCTGCTGGCCATGCCGCAACAAACGCCCGATGGGGCCATCAGGCCCGCCGGTCAGGCAGATCAGACCGGCGCTGTATTGCGCCAGTTCCGCAACAGTGACCTGCGGCAATTGCCCGGCGGCATCCAGATAGGCGCAGGAATTCAGCTTCATCAGGTTGAGATACCCAGCCTCATTCTGCGCCAGCAGGACGATGGGCGCAGGTGCCTCTGGCCGTTTACCCGGCTCGGGGGTCGTATAGGTCAGATCAATCTGGCAACCGATAATCGGCTGCACGCCCGCCTTGGATGCATATTCGGAGAATTCCAGCGCGCAGAACATATTGTTGGTGTCGGTCACGGCGACCGCCGGCATCCCCATGCCCGCCGCCAAAGGGGCCAGCGATTTGACTGGCACCGCCCCTTCGAGCAAGGAATATTCGGTATGTGTGCGCAGGTGGATGAATCGGGGATGATCTGTCATCGGCCAAAGGTAGCGGATGGGCGCGCAGGCACAAGGGCGTCCGGGCATCACGCTTGACTTGGAACGCCATCACCTGACACTCAGCCGGATGACTGACAAACTCGATTCCTTCTTTGGTGCGATGGCCGATCCGACGCGCCGCGCTGTGTTGCAACGCCTTGCCGCTGGCCCGGCCAGTGTCAGCGAGTTGCACAAGCCGCATAAAATGGCGCTGCCAACCTTCATGCGGCATCTCAAAGTGCTGGAGGACAGCGGCGTTGTCAGGTCCGTGAAACGAGGCCGGGTGCGGACTTGTCAGTTAGAGACTGAACCTTTGATCGAGGTGCAAGGCTGGCTCGCCTGGCAGCGGGCGATCTGGGAAAACCGGGATGCGCCCCTGCCCTGAGATCCGCCCAATGTTTGAGCGAAAGCAACGCTGTGTGGCATTCCGCGCCGAAAACCCTTGCAAAGCGGCCTGCCTGCCGGTTTGATACGCTCTAATCTCGGGCAGATGTCTACGCCGCATCGACATTTGGCACCCCTCGGGTCTGGTAAGGCGGCAGGTCTATGACAATGGAAGTGACGTTTCTTCTGAACGGGGAAACCGTCTGCGTTGCGGCGCAGCCGACGACGACCCTGCTCGACTGGCTGCGCAACGTGCGCGGGCTTTGCGGCACCAAGGAAGGTTGCAACGAAGGCGATTGCGGTGCCTGCACGGTGATGGTGACGGATGCAGGCGGGGCGAAATCGCTGAACGCCTGTATCCTGCTGCTGCCGCAATTGCATGGCAAGGCGGTGCGCACGGTGGAAGGGATCAGCGGCCCGGATGGCGCGCTGCATCCGGTGCAACAGGCGATGATTGATCACCACGGATCGCAATGCGGGTTCTGCACGCCGGGTTTCGTGGCGGCGATGGCGGCCGCGCATCTGGCGGGCCGGACAGATCATGACGATGTGCTGGCGGGAAATCTGTGCCGCTGCACAGGTTACGCGCCGATCATCCGCGCGGCCAAGGCGGCAGAGGATGCCCCGGTGCCGGGTTGGATGCAGGACAAGGCACCTGTGGTCGCGGCGGCAGCCTATGCGCCGGAAACACTTGATGAATTGGCGACGTATTTTGCTGCCAATCCGAATGCGACGCTGGTTGCCGGGGCGACAGATGTCGGCCTGTGGGTGACCAAGCAACTACGCGATCTGGACAAGCTCGTGTTCCTGCACCGTTGCGCGGATTTGCAGCACGTGACTTTGACTGATGAGGTGATCCATATCGGCGCAGGCGTCACGATGGCGCAGGTGTTGGGGATGATGGGTGAATATCACCCATCCTACGCGGAACTGATCCGCCGCTATGGCTCTGACCAGGTGCGCAATGCCGCGACGATTGGCGGTAATGTCGCCAATGGGTCGCCCATCGGGGATAACCCCCCGGCGCTGATCGCGCTCGGGGCGACGCTGCATCTGCGGCATGGAGAAACGACGCGCGAGATGCCGATTGAGGATTTCTTTCTGGAATACGGCAAGCAGGACCGCCAACCCGGCGAATTGGTGACCGGCGTCACCCTGCCCCGCCATGCGCCCGACCTGCGCTGCTACAAGATATCGAAACGGTTCGATCAGGATATCTCTGCTCTTTGCGGGTGTTTCAATGTCACAGTCGCGGATGGGATTGTGACCGCTGCCCGGATCGCCTTTGGCGGGATGGCGGGGATACCTGCGCGTGCCAGCAAGGTGGAGGCAGCGCTGCTCGGACAGCCTTGGACCCAGGCGACAATTGATCTGGCGGCCAAGGCTTTCGCCGAAGATTTCACGCCGATGACCGACATGCGCGCCTCTGCCAGCTACCGGCTGCAAACGGCACAGAACCTACTGCGCCGCTATTTCGCGCAAAGCCAGGGTCAGGCCGCCAATGTGCTGGAGGTCAGCGCATGAGCATCGCCAAACCTCTGCCCCATGATGCCGCGCATCTGCATGTCACCGGCACAGCGCGCTATATCGACGATATCCCGACGCCTGCCGGCACGTTGCATCTGGCCTTTGGCCTGTCGGAGATCGCCAAAGGTGTGATCACCGCGATGGGCCTTGATGCAGTGCGCGCGGCCAAAGGCGTTGTCGCGGTCCTGACCGCGGCTGATCTGCCTTTTGCCAATGATGTGTCACCCTCGGCCCATGATGAGCCGCTTTTGGCAGTTGAGCATGTGCATTACCTCGGTCAGCCGCTCTTTCTCGTGGTGGCCGATAGCCATCTGGCCGCGCGCAAGGCGGCGCGGTTGGGCAAGGTCACGATTGATGCGCAAGAGCCGATCCTGACCATTGATCAGGCCATGGTCGCGGACAGCCGGTTCGAGGATGGCCCGCGCATCTGGACCAAGGGTGATGTAGATGCGGCGCTCACCGCTGCGCCGCGCCGCTTGTCGGGCCGGATCGATATGGGCGGACAAGAGCATTTCTACCTCGAAGGGCAAGCCGCCCTCGCCCTGCCGCAGGAAGGCGGGGATATGGTGGTGCAAAGCTCCACCCAGCATCCGACCGAAATCCAGCATAAAGTGGCAGAGGCTTTGGGCCTGCCGATGCATGCGGTGCGCTGCGAAGTGCGCCGGATGGGCGGCGGTTTTGGCGGCAAGGAAAGTCAGGGCAATGCGCTGGCAGTGGCCTGTGCGGTCGCGGCGCGGCTGACCGGCAAGCCCTGCAAAATGCGCTATGACCGTGATGATGATATGATGATCACCGGCAAGCGGCATGATTTCCGCATCAGCTATGATGTCGGCTTTGATGATGACGGCCATCTGCTGGCGGTGGATTTCATCCAGATCGCGCGCTGCGGCTGGGCGCTGGATCTATCCTTGCCGGTGGCGGACCGGGCGATGTTGCATGCGGATAATGCCTATCATCTGCCGGTGGCGCGGATCACCTCGCACCGGCTCAAGACCAATACGCAATCGGCCACAGCCTTTCGTGGTTTTGGCGGACCGCAGGGGGTTTTGGGGATCGAGCGGGTGATGGATCATGTCGCGGCAGAGCTGGGGCTTGATCCGGTGCTTGTGCGACAGCGGAATTTCTATGCGCCAATGGCGGATGGGGGGCTGTCTGCCCCCCACGGTGCTGCGCACCTTCCCCCCGAGGATATTTCCACTCGGACGATGGAAAGGCAGACCACGCCTTATCACATGCCGGTGACGGATTTTATCCTGCATGGGCTGACGGAACGGTTGCTGGAGACGGCGGATTACCATGCGCGTGTGGCCGCAATTGCGCGCTGGAATGCGGATCAGCCGGTGTTGAAGCGAGGGATCGCCTTTAGCCCGGTGAAATTCGGGATTTCGTTCACGCTGAGCCATCTCAATCAGGCGGGCGCTTTGGTGCATGTCTATCAGGATGGCTCGGTCCATATGAACCATGGCGGCACCGAGATGGGGCAAGGTCTGTTTCAGAAGGTCGCGCAGGTTGCGGCAGCGCGGTTCGGGATCGACGTGGCGGCGGTCAAGATCACCGCGACGGATACGGGCAAGGTGCCGAATACCTCGGCAACGGCTGCGTCCTCGGGGAGTGATCTGAACGGGATGGCCGTAGCCAATGCCTGTGATATTATCCGCAACCGGATCGCCGCCTGTCTGGCGGAACTGCATCAGGCGCGCATTGAGGATGTGCATTTTGCCGATGGGAAAGTACATATCGGTGGCGAGGTGATGACCTTCGCCAAAGCCGCCCAAACAGCCTATTTCCAGCGCGTCAGCCTGTCGGCGACCGGGTTTTACAAGACACCGGGGTTAAGCTGGGACCGGATCAAAGGCGCAGGCACGCCGTTCTTTTATTTTGCCCAAGGTGCGGCGGTGACCGAAGTGGTGATCGATACGCTGACCGGCGAGAACCGGATTTTGCGCGCTGATCTGTTGCATGATGCGGGGGCATCGCTGAACCCCGCAATTGATATTGGACAGGTCGAGGGGGCTTATGTTCAAGGGGCGGGCTGGTTGACGACCGAGGAACTGGTCTGGGACGACAAGGGCCGTCTGCGCACCCATGCGCCTGCAACCTATAAAATCCCCGCCTGTTCGGACCGGCCTGATGTCTTCAACGTGGCGCTATGGGATCAGCCCAATCCGGCACAGACAATCTATCGGTCCAAAGCGGTGGGGGAGCCACCGTTCATGCTGGGGATTTCCGCGTTCCTCGCGCTATCGGCAGCGGTGCAGGCCTGCGGGCCGCATTATCCTGATTTGCAGGCCCCTGCCACGGCAGAGGAAATTCTGCGCGCTGTGCAAAGGGCGCGCGGATGATCCCGATCCGCATCACCGTGGCCAGCACCGCCGGATCGGCCCCGCGCGAGGCAGGCACACAGATGCTGGTCTGGCCCGACCGCACCGAAGGCACGATTGGCGGCGGCGCATTGGAGTGGGACGCGATGGCCGAGGCGCGGCGGATGCTGGCGGAGGGTCGCAGCAATCATCGGGCGGTGATCCCGCTGGGACCTGCCTTGGGGCAATGCTGCGGCGGGTCGGTGACCTTGCTCTGGGAACAGACAGCGGCGCTGGATGAGCCTTTGCGCCGGCCACTGTGGATTTATGGCGCAGGCCATGTGGGCCGGGCGATTTTGCATGTGATGCAGCCTTTGCCCGATTTTGCGATCACATGGGTCGATGTCGCGGCGGACCGGTTTCCGCAGACGGATGTGACGACGCTTGTCGCTGTCGATCCGGTGCAGGCTGTGCGCCATGCGCCGGATGATGCAGCACATCTGATCCTGACTTATTCGCATGCGCTTGATCTGGCGCTGTGCCATGCCATCTTGCAGCGCAGTTTCGACTCTGTCGGGTTGATCGGATCGGCCACCAAATGGGCGCGGTTTCGCACCAGATTGGCGGCTTTGGGGCATGCGCCGGCCCAAATCGCGCGCATTGCCTGTCCGATTGGTGACACATCTTTGGGCAAACATCCCGCAGCCCTTGCGCTTGGCGTGGCAGCCGCCATGATCAGACCGCAGACGCACCAAAGCAAGGAAAGCCGCGCATGACGACCCCTTTGTTGCGCCTTGACGGGCTGACCAAAGCCTATCCCGGTGTTGTCGCGAACAAGGATGTGTCCTTCGCGATCCAGCCGAGTGAGATCCATGCGTTGCTGGGCGAAAACGGCGCAGGCAAATCGACCTTGGTCAAGACGATCTATGGCTTGGTGAAACCTGACGCAGGGCAGATGCATCTGAACGGCGCATTGTTTGAACCCGCCGATCCTCGTGCGGCCCGGGCGGCGGGGGTCGCCATGGTGTTTCAACATTTCTCGCTGTTTGACGCGATGAATGTGGCCGAAAATATCGCCCTTGGCATGGAAAACCCGCCGCCCCAGCGCGAGATTGCCGCACAGGTGCGGCAGGTGTCGGATCACTATGGCCTGCCTTTGGACCCGACGCGGATTGTGGGTGAACTGTCAGCCGGGGAACGGCAAAGGGTCGAGATCATCCGCTGTCTGTTGCAGGACCCTAAGCTCTTGATCATGGATGAGCCGACATCGGTCCTGACCCCGCAAGAGGTGACGATCCTGTTTGCAACCCTGCGCCGCTTGCGCGAGGCGGGGACAGCGATCCTTTATATCTCGCATAAGCTGGAAGAAATCCGTGCGCTTTGTGATGCGGCCACGGTGCTGCAGCTGGGGCAGGTTGTGGGCACCTGCGATCCACGGGCGACCTCGACCCGCGAAATGGCAGAGCTGATGGTCGGCAGCAGCCTGCACGTGCCGCACAAGGCCGCGCGCCCGGAAGGCAAGGTCATCCTGACACTGCAAGGGCTGAGCGCGAATGCGCCGCACCGCTTTGGCACCGCTTTGCGCAATATTGATCTGACCGTGCGCCGCGGCGAGGTACTGGGGATCGGCGGTGTCGCTGGCAACGGGCAGGATGAATTGGTCGCGGCCCTGTCGGGCGAAATCCGCACCGGACGTGATATGGTGATGATGGCAGGCAAAAGCATCGGGCATCTGGGCCCGAATGCGCGCCGCCGTCTTGGCCTGCTGGCGGCACCCGAGGAGCGGATGGGCCATGCCGCCGCCCCAGATATGACGTTGACCGAAAATGCGCTTCTAACAGCGGTGGCGCGGCAGGATTTATCAAAGCGCGGTTTTGTCCGCTGGGGCAAGGCGCGGGATTACGCCAGCGCGGTGATCAAGGCCTTTGACGTGCGCACACCGGGGCCGGGCAATACGGCGCGGTCACTGTCGGGCGGCAATCTGCAGAAATTCGTGATCGGGCGCGAGATCATGCAGGACCCTTTGGTCTTTGTGGTCAACCAGCCGACCTGGGGGGTTGATGCCTCTGCCGCGGCGGCGATACGGCAAGCCCTGCTGGATCTGGCAGACAAAGGTGCGGCGGTCATCTGCATCTCTCAGGATCTGGATGAATTGATGGAAATCTCTGATCGTTTTGCCGCTTTGAACGGCGGACGGTTGACCGCGCCGCGCCCGGCGCAGGGGCTGAGCGTGGAGCAGATCGGCCTGATGCTGGGCGGTGCCCATGATATGGAGGTGGCGCATGTCGAGGGCTGACTTTTATGCCTCCGGCGGGGATATTTATGCTCGGAAGATGGAAGGGGTCGCATGATCCGGCTTGAGAAACGCACGGCACCTTCGCGGTTCTGGACTTATGCGGCCCCCGTGCTGGCGGTGCTGCTGACCATGGTCTGTGGCGGGTTGCTGTTCGCGGCGCTGGGCAATGATCCTTTCGTGACGATCCGCACGATTTTCTGGGACCCGCTGTTTTCGGAATTTGCCTGGTATTACCGCCCGCAACTGCTGATCAAAGGCGCGCCACTGGTGCTGATTGCCATCGGTCTTTCCTTCGGCTTCCGCGCGGGCGTGTGGAATATCGGGGCAGAGGGGCAATATATCCTCGGCGCGATCTGCGGCGCGGCGGTCGGGCTGGCGTTTTATCCCACGGAATCCGTTTTCATCTTGCCTTTGATGATCTTAGCCGGCGCTTTGGGTGGCTGGGCCTGGGCGATGATCCCCGGTGTGTTGCGGGTGAAATTCGGGACCAATGAAATTCTGGTCTCGCTGATGCTGGTCTATGTCGCGCAGAACCTGCTTGCCTCGATGGCTTTGGGCGCTTTGCGCAACCCCGAAGCGATGGGTTTCCCCGGCAGCCGCAATCTTGCACGTTATCCATCCGCCACAAGCTGGATCAATGAAAGCGCGGGGCTGCATTGGGGCGTCGTCTTTGCGCTGATTGCGGTAATTTTTGCCTATATCACCCTGTCGCGGCATATTTTCGGATTTCAGGTGCGGTTGTCGGGGCAAAGCCCGCGGGCGGCAAGATTTGCCGGGGTGAACCCCGGCCTACTCGTGCTGATCTGCATGGGGGTTTCGGGGGGGCTGGCCGGGCTGGCGGGACTGTTTGAGGTGGCGGGGCCATCGGGGTTGATCAGCATTGATTTCAACGCAGGCTATGGGTTTACCGCGATCATCGTCGCCTTCCTCGGTCGCTTGCATCCGGTAGGCATTGTCTTGGCAGCTGGGCTGATGGCGCTGACCTATATCGGCGGCGAGATTGCGCAATCGAACCTGCGCCTGCCTGCGGCGGCAATTCAGGTGCTGCAAGGCATGCTGTTGTTCTTTCTGCTGGCGGTGGATGTGCTGACGCATTACCGCGTCAGACTGACGGCCAGAGGGGTGGCGTGATGGATCTGTCGGCAATCAATCCGATCCTGCTGCTCGCCTCCTTGATGGTGGCGGCGACGCCGATCCTGCTGGCGGCGATTGGTGAATTGGTGGTCGAGCGTGCGGGCGTGCTCAACCTTGGTGTCGAAGGCATGATGATCACCGGCGCTGTCTGCGGGTTTATCGTGACGATCAATGCCGGATCGCCGATGCTGGGCTTTGCGGGCGCGGCCCTTGGCGGGGCTTTGCTGGCGTTGATCTTTGGCATCTTGACGCAGGTTCTGCTGTCCAACCAGGTCGCGACCGGGCTGGCGCTGACCCTGTTCGGGATCGGCCTCGCCGCGCTCTTGGGCCAAGGCTATATCGGGATCAAGGCACCCGTGATCCCGAAATGGCCGGTGCCGGGGCTGAGCGATCTGCCTTTCATCGGGCCAGTGCTGTTCAACCATGACCCGATTGTCTATCTCGGTATCGCCATTATCGCGGGCACCTGGTGGTTTCTGAAATATAGCCGCGCCGGGCTGATCCTGCGCGCAGTCGGCGAAAACCATGATGCGGCCCATGCTTTGGGCTATCATGTGATCCGTGTCAGACTGCTCGCGATCATGTTCGGCGGCGCCTGTGCGGGGCTTGGCGGTGCGTATCTGAGCCTTGTGCGCGTGCCGCAATGGACCGAAGGCGTGACCGCGGGCGCGGGCTGGATCGCGCTCGCCATCGTGGTTTTTGCCAGCTGGCGGCCATGGCGGCTTTTGCTGGGTGCTTATTTGTTTGGCGGTGTGACCGTCTTGCAGCTTAATCTACAAGCGGCAGGGTCTGCTCTGCCCGTCGCTTATCTTTCCATGGCACCTTATCTGGCAACCATTGTGGTTCTGGTTATGATGCGATCCGGACGGGCACCGGGGTCACTTGCCCAATCGTTCCACGCCTCACGTTAAGGCTTATCGACCACCAAGGGGATTATTATGACACTCAAAACATTACTTGCAGGCACCGGCATCGCTGTGGCGCTGGCCACCGGCGCTTTTGCGCAGGACGACCCGACGACGGTCGGTTTCATCTATGTTGGCCCCGTCGGCGACGGCGGCTGGACTTACGAACATGATCAGGCGCGCCAAGCAGTCGAAGAGCATTTCGGCGATGCCGTCGAAACTGTCTATGTCGAAAGCGTGCCGGAAGGCCCCGATGCCGAACGCGCCATCACATCCATGGCGCTGCAAGGCGCTGATCTGATCTTTACCACATCCTTTGGCTTCATGGATGCGACGGTCAATGTCGCCGAACGGTTCCCCAATGTGAAATTCGAACATGCGACCGGCTATAAGACCGCTGAAAACGTGTCGGTCTATAATGCGCGTTTCTATGAAGGGCGCGCCATCCAAGGTCATATCGCGGGCCAGATGACCGAGAGCAATATCATCGGCTATATCGGCTCCTACCCGATCCCCGAAGTGGTCCAAGGCATCAACTCTGCCTTCCTTCACGCGCGCGCGGTGAACCCCGATGTCGAATTCCGCATCGTCTGGGCCTATACATGGTTCGATCCCGCGAAAGAGGCTGAAGCCGCCTCTGTCCTGATCGAACAGGGCGCAGATGTGATCCTGCAACATACTGATTCCACCGCACCGCAAGCGGCAGCACAGGCGGCCGGCGATGTTGTGACCTTTGGTCAGGCATCGGATATGGCAGAATTCGCGCCCTTCCCGCGTGTCTCCTCGATCATCGACAATTGGGCACCTTACTACATCGAACGCACGCAGGCTGTGATCGACGGGACTTGGGAAACCAGCGATGTCTGGCACGGCATCCCCGAGGGCATGGTCGGCATCGGTGAGATCACCGATGCGGTGCCTGCCGAGGTGAAAGCCTCTGCCGAAGAGATGATCGCGGCGATTGATGCTGGCGAATACCATCCCTTCACCGGGCCGATCAATTATCAGGACGGGACGGTCTGGCTGGAAGACGGCGAGGTCGCCGACGACGCCACATTGCTTGGCATGAACTTCTTCGTCGAAGGTATTGTGGGCGACATTCCGCAATAAACGATCTGACATGATGGAAAGGCCCCGCAATCTGCGGGGCCTTTCTTGTTTTAGATCTTGGTCTTGATGATCGCGCCAGACCGCAGACGGGTGCGATAGCTGTGCAACTCACGCTTCACGATCGGCATCAGGAAATAGAGCGCGATGATATTCACAATCGCCATCGAGAACAGCATCGCATCCGAAAAGTCGATCACCGGCCCAAGGCTGGCCGCCGAACCGATCACGATGAACACACAGAAGATGATCTTGAAGATCAGCTCTTTCATCGCACCTTCGCCGAACAGATAGGTCCAGGCCTTCAGCCCGTAGTAAGACCAACTGATCATGGTGGAAAAGGCGAACAGCACCACAGCCACCATCAACAGGATCGGGAACCACGAAAACGCCGTGGCATAGGCTGCCGAGGTCAGGGCCACACCGCTGACATCGCCTGCCGTCGTGATCTGGCCCAATTCGGCGTTCCAGATATACAGCCCGGTTTCAGGGTCCTGCGCCAGCACGCCGCTGATCACGATCACCAATGCGGTCATGGTACAGATCACGACCGTGTCGATGAAAGGTTCCAGCAAGGCGACATAGCCTTCGCTGACAGGCTCCTTCGTGCGCACAGCAGAGTGGGCGATAGCAGCAGAACCGATCCCCGCCTCGTTCGAAAACGCCGCGCGCCGGAAGCCTTGGATCAAAGCGCCGGTAAAGCCGCCGACAATGCCAAGCCCGGTAAAGGCCCCGACAAATATCTGTCCAAAAGCCCACATGATCTGATCATAGTTGATCAACAGGATCATGATCGACACTAAGACGTAGAAAATGCCCATAAACGGCACGATTTTACTGGTCACGCGCGCGATGGATTGCAGTCCGCCTGCGATCACCGCAAAGGTCAGCAGCGCAAGCACCACGCCGGTAATCCAGCCCGGATAATCCCCGACGACATTTGCAATCTGCGCATGAGCCTGATTGGCCTGAAACATATTACCGCCGCCCAAAGCGCCCAGAATGGTGAAGATCGAAAACACCACCGCCATGGCCCCACCCAAAGGCAGGCCCCGTTCCTTGAACCCTTTGACCATGTAATACATCGGCCCGCCGGAGACAGAACCGTCAGGATATTCATTGCGGTATTTCACACCCAAGGTGCATTCGGTGAACTTCGTTGCCATGCCAAACAGGCCCGCGACAATCATCCAGAACGTCGCCCCTGCCCCGCCGATGCTGACAGCGACCGCGACGCCTGCGATATTGCCAAGACCGACCGTGCCGGACAAGGCTGTTGCCAGCGCCTGAAAATGGCTGACCTCCCCCGCGTCATTCGGGTCTGAATAATCACCTTTCACAAGCTTGATCGAATGGACAAATCCGCTGAACTGGATCGCACCGAAGTAAATTGTAAAGACCAGCGCGCCGACCACCAACCACAGGGCGATCCATGAAAAATCCGTTCCTGGAAACGGCGCAAAAATAAATGACACATACCAACCGGTATAATCGGCAAAGATCGTGTTGATCCGCTGGTCCAGACCGACAGCCTCTTGCGCAGTGGCCATTGCAGGCAGGAAAAAGGCGATCAGCGCCGCCACGATGTAATTGACTTTCGACATGATGTTTCCCCTCATGGAATGATCGTGACAGGCACAGAGGACGCGGCAGCCAATCGGCCAGCGACGCCGCCGAAGATGCGCGCCTTCAAGCCCCGCGCGCCGACCCGGCCAATGATGATCTGCTTGGCGGCCTTTTCACGGGCCAGACTGTCCAGAATCTCGGCTGCATCGCCGTGGCGCACCACGCCTTCGATGTCGAAACCTTCTGCCTTTGTCATGGTCAGTGACGGGTCAAGGACACGTTCCCGCGCCATCGCGATTTCCGCTTCACGGCGCTGGTGCCGCTTGGCGTTTTCCTCGGCGGTCTGAAAGGCGAAGGGCGACCATTCGATGACGTAACATATGATGATGGCGCAATCGCCATCGGCCTTGGCGCGGTCCTTGGCAAAGGCTAACGCACGCGCCCCCGCCTCTGACCCGTCAAGGCCGACGATAAAGGTAGTCTTTTCCATGTTTGTTTCCCCGTTTGTTATTGAACCGGATCGGAATGCACGGTCGTCCGCACTTGCAGGTTCTGTTGCCTGCATCCTTGCAACCATAAGGGATTTTGCGATTATGCATCACAAAAACTGATCCTTGTTTGATTTTCAGGAAATCCGATGAGAATCATGGCGAAAAACGGCCTGATCGCGTCACAGGTCGCCGTGATTCAGCGATTTTTTCTTCTGGTCGCCCCGCGTATACTGATCAGCAAGACCGATTGCCCCCGGCGCGTCGTTCCGATATCGACGTGTTCAATCCAGACCTGACAAAGCGGAGCAGCCCAATGGCAGCCTATCAATTCGTCTATTTCATGGACGGCGTGTCCAAGACCTATCCCGGCGGCAAAAAGGTGTTCGAGAACATCCGCCTGAATTTCCTGCCCGGCGTGAAAATCGGCGTCGTCGGTGTGAACGGCACCGGTAAATCCACCCTGATGCGGATCATGGCCGGTCAGGACAAGGATTTCGCGGGCGAGGCTTGGGCCGCTGAGGGCGCGCGCGTCGGCTACCTGCCGCAGGAACCCGAACTCGACCCTGCCCTGACAGTGCGTGAAAACGTCATGCTGGGTGTGGCGGGTAAAAAGGCCATTCTCGACCGCTATAACGAAGTGGCGATGAATTACTCCGAAGAAACCGCCGATGAAATGGCCGCCCTTCAGGATGAAATCGACGCGCAGAACCTGTGGGATCTGGACGCGCAGATCGACATCAGCATGGAGGCGTTGCGCTGCCCCCCGGACGATGCCGATGTGACCACCCTGTCTGGCGGTGAAAAGCGCCGCGTTGCCTTGTGCAAGCTGCTGCTCGAAGCGCCCGACATGCTGCTGCTGGACGAGCCGACCAACCATTTGGACGCCGAAACCATCGCCTGGCTGCAACAGCATCTGATCGATTACAAAGGCACGATCCTGATCGTCACCCACGACCGCTATTTCCTCGATGCGATTACCAGCTGGATTCTGGAACTCGACCGTGGCTCCGGCATCCCGCATGAAGGCAATTATTCCAGCTGGCTGGAGGCCAAGGCCAAACGGCTTGAACGCGAAGCCAAGGATGACAAATCCAAGCAACGCACATTGGAACGCGAACTCGAATGGATGCGGCAAGGCGCCAAGGCCCGGCAGGCGAAATCCAAGGCACGGATCAGCGCCTATAACGATCTGGCCAACCAGTCTGAGCGTGAAAAGATGGGCCGGGCGCAGATCATCATCCCGAACGGTCCGCGTCTGGGCAACAAAGTGATCGAGGTGGCGAATCTCAAAAAGGCGATGGGCGATAAGCTGCTGGTCGAAAACCTCAGCTTTGATCTGCCGCCCGGCGGGATCGTCGGCGTGATCGGGCCGAACGGTGCCGGTAAATCGACGCTGTTTTCGATGCTGACCGGACAGGCCCAGCCGGATGAAGGCACCGTCGAATACGGCGATACCGTCAAACTGTCCTATGTCGACCAGTCCCGCGACGCGCTGAACCCCGATGCAACCGTCTGGGAAGAGATTACTGGCGGTGCGGAAATCATCATGCTGGGCGATGCGCAGATGAACAGCCGCGCCTATTGTTCGGCCTTCAACTTCAAAGGTGGCGATCAACAAAAAAAGGTCGGCCTGCTGTCAGGCGGTGAGCGCAACCGAGTGCATATGGCCAAGCTGTTGAAATCAGGCGGTAATGTGCTACTCCTCGATGAGCCGACCAACGATCTGGACGTTGAAACGCTGCGCGCGCTGGAAGATGCCTTGGTCGATTTCGCTGGCTGCGCCGTGGTGATCTCGCACGACCGTTTCTTCCTTGACCGCATCTGCACGCATATCCTTGCCTTCGAAGGCGACGCGCACGTAGAGTGGTTTCAAGGTGGTTTCACCGATTATGAAGAAGACAAAAAGTCCCGCCTGGGTGCCGACGCGCTGGAACCCAAGCGGATGAAACACAAGAAATTCGTCCGCTGAAACGGGCCGTTTCACCTGCCGGTCGGTGCGTTGCAGAAGGCACCGACCGCAGGGTTCTAAAGTTTTGCTTGATTTGTGACAGGCTTTCCGTCATGTTGGTCCGGCAAACGTTATTCTTTTCGACCCACTGTTCTCCTTTCGGCTACAGTCCCTCGATCAAGTTCTGACTAAGCCAAGCTGCCGCAATCTCGTGGGCAGCACTATGAAGGAAAAATACGATGGCCAATGGCACCGTAAAGTGGTTCAACGCAACTAAAGGCTTCGGCTTTATCGCTCCCGAAGGTGGATCCAAGGACGTTTTCGTCCACATCTCCGCTGTTGAGCGTTCCGGCCTGACTGGCCTGAAAGATGACCAGAAGGTCACTTTCGACATCGAATCCGGCCGTGATGGCCGCGAATCTGCGATCAATCTCGCACTCGCATAAGCGATAGTATTCGAAAGAACGGCGCGCATATCCTGCGCGCCGTTTTTTTATGCGCGCTGTCCTGCCGGATACAGCACCCTGTTCGGAAAATTCATTGATTTTATAGCGAATCGTGGCAACATCACGATGCGACGGCAATAAATCGACCACTGTCTCCTTTCGGCCCAGTCATTCGATCTTACTTTGACCGAGCCGGTCCGCTGCATAAAGCGAGCGGAAAAGATAGGAAAGACAAGGACATGGCTTCAGGCACTGTCAAATGGTTCAACACCACTAAAGGTTACGGCTTTATCGCGCCCGATGGCGGCGCAAAGGATGTGTTCGTGCATATCTCGGCAGTCGAACGCTCCGGCCTGACCGGGTTGAAGGACAACCAGAAGGTCAATTTCGACATCGAAAACAGCCGTGATGGGCGCGAAAGCGCTGTGAACCTGACACTGGCCGACTAATCCCGGCCAAGCAGGCAATGATCAGGCTTCCGGCTGATCCCAGCCGGTGGCCCTATTGCGTGACGCCGACGATCACATCCAGGACCATCGGCCCGATCGCGGCCACGATCATCTGCACCCCTTCGGCGCTGGGATGAATGCCATCCGCCTGCATGAACTGGCGCATCGCACTTTGGGTTTCGCCTTCAGCGCGCAAAGCGGCGAACATATCGGGATAAAGCGGAATGCCATATTCCGCCGCCAGATCGACATACATACCTTCGAAATCACGTTTATATTCAGGGCCGTAATTCGTCCCGACCGCCAGCCCGACTAGCAGCATATCGACACCTGCCTCTTGCCCCGCCGCCAAAATCGCATCCAGATTGGCGCGACTGACCGCCGGATCAAGCCCGCGCAGATAATCATTGCCGCCCAAGGCCACGATCATCGCATCGACATCCGGCGTCAGGGTCCAATCGACCCGCGACAACCCGCCGGCTGTGGTATCGCCCGACACACCCGCATTCACGATTGTGACATCCGCGCCCTGATCCCGCATCCATGTTTCCAGTTGCGGCACAAACCCCTGCGCCTGATCCAACCCGTAACCCGCTGTCAGACTGTCACCCAAAGCGGCAATCGTCACAGTTTCGGCATGTGCGGCTGTCATGGTCAGCAAAACCGCCCCGCTCAGGTTGCGCATCCCGCGCAATGCCCCATATCCAGACCTGACCCCGCGACCAAAGGCTGCATGCATGACCGACCCTGTTCTGACGATCACCGACGCCAATTTATCCTTGGATGGCAATGCAGGCAGGGTGGATATTCTGCATGACATTTCGCTGACTGTTGCGAAAGGCGAAACGCTGGGTCTGGTCGGGCCGAGTGGATCGGGCAAATCATCTCTCCTGATGTTGATGGGCGGGCTGGAACAGGCAACATCGGGGCGGATCATGGCTCTTGGCCAGGATCTGACAGCGATGAACGAAGACCAGCTTGCGCGCTTTCGTAGGGATCATATGGGGGTGGTGTTTCAATCTTTCCACCTGATCCCGACAATGACCGCGCTGGAAAACGTCGCAACGCCGCTGGAACTCGCCGGTCACCGCGATGCGTTTACCCGGGCTGAGGCGGAATTGCGCGCCGTGGGTCTGGGTGATCGGATAAACCATTACCCCAGCCAGATGTCGGGTGGCGAGCAGCAGCGTGTGGCGCTCGCCCGCGCCTCTGCCCCGCGCCCGCAGATCCTGCTCGCGGATGAACCAACCGGCAATCTGGACGCGACCAATGGCGCGGCGATCATCGACATGCTGTTCGATCTGCGCGACCGGCATGGCGCGACGCTGATCATGGTGACCCATGCGGCCGAACTAGCCGCGCGTTGTGACCGCACTGTGCATCTGCGCGATGGCAGGATCGAAACTTTGGCAAAGGCTGCGGAATGAGCCTGCGCATCGCATCCCGATTTGCGTTGCGCGAATTACGCGGCGGTCTGCGCGGTTTTCGCGTGTTTCTGGCCTGCCTCGCGCTGGGTGTCGCCGCCATTGCCGCTGTCGGCACCGTGCGCGCAGGGATCGAGGCCGGGTTGACCCGCGACGGCGCTGCCTTGCTCGGTGGCGATGCCGAGGTGGAATTCACCTATCGCTTTGCCCGCGATGAAGAACTGGCATGGCTGGAAAGCATTTCCGACGATATTTCTGAAACCGTCGATTTCCGCTCTATGGCGGTGGTTGACCGTGATGGCATGACAGAGCGCGGCCTGACCCAGATCCGCGCGGTGGATGATGCCTATCCGCTGATCGGGCAGGTGCAACTGGACCCCGCGATGCCGCTGGATCAGGCATTGGCAAATCAGGGCGGCGTCATGGAACGGGTGCTGGCGGACCGTCTGGGGCTGGTCCCCGGTGACAGCTTTCGTTTAGGCGATGCCGATTTCACCCTGCGCGCCATTCTGGAACGGTTCCCGGATAATGCCGCCGCCGGTTTCGGCCTTGGGCCACGGACAATCGTGCTGACCGAAAGTCTGGCAGGTTCCGGCCTGATCGTTGAAGGCACGCTGTTTTCCACACAATACCGGCTGGATCTGCCCGAAGGCGCGGACCTCGCCGCCTTGGAACAACAGGCCGAAAGCCAGTTCCGCGATGCCGGGCTGCGCTGGCGCGACAGCAGGCGCGGCGCCGGTGGTGCGGAACAATTCGTCGACCAGATCGGGTCCTTTCTGATCCTTGTCGGGCTGTCAGGTCTGGCCGTGGGCGGTATCGGCGTCTCTTCCGCCGTACGCGCCTATCTGGCGGGCAAGACCAGTGTGATTGCCACGCTCAAGACCCTTGGGGCGACGCGGACCATTATCTTCCTGACCTATTTCATCCAGATCGGTGTGCTGACCTTGGCCGGTGTGGCACTCGGCCTGTTGCTGGGCGCAGCCCTGCCCGTCCTCTTCGCGCCGCTGATCGAGGCGCGATTGCCGGTGCCCGCTGTTTTCACCATCTACCCCGGCCCTCTGATCGAGGCTGCAGTTTACGGCATTCTGGCCGCGCTGATCTTCACCCTCTGGCCCCTCGCCAAGACCGAGGATATCCGCGCCGCGACCTTGTTCCGCGATGCTTTCGCTGCATCGCGGAGCCTGCCCGGCTGGCCTTATCTGCTGGTGATCGCGGGGCTGGTGGCCCTGCTGATCGGGGCGGCTGTCTGGTTCTCCGGCACCTTGCTCCTGACGCTCTGGACCGCAGGCGGGATCACCGGGTCGCTGGCGATCCTGATCCTTGCGGCCTTGGTGATCCGCTGGATCGCGCGGCGTTTGCGCAATACCGCGCGGGGCAATACCGCCTTGCGCATGGCGCTGGGGTCCATCGGCGCGCGCGGCGGCGAGGCAACGTCGGTCGTCCTCTCGCTGGGTCTTGGACTGACCGTGCTGGCCGCCGTGGGCCAGATCGACGGCAATCTGCGCAATGCTTTCGCCGATGATCTGCCCGCCGTCGCGCCGAGTTACTTCTTTGTCGATATCCAGCCCGATCAAATCGACGGTTTCCGCACGAGGCTGGATCAGGACACGGCTGTCAGCCGTTACGATTCTGCGCCAATGCTGCGCGGGATCATCACCCAAATCAACGGCCAGCCCGCGACCGAGGTGGCAGATGGCCATTGGGTCGTGCGCGGTGATCGCGGCGTGACCTATGCCGGGGCGCAGCCAACCGGCACCGACATCACCGAAGGCGCATGGTGGCCAGACGACTACGATGGCCCGCCGCAGATCAGCTTTGCCGCCGAAGAAGGGGCCGAGATCGGCTTGCAATTGGGCGATATGCTGACTGTGAATATCCTTGGCCGCGATATTACCGGCGAAGTCACCAGTTTCCGCAATGTCAGCTGGGAAGATGCAGGTATCGGTTTTGTGCTGGCGATGAACCAAAGCGCGCTGGAAGGCGCGCCGCATAGCTGGATTTCCACCGTCTATGCCACGCCAGAGGCAGAGGCGGCAATCCTGCGGGACCTCGCGACAGCCTATCCCAATATCACCGCGATCCGGGTGCGTGATGCGATTGATCAGGTGATTGATCTGGTCGGCGGGATTTCCGCCGCGACCCGCTATGGCGCGCTGATCACGCTGGTCACAGGGTTCCTTGTGCTGATCGGTGCCGCAGCGGCGGGAGAGCGGACGCGGACTTACGAGGCCGCCGTGCTGAAAACGCTGGGCGCATCGCGGCGGTCGATCCTCGCCAGTTTCGCGCTGCGCTCTGCCCTGCTAGGGCTGGCGGCGGGGATTGTTGCGTTGGGTGCAGGCATCTTGGGCGGTTGGGCCGTCTCCACCTTTATCATGGATACCGGCTATACCGTAATCTGGGGCAATGCTTTGCTGATCATCGGTGGCGGTATCATGGCCTCGCTGCTGGCAGGTCTGGGCTTTGCCCTGCGTCCATTGGCGGCAAAACCCGCGCAAGTCTTGCGGGCGCGCGAATGAGCGATCCGGCATTTTTCGGCTATGGCTCTTTGGTCAATCTGGCGACCCATAACAATACGAATGCCTTGCCTGCGCGGCTGGCCGGTTGGCGGCGGGTCTGGGTCACGACGGGCTTGCGGAATGCAGCATTTCTATCGGTAGAACCGGTCCCGACGTCGGTGATTGACGGGATCATCGCGCAGGTGCCGGGCGCGGATTGGGCCGCCCTTGACCTGCGCGAGGCGGCCTATGATCGTTATCCCGTCACCGTCCTGCAGGGCGGGACCGCGCGGGATGTCGCGGTCTATCAGGTCAGCCCGCATGTCCAGGCCAAGGACCGGGCAGATGCCCCGATCCTGCGCAGCTATCTGGATGTCGTGGTGCAGGGTTTTTTGCAGGTCTATGGTGAGGCCGGTGTGACAGATTTCTTTGCCACCACAGCGGGTTGGCGCAGCATTCGTGACGACCGCGCCGATCCGCAATACCCACGTCACCAGCGCCTCTCCTCGTCAGAAACGGCGCTGGTGGATCATTATGTAGAACGGATGATGCAAGACGAAATATAGCCTTTGCCACAATCGGCTGCCGCCGCATGACAAGGCAACTTATCCTTGAACAGCACCATTGAGATGCGGGGTAAATTCGGTTGAGCGCGGCCTGATCCACATCATCAGGATACGGACTAACACATTGATAAAAAAACATAATAGCAAATTGCCAATTGGCAACTTTCTCGTTTTCCTGCTGTCCAAGACCTCTATTGCGCGCGTGGTTTGACCTGTAGCAAGGGCATGACATCAGCCATTTCTGGCCCGCGTTCCAATCCGGTGACCGCCTTGCGCAACGGCATGAACAGGGTTTTGCCTTTGCGGCCTGTCGCCTCTTTCACCGCATTGGTCCAGTTGGACCATGTGTCCGCTGCATAGGGTGGCTCGCCCAGCAGAGTGAGAGCCTGCGCAATGAAGTCACGATCCTCATCCGCGATCAATGGTGTCGCCCCGTCGCGGAACATCGCCCACCAGCCTGCGACATCATCAAGCTTGGTGATATTGTCGCGCACCAGATGCCAAAACGGCGCAGCAAGCGGCGTCGGCACACCCGCCGATGTCAGGACATCGGCCACGTCAGTCGCGCTCAGGCTCGCCAGATAGCGGGCGGTCAGCGGATCAAGATCGTCAGCATCGAATTTCGTTGGCGCAGAGCCGAATTTCGACAGATCGAAACCCGCCACAACCTCGGCCACATTGGCGCGCAGTTCCACCGGATCGGCGGAGCCCAGCCGCGCCATCAGCGACAGGATCGCCTGCGGCGCGACACCTTTGGCGCGCAGATCGCGCAGGGACAAGGTGCCAAGGCGTTTCGACAAAGCCTCGCCATTCGGCCCGGTCAACAGTGAATGATGCGCGAAACGCGGGACAGTCCCGCCCAGCGCCTGAATGATCTGGATCTGGGTCGCGGTATTGGTCACGTGATCAGACCCGCGCACGATATCGGTGATGCCCATTTCGACGTCGTCCACAGGCGATGCGAAAGTATACAGGATCTGCCCGTCACCCTTGATCAGGATCGGATCGCTGACCGAGGCGGCGTCAATGGAAATGTCACCGATAATCCCGTCAGGCCATTCGATCCGTTCCAGATCTAGCTTGAAACGCCAATGCCCCTGACGCCCTTCGGCGCGATAGGCGTCTTTTTGCGCCTCGGTCAGATCCAGCGCCGCGCGGTCATAGACCGGCGGTTTGCCCATATTGAGCTGCTTTTTCCGCTTCAGATCCAGCTCTACCGGCGTCTCAAAGCATTCATACAAACGCCCCATCTCGATCAGCCGCTGCTTGGCTGCGGCATAGCGGTCAAGACGGCGGGATTGATATTCCATCCGGTCCCAGGTCAGGCCCAACCATGTCAGATCAGCTTTGATCCCTTCGATATATTCATCCTTGGACCGTTCGGGATCGGTATCGTCGATCCGCAGCACGAAAGTGCCACCATTCTGCCGGGCAATCGCATAGTTGAACAGCGCGGCACGCAGGTTGCCGATATGCAGATAACCGGTGGGCGATGGGGCGAATCTTGTCGTGGTCATAGGGTGATCTCCTGTTCGGTCCCGCTTTGTCATGCCGGGGGCATTTTGTCCATGCGCCGGGCTTTGTTCACAAAAGCGTGGGTTGGCGATGATGCAGGCCGAGCTAACTTTGCGGCACTTTAACCAGAAAGGATATCGTCATGCTGATTTCCCGCCGTCAGGCGCTTTTGTCCGGGGCCGCACTGCCCTTGGCCGCAGGCGCCCCGTCGCTGCTGCAGGCGCAAGCCGCTGCACCGACATCCACCCTGCCCACCCATCGCCATTTCACGCTGGGCGAATTTCAGGTCACGACCTTGCTGTCAAGCTCGCGCCGGGTCGAAAACCCGCAAGAGATTTTCGGCATGAATGTCGATGCTGACACCTTTGCCGAGGTCAGCGCCGAAAACTTCATCCCCACCGATGCGGCGCAATTCTTTTTTACACCGACCCTGCTGAACACCGGGTCGGAGCTGATCCTGTTTGATACCGGCAATGATGCCGCCGGGATCACCGCCGCGCTGGCCGCTGCCGGGCATACGCCGGATGAGATCACCCATGTTGTCATCACCCATATGCACGGCGACCATATCGGCGGCCTGACTGACGAATCCGGTGCGGAAACTTTCGCCAATGCCGCCTATGTCAC
The DNA here is from genome assembly GCF_035117555.1 of Yoonia sp. 67-2. Classification (NCBI taxonomy): domain Bacteria; kingdom Pseudomonadati; phylum Pseudomonadota; class Alphaproteobacteria; order Rhodobacterales; family Paracoccaceae; genus Yoonia; species Yoonia sp. 67-2. The sequence goes on from NZ_JAYKPK010000005.1 coordinate 137,599, forward strand.
GGGTCAGGCGGAATTCGACCACTGGGCCGCCGCCGAAAACGAAGGATTCGAGGCCAAGGTGCGGCCGCTGGCGGAAAAATTCACCTTCCTCGGCGATGGCGATGCCGTGCGCGGTGGTGTAACGGCGATGGCGGCATTCGGTCATACGCCCGGTCATATGGGCTATATGCTGGACAGCGGTGACCGGCAGTTGCTGCTGATGGTCGATACCGCCAACCATTATGTCTGGTCGCTGGCCTACCCCGATTGGGAAGTGCTGTTCGACATGGACAAGGAAGCCGCCGCCGCGACACGCCGTAGGGTGCTGGACATGGCCGCGACGGACCGCATTCCGTTGATCGGCTATCACATGCCTTTCCCCGGTCTGGGCTTTGTCGAAACCCGCGATGACGGGTTCCACTTTGTCCCGCATAGCTATCAGCTGATCTGATCAGCTCGGGTCGCGCCAGCGGTTGACGATCGGGTAACGCCGGTCCAGCCAGAAGGCGCGATCCGACAAACGCGGGCCGGGGGCAGACTGAAAGCGTTTATATTCGCTGATATAGACCAGATGTTCGATCTTTTTTACCGTCTCGCGGTCATAGCCTGCGGCGACACATTCCGCGACTGACGCGTCATCATCCACCAGCATCGTCAGGATACCATCCAGCACGTCATAGGGCGGCAGGCTGTCTTCGTCCTTTTGATCGGGGCGCAATTCAGCGGACGGCGGTTTGTCGATAATCGCGGTCGGAATCACCTCATCCGCCGGCCCCTGCATCCAGTCGCGGTGGTTTTCATTGCGCCAGCGGCAGGTCGCGAAGACGCGGGTTTTATACATATCCTTGATCGGGTTATAGCCACCCGCCATATCGCCATAGATCGTGGCATAGCCCACTGCGACCTCGGATTTATTGCCGGTGGTCAGCAGCATTTCCCCGAATTTGTTCGATTGCGCCATCAGCAACAGGCCACGGATGCGGGACTGGATATTCTCTTCGGTCAGATCAGCGGGCAGATCGCCGAACAAAGGCGCCAGCGCATCCGTCACTGCCGCGCGCGGCCCGGCGATACTGACGGTGTCATAGCGACAGCCCAAGGCCTGCGCCGCCGCCGCCGCATCGTCCAGTGATGCCTGCGAAGTGTATTCCGACGGCAGCATCACGCAACGCACATTCGCAGCGCCCAGCGCATCAACGGCGATCGCGGCGACAATCGCGGAATCGATACCGCCCGACAGGCCCAGCAGCACCCTTTTGAAACCGGTCTTGCGCATGTAATCGCGCAAAGCATTCACCATCGCGCGGTAATCCTGTTCGATGCTCCCCGGCAGCAGCGCCTTTACGCCGTCAAGTGCCACCCAGCCATCGCCGGTATCTTCAAAATCCACATGCGCGATGGCATCGTCAAACACGGGCGATTGCACCGCCAAACGGCCACCCCGGTTCAGCACAAAAGACCCGCCGTCGAACATCTGGTCATCCTGACCGCCAGTCATGTTCAGATAGACCAAAGGCACGTCATTTTCGACCACGCGGGCGATCATCGTCTGCAACCGGATTGCATATTTGTCGCGGAAATAAGGTGAGCCATTGGGGACGACCAAAATCTCCGCCCCGCTTTCGACCATGGTTTCGCAGACATCAGGATACCAGGCATCCTCGCAAATCGGGGTGCCGATGCGGGGGCTGTCGCCAAAAGTAACCGGGCCGGAAATATCGGCGCTTTTGAACAGCCGTACCTCGTCAAAAACATTAAAATTGGGCAGGAAATGTTTGCGGAACCGCGCGGTGATCTTGCCACCCGCCAGATAGACATAGCAATTATAGAGCCTGCCTTCGTCAAACATCGGCAGGCCGATGCCAAGGGCGGGACCATCCGCGCAATCCTGCGCCAGCGCGTCCAGATGGCGGGCAGCATCCGCGACAAAGGCTGGTTTACGCACCAGATCCTGCGTCTGATAGCCGGTCAGGAACATCTCGGGCAGGATAACCAGATCGCTGCCCGCGTCTTTGCCCGCTTGCCACGCCTGCCGCGCCAGCGCCGCATTGCCCGCCAGATCGCCGACGGTCGGGTTCATCTGTGCCATCGTCAGGCGAAATCTGCGCGTCATCATTCTGGTCCTATGCTGCTGGCCCTGATGTAGCAGAAAGACCGTCAGGGGAAAGCACCTTGCAGAGTTTCGCCGCCCTGCCCTTTCTTTGCGTTGTCAGCACTGGCCCTCTCTCTTAAGCTGGCGGCGAAACTGGATCGGAGACCGGAATGAAAACGCTCAGACCATCACATGGCTTGGCCATTGCCATCGCCCTGATGACGACCGGCCTGCAGGCGCAGACGGTCGAGACCAAGCAATATGATGACGGCGGCGTTTACGAGGGCACCTTTGTCGATGGCAAACAGGATGGCACCGGCACCTACAGTTTGCCTAATGGCTATGAATATACCGGCGATTGGGTCGATGGCGAAATCCGCGGACAAGGTGTGGCGCGGTTTCCCAATGGGTCGGTCTATGAAGGCAGCTTTGTCGCAGGCAAGCCCGAAGGTCAGGGCAAGATCACCTTTGCCGATGGCGGCACTTATGAAGGTGACTGGCTGGATGGCAATATCACCGGATCAGGCATCGCGACCTATGCCAATGGTGTGGTTTACGAAGGTGAATTCCGCAATGCCGCCCATCACGGCACCGGCACGATGACCAGCCCGGAGGGCTATCGCTACGCTGGCGCATGGGTCAATGGGGTGAAAGAAGGGCAAGGCACGATCACCTATCCTGACGGCGCTGTCTATGAAGGCAGCCTGCGCGCGGGTGAACGCGATGGCACCGGCACGCTGACGATGGCCGATGGGCTGATCTACAGCGGGTCATGGATTGACGGTCAGATCCATGGCACCGGCACGCTGACCCAACCCAATGGCGATGTCTATGAAGGCAATCTGGTCGCGGGCCGCCGCGAAGGCGAAGGCCGGGTTACCTATGGCAATGGCGATATCTATGAAGGCAGCTTTGTCGCTGACCGCCGCGAAGGCATGGGCACATTCCGCGGCGTCGATGGCTATGTCTATACCGGCGCTTGGGCCGGTGGCCAGATTTCCGGCATGGGCGAGGTGACCTATCCCGATGGGTCGGTCTATGTCGGCAGCTTTGCCAATGATCTGGCCGATGGCAAAGGCAAGATCACCTATCCTGATGGGTCCACCTATGAAGGTGACTGGGTCGCCGGTGTGATCAGCGGCACAGGTGTCGCGACCTACGCCAATGGGCTGGTCTATGAAGGTGAATTCGTAAACGCGCAGAACCACGGCCAAGGCAAGATGACCTATGCCGATGGCTATGTCTATGAAGGCGAATGGGCCGAAGGGCAGCGCAACGGGAATGGCACCGCCACCTATGCCGATGGCACGGTCTATGCCGGCGAATTCCTCAACGGCCAACGGTCCGGTCAGGGCGAAATCACCCTGCCCGATGGGTTCAGCTATATCGGCGGCTGGCTTGATGGGGAAATCAGCGGCTATGGCATCGCGACCTATGCCAATGGCGATGTCTATGAAGGCAATTTCAGCCGTGGCCGTCGTGACGGCGAAGGCACGATGCGCTATGCCAGCGGCGAGGAAAGCACCGGCATGTGGTCAGACGGGGCCTTTGTCACGCCCGCCGCTGGCGAAGCGGCGGATTAAACTGCCTGCCCGTCTTCCATCCGCGCCAGAAAATCCGCGGCCTCTGACAGCACCTGATCGCGGCGGGATGCCTCCATCTTGTCCCAGACCGCATACATATTGCCCATGCGGGGATTGCCCTTGAACCGGTCGCGGTGCCGGTCAAGGAAATGCCAGTAAAGCAGGTTGAACGGGCAGGCATCCGGCCCGGTCTTGTCCTGCACGCGATATGCGCAAGACCCGCAATAATCCGACATTTTATGGATGTAGTTACCAGATGAGATATAGGGTTTCGATGCGATGATCCCGTCATCGGCAAACAGGCTCATCCCGATCACATTCGGCGCCTCGACCCATTCATAGGCATCGACGTAAACTGCCAGATACCATTCATGCACTTCGGCCGGATCAATCCCGGCCAGCAGCGCGAAATTGCCGGTGACCATCAGGCGCTGGATGTGATGCGCATAGCCTTCGGTCTTGGTCTGGTCCACCGCCTTGGCGATGCAGTTCATCTTGGTTTCCGCGCCCCAATACATGCCGGGCAGCTTGCGGTTATGGCCCAGCGCGTTGCGGGTGACATAGTCGGGACCTTCGCGGAAATAGATACCGCGCACATATTCGCGCCAGCCGATGATCTGGCGGATGAACCCTTCCACCGCATTCAAGGGCGCATGGCCGTCGCGATAGGCGGCCTCGGCCGCCTGACAGACCTCCAGCGGGTCCAGCAGCCCGGCATTGAGGTAAAGCCCGACGACTGAATGATAGAGATAGCGATTGTCATTCAGCATCGCATCCTGAAAATCGCCAAACTTCGGCAGACCACCCTTAATCCAATGCGCCAGATGGCTGCGGGCTTGAGCGGTATCGGTGGCAAACCAGAAGGGGTGCAGATCGCCGAAATTATTGTCAAAACGGCTGGCGACGAGGGTCAGGACCTCTTCCACCACCTCATCAGGGGTGAATTGCATCGGCCCCGCGTAATCCACACTGTCAGGGGCCGGTTTGCGGTTGTCGTGATCGTAGTTCCATTTCCCACCTTCGGGCTGATCACCATCCATCAGCAAGCCGGTCTTGCGGCGCATATCGCGGTAGAAATATTCCATCCGCAATTGTTTGCGATCCTTCGCCCAGCCATCAAATTCCTGATGCGAGGCCAGAAAACGATCATCGGGTAGACTGTGGGATTTCAGTGGCATGTCCCCCAAGGCCTCGATCAACCGCCATTCGCCGGGTTCAGTATAGACGACGCCAGCGGCATCATATTCGCTGGCGCGCCGGATCAGTTCGCCGGTGATTGATCCGGCGTTGTCGGGGTCATCCAGCTTGGTATAGGCAACCCGCCAGCCATCATTGCGCAGGCTCTCCGCGAATTTGCGCATCGCGGCAAAGGTAAAGGCGATCTTCTTGGGGTGGTGCGGGACATAGGACGCCTCATCCCCGACCTCTGCCATGACCACGACATCGCTGGCCTTGTCGCATTTGCGCAGCGCCGAGAGATTGGGTGACAACTGATCACCCAGAACCAGAACCAACCTCACCAAGCCACCTCTTTTCCAGCGAAATCATAGAAATGCCCATTTTGCGCAGCTGTCAGCCCGGCAATGACATCGAGCAGATGCGAAGCCGCTTCCGCGGCGGACATCGTCTTGTGCCGCCCGGCGTATTCGGCGGTAAAAGGCGTCTCCACCGTGCCGGGATGCAAAGCCACACAAGCGGCCTGTTTATGGCTGCGCCCCAGTTCAATCGCGGCCCCCCGGATGATCTGGTTCAACGCAGCTTTAGAGGCGCGATAGGAATGCCAGCCGCCGATATTGTTATCCCCAATCGAGCCCACGCGCGCCGATAAGGTCGCGACGACCGCCGGGCGATCCTTGGCCAGCAACCTTGGCACATGGCGCAGGATCAGCGCAGGCCCGATGGCATTCACCGCCATGACCTGCGCCATATTGGCGGCCTCAATCGCCGACAGCGATTTCTCCGGCCCGGCACCTTCAGGTGCCAGAATACCCACCGCCACAAAGATCAGATCGAACGGCCCGTCCAGAGCCGCGAGATGCTGATCGACCGAGGCCGGATCAGTCACATCAAACCCGTCCTCGCGGCGCGACAGGCCAGTCACCGCCACGCCGCGTCGGTGTAACTCCTGCGCCACAGCCGCGCCGATGCCGCCAGAGGCACCAATGATCAATGCATTTTCCATGAAGGTCAGGATAGGCCGCCCGCCCTGCGTGACCAGCCCTTTGCCTCGCTTTGTGCCAAATACTCACTTTATGGACTTTTCAACAGGCGCGAGGTTTGTATAGTCACAGCCATGATCACCACGGCACACATCTCTGGCACTGCCCCCGCCCTGCTACTTCTTAGCAGCGCCTGAGCGTGCCTGTCGGCGCGACCGCTCGGATGGGACAGCGCCGGACAATGCCAAAGATCAAAGGAATACCCAAATGACCAAAGATAAAGTGTTGATTTTCGACACCACATTGCGCGACGGCGAACAAAGCCCGGGTGCGACCATGTCCCATGCCGAAAAGATCGAGATCGCCGAATTGCTTGACGATATGGGCGTCGATATCATCGAGGCGGGTTTTCCCATCGCGTCTGAAGGTGACTTCAACGCCGTCAGCGAAATCGCCAAACGTGCCAAAAGATCCACTATCTGCGGGCTGGCGCGCGCCAATTACAAAGATATCGACCGCTGCTGGGAGGCGGTGAAACACGCGTCCTCGCCGCGCATCCATACCTTCATCGGCACCTCGCCACTGCACCGCGCGATTCCTAACCTCGACATGGATCAGATGGCCGAACGTATCCACGACACTGTGACCCATGCCCGCAATCTGTGCGATAATGTGCAATGGTCACCTATGGATGCAACGCGGACGGAATGGGATTACCTTTGCCGGGTCGTCGAAATCGCGATCAAGGCCGGGGCCACCACGATCAACGTGCCCGACACTGTGGGCTACACCGCCCCCGAAGAAAGCGCCGATCTGATCCGCAAGCTGATTGCCACTGTGCCCGGCGCGGATGAGGTGATCTTTGCCACGCATTGCCATAATGACCTTGGCATGGCGACGGCGAATGCCTTGGCCGCCGTGATCGGCGGCGCGCGCCAGATCGAATGCACGATCAACGGTCTGGGCGAACGCGCCGGCAACACGGCCTTGGAAGAGGTCGTGATGGCCCTGAAGATCAGGGGCGATATCATGCCTTATGAAACCGGGATCGACACTCGCAAGATCATGAATATCTCCCGCCGTGTCGCCACTGTGTCTGGCTTTGCGGTGCAGTTCAACAAGGCCATCGTCGGCAAGAACGCCTTTGCTCATGAAAGCGGCATCCATCAGGACGGCATGCTGAAAAACGCCGAAACGTTTGAGATCATGCGGCCAGAGGATGTCGGCCTGTCCGGCACCAGCCTGCCTTTGGGGAAACATTCGGGCCGTGCGGCGTTGCGCGCGAAGCTGTCGGAACTCGGCTTCGATCTGATCGACAACCAGTTGAACGATGTTTTTGTCCGGTTCAAGGATCTGGCGGATCGCAAGAAAGAAGTCTTTGACGATGATCTGATGGCTTTGGTCACCCAGAACGACAGCGGCGAAGACCGGGTCAAGCTGACATCCTTGCGCGTTATCTGCGGCACCGAAGGTCCGCAGCAGGCGGATATGGTGCTGAATATCGACGGCGTAGATAGCACGACAAAAGCCACCGGCGACGGCCCTGTTGATGCGACCTTCAACGCAGTCAAGGCCCTGTTCCCGCATGGCGCGCGGCTGCAGCTGTATCAGGTGCAGGCCGTGACTGAGGGCACAGACGCGCAAGCCACCGTGATCGTGCGGATGGAAGAGGACGGGCGCATCGCCACCGGCCAGTCCGCCGATACGGACACTGTCGTCGCCAGCGCCAAAGCCTATATCAATGCGCTGAACCGGTTGCTCGTGCGGCGTGAAAAGTCAGCGCCGGGGCATGATACCAAAGGTGTCAGCTACAAGGACAGCTGATCTCTTGCGACTCGGCAACGCGATACAGGCGGCACCGGAAACGGTGCCGCCTTTTTCATTGCCAGTCACATCATCGCATGGCCAAAACAAGTAATGTTGCAAATATGATATTTTTATCCACTTTTAACCCACATAAAATCCATAAAAATTGCAAAATAACAACAAGCGACATGCCGCCAAAATGCCTGAATTGGAGGGCTTCTCTCCGCAGGCGCATGTCTCTATAACACCCACCAACCGGGCGCAGCGGGACGGCGCGGGATAGTGTACAATAAATGGAAGGCCACGGGATGTTTGGCTTGCGCGGGATTTTTTCCTCGGACATGGCGATCGATTTGGGCACAGCCAATACGCTGGTCTATGTAAAAGGCAGGGGGATCATTCTGTCCGAACCCTCGGTCGTGGCCTATCAGGTCAAGAACGGCGTCCGCAAAGTGCTGGCCGTGGGCGAAGATGCCAAGCTGATGCTGGGCCGCACGCCCGGCAGTATCGAGGCGATCCGCCCGATGCGCGACGGTGTCATCGCAGATTTCGACACCGCAGAAGAGATGATCAAGCATTTCATCCGCAAGGTGCATAAACGGTCGACCTTCAGCAAACCCAAGATCATCGTCTGTGTGCCGCATGGCGCGACACCGGTCGAAAAACGCGCGATCCGGCAGTCTGTGCTATCCGCCGGTGCCCGCCGCGCCGGGCTGATCGCCGAACCGATTGCCGCCGCGATTGGCGCCGGCATGCCGATCACCGATCCGACCGGCAATATGGTCGTCGATATCGGCGGCGGCACGACCGAGGTCGCGGTTTTGTCCTTGGGCGATATTGTCTATGCACGGTCAGTCCGTGTCGGTGGCGACCGGATGGATGAGGCGATCATCAATTATCTGCGCCGTCAGCATAATCTGCTGATCGGGGAATCCACCGCCGAGCGGATCAAGACCAGCATCGGCACCGCACGGATGCCCGATGATGGCCGTGGCCAGTCGATGATGATCCGGGGCCGTGACCTGCTGAACGGTGTCCCGAAAGAGACCGAGATCAATCAGGCGCAGGTCGCCGAAGCGCTGGCCGAACCTGTCCAGCAAATCTGCGAGGCGGTGATGACCGCGCTGGAAGCTACCCCACCCGATCTGGCCGCTGATATCGTCGACCGTGGTGTGATGCTGACAGGCGGTGGTGCGCTGCTCGGTCAGCTGGATCTGGCCCTGCGCGAACAGACCGGGCTGGCGATTTCGGTGGCGGATGAGTCGCTCAATTGCGTGGCTTTGGGCACCGGGCGGGCGCTGGAATATGAAAAACAACTGCGTCACGTGATCGATTACGACAGTTAACCAAAGCCAGAGGATTTTTGCCCTTGGCACGCGACAAGACCAGCGCCGATTTCTTCGCCCCCGTCCGCAGATTGCTGGTGGGGGTGTTGGTGTTGGCGCTGTTGGGCGTTTTCGCGGTCTGGCGCATTGACAGCCCCCGCGTCGAACGGGTCCGCATCGCCGTGATCGATCAGGTCTTGCCCGGGTTTGACTGGGTGATGGCACCGGTCCACAGCATGACCAATATGATTGTGGATTTCCAAAGCTATCAAAGGTTAGCCGCGCAAAATCAGGATCTGCGGCGGGAATTACAACAGATGAAAGCCTGGCGCGAGGCGGCGTTGCAGCTTGAACAGGAGAATGCAAAGCTGCTGGATCTGAACAATGTCCGCCTTGACCCCAAGCTGACCTTTGTCACCGGGGTCGTGCTGGCGGATAGCGGGTCACCGTTCCGGCAATCTGTCTTGCTGAATGTCGGCGCACGCGACGGGATTATCGATGGCTGGCCGACGATGGACGGCATCGGCCTTGTCGGGCGGATCGCCGGTGTCGGGCGCGAAACCAGCCGGGTATTGCTGCTGACCGATACATCCAGCCGGATTCCGATCACCATTCTGCCGTCCGGGCAACGGGCGATCCTTGCAGGTGACAACACATTGAACCCGCCGATAGATTTTCTGGAAGACCGCGCCGTCGTGCGCCCCGGCGACCGTGTCGTGTCATCGGGCGATGGCGGCGTGTTCCCTGCCGATCTGCTGGTTGGTCAGGTGGCGCTCGGCACGGACAATCGCCTACGGGTGCGTCTCGCGGCGGATTATCAGCGGCTGGAGTTCCTGCGCGTCTTGCGGGCGCAACCGCATGAAATCATCAATGATCCTGGGCGGCTTCTGACACCGGGGGCAGAATTCTTTGGCCCCGGCCTGCCCGACCCCGCGGCCTTATCCGCAGCCGAGGCGGCAGATGGCTGAGCTTGACGAGGCCCGCCTTTGGATCAGACGCGCAAGTTTTGTGGTATTGGCCTGTACGATCACGATTGCTCAGCTTGTGCCGCTGGACCTGCGGCCCGCGACATGGGCCCCGCCGGACCTGTTGCTGGCGCTCACCTGCGTCTGGGTCGCCCGCAGACCGGATTATCTGCCGGTTTATATCGTTGCAGCGGTCTTTTTTACGACAGATTTGCTGTTGCAGCGCCCTCCGGGGCTCTGGGCGGCGCTGGTCGTGCTGCTGACCGAGGCGATCCGCAACCGTCACCGTGACCTGCGCGCCATGCCGTTTCTTGCCGAATGGGGCTTTGTCGCGCTCGGATTGACGGTGATCACATTGGCGAACCGCTTTGTCCTTGCTATCGTCGTGACACCGCAGGCCCCGATCGGGATGACGCTGATGCAATTGGGTGCCACGATCCTGATCTATCCGGTGGCTGTGGTCGTGACAAAATATATCTTCGGCGTGGAGCGGCCCGCGCCGGGGGATCTGCGAAAGATTGGACAACGTTTATGAAGCGCCCTCCGAAGGATATCATTGCCAGTTCACGCATCATCGGGCGGCGCGCGCTGGTCGTGGGCGGTGTGCAGGCCGGTATCATGGGCGCCATCGGCTGGCGCTTGCGCGATATGCAGGTAGAACAGGCCGATCAATATCGCATGTTGGCCGAGGAAAACCGCATCTCGATGCGCCTGCTGCCGCCCGCGCGGGGCATGATCTTTGACCGCAACGGGATCGCCATTGCTGCCAATGAACAGAATTACCGCGTCGTCATGGTCCGCGAAGATGCGGGTGACATCGGTGAGGTTCTGGCGCGACTGACCGAGATCATCGATATCCCGCCCGAGGTTTTGACCCGCGCGATGGAGGAAATGCGTCGCCGCGCGCCCTTTGTCCCGGTCACAATTCTGGAACGTGTGTCCTGGGATGACGTGGCGCAGATCAATCTGAACACCCCCGTTCTGCCCGGCATTCAGGCCGAAGTTGGGCTGAGCCGTTATTACCCGATGGGCGAGGATATGGCCCATGTCGTCGGCTATGTCGGCCCGGTCAGCGATTATGATCTGAGCCAGATCGAAGATCCCGATCCGTTGCTGCAGATCCCCAAGTTTGAATATGGCAAGACCGGCGCCGAGAACCGTCTGGAAGAGGAATTGCGCGGCTCTGCCGGTAACCGCCGGATCGAGATCAGCGCCGCCGGCCGGATCATGCGCGAGTTGGACCGGCAGGAAGGCGTCCCGGGCAAGGATGTGCAGCTGACCATCGACAGCCATCTGCAAGCCTATGTGCAGGCCCGGCTGGAAGGTGAATCCGCCAGTGGGATTGTGATCGATCTGGAAAATGGCGATCTGCGCGCGGTCGTGTCGGCCCCCTCCTTTGACCCCAATATGTTCGTGCGCGGTATCTCGGTCGCAGATTGGCGCGCCCTGAATGAGAATATCTACCGGCCGATGGCCGCCAAAGCGGTGCAAGGGACTTATCCGCCGGGGTCAACCTTCAAGATGGTCACGGTGATGGCCGCGATGGAGGCAGGGATCATCACCGCCAATGATACCGTCTATTGCCCCGGCCATGCCGATGTGTCCAATATCCGCTTTCACTGCTGGCGGCGCGGTGGCCATGGCAACATGAACATGCATGAAGCGATGAAGCAAAGCTGTGATGTCTATTTCTATGATATCGCGCAGCGCGTCGGCATCGACAAAATGGCGGAAATGGCGCGTAGATTGGGCTTGGGCCAACGCTATGACCTGCCGTTGTCGGCCGTGGCGTCGGGCCTTGCGCCGGACCGCGAATGGAAATCGACGGTGCGCGGCGAAAACTGGCGCGTCGGCGATACGGTCAATGCCTCCATCGGACAAGGCTATGTGCTGACCTCACCATTGCAGTTGGCAGTGATGACGGCGCGTCTTGCGACGGGCATGGAAATCACACCGCGGCTGGTCCGGCTAATCGACGGTGTCGAACAGCCCAGCGGTATCGGGCCCAGTCTGGGGTTGAACGAAAACACGCTGCGGAGGGTGCGGGCCTCGATGGATGCGGTCTGCAATGAAGATCGCGGCACCGCTTACGGGTCCCGGATTGTGGCCGAGGGCCGCAAGATGGCGGGCAAGACCGGCACCAGCCAGGTGCGGCGGATCACGATGGAAGAACGCGCCGCTGGCGTGACCAGCAACGAGGATCTGCCATGGGAACGCCGGGACCATGCGTTGTTCGTGTGCTATGCCCCCGTCGAAAACCCCCGCTATGCTGTGTCGGTTGTCGTCGAACATGGCGGTGGCGGATCAGCAGTCGCAGCACCCATCGCACGTGACATCATCTTGCAAGCGCAATATGGCGGGCCGCCACCGCTTGAAGCCTATCCTGCAAATCTGCGCGACCAGATCGCCGAGCAACAGCGCCGGATCGCCGCCCGCATCCCGGCAGGGATGCGCAGTCAGAGCCGCGCATGAGCTATCTGGAATATAACACCAAATTCGTCCCCAGCGGGATGCGCAAGCTGCTGTATCTGCATTGGCCGCTGATCATGTTGCTGACGGCGGTCGCCTGTGCCGGTTTCCTGATGCTCTATTCCGTCGCCGGCGGTTCGGTCGACCCGTGGATGGAACCGCAGGTCAAACGTTTCGCGCTGGGTCTGGTGGTGATGATCGGCGTTGCCATGGTACCGATCTGGTTCTGGCGCAATATGGCCTTTGTCGCCTTTGGCGGATCGGTCGCGTTGTTGCTGGGGGTCGAGTTTTTCGGCGATGTCCGCATGGGTGCGCAGCGCTGGATCGACCTTGGTTTCATGCGCCTGCAACCGTCAGAGCTGACGAAGATCACTTTGGTCATGTTTCTGGCCGCTTATTATGAGTGGCTGCCGCTGAACAAAAAATCGCATCCGTTCTGGGTCTTGGTGCCGGTGATCGTGATCCTTGTGCCGGTGGCGCTGGTCTTGCAGCAACCCGATCTTGGGACTGCGTTGCTTTTGTTGATGGGCGGCGGCGCGATCATGTTTCTGGCCGGTGTGCATTGGGCCTATTTCGTAACAGTCGTCGGCGCGGGCGTCGGCACCGTCGTGGCCGTGTTGCAAAGCCGTGGCACCCCATGGCAGTTGTTGCAGGACTATCAGTATCGCCGGATCGACACTTTTCTGGACCCCAGCAATGATCCGCTTGGCGCAGGCTATAACATCACCCAAGCCAAGATCGCCCTGGGATCAGGCGGCTGGACCGGACGCGGGTTTATGCAAGGCACCCAGTCACGGCTGAATTTTCTGCCCGAAAAGCATACCGATTTCATTTTCACCACCTTGGCCGAGGAATTCGGTTTTGTCGGTGCCATCACTTTGCTGGCGCTTTACGCGCTGATCATCATTTTCTGTATCGCGTCTGCGATGACAAACAAGGATCGCTTTGCATCCTTGCTAACCTTGGGGATTGCTGTGACGTTCTTTTTGTTTTTCGCCGTCAATATGGCCATGGTGACCGGGCTGGCGCCGGTTGTTGGCGTGCCTTTGCCGATGGTCAGCTATGGTGGCTCTGCGATGCTAGTCCTGATGGCCGCTTTTGGTTTGGTGCAAAGCGCCCATGTCCATAGGCCGCGCTGATGCTGAAGGTTCTGTTTTCCGCCAAGCCCACAGCCTGGGACGCCTATGAAGCGCCGCTGAATGCCGCCTTTGCAAAGGCCGGTCTGGATGTCGATCTGTCCCGCGATCATGCGCCTGAAGCGACGGATTATATCGTCTTTGCCCCCAATGGCCCGGTCACTGATTTCGCGCCCTATACCAAGACCAAAGCGGTGCTGAGCCTTTGGGCCGGGGTGGAAACCGTGGTGGGTAATGCCTCGCTGACCCAGCCTTTGTGCCGGCTCGTTGACACGAGCTTGACGCAAGGCATGGTCGAATGGGTGACAGGCCATACATTGCGCCATCATCTGGGGATGGACCGGCATATCCACGGGCAGGACGGCATCTGGCGCGACGATACCTATCCGCCAATCGCCGATGACCGCCCGGTGACAATTCTGGGGATCGGTGCCTTGGGCGCGGCCTGCGGTCAGGCGCTGTCCGCGCTTGGGTTTCCAGTGACAGGTTGGAGCAGGTCACCCAAATCAGTGCCGGATTTGCGCTGTCTGCACGGCGATGATGGGCTGGTGCAAGCGCTAACCGGCGCACAGATTGTGATCCTGCTGCTGCCCTTGACGCTGGAAACCACCGATATCCTGAATACAGACAGGCTGGCCCTGCTGGCGCGCGGCGCTTTCGTGATCAATCCCGGTCGTGGCCCGTTGATCGACGATGCGGCCCTGTTGAAGGCGTTGGATATCGGTCAGGTCGCCCATGCGACGCTCGACGTGTTTCGGGTCGAACCTTTGCCTGTGGAACATCCGTTCTGGGCACATGCCAGCGTCACGGTGACCCCGCATATCGCCGCCACGACGCGGCCCGAAACGGCGGCAGGGATCATCGTGGACAATATCAAGCGCGGTGAGGCCGGTGAACCCTTCCTGAATGTCGTGGATCGCGGGCTCGGGTATTAGGATCAGGTTCACTGCGGAACCTGATGCGCGCCGTACGGGCATATTTTCACGCGGACGACGCGAGAAAATCATCGCAATTTGGGTGGCTTTGCCGGGTCCATACCGGGCGCGGACGGGGCCTGGTTTTTTTGCGGTGCGGGCTGGGGCAGATCGAAACGCAACCCGACCTTTGCCAGACGGGCGGCCATCGGGTCGCTGGCGCGCAGGAACAGGACATCCATCATGCCTGCCTCGATCCCCGAAAATGTCAGCGCCTCGCCTGCGGCAGAGGCCAGCGCCTTTTCCGCGCCGGGTGCGGCATCGATAAAGGCCAGCACGTGACCCTGCGCGCCGGTGTCATAGGTTGCGGCCACAAGATAAGCCGTCTGCGCCAAACCAGCAGCAATCGCCAGTTTGCGGCCCAGTCCGGTGACCACGCTTTGCGGCAGATGACGCGGGGCGGCGACAGACGTCAACCGTGCCTCAGTTTCGGAGGGGGCATGCAACAGGGTCTGCGCCAGCCAATCCACCGCATCGGCGGGGATCAGCATGGCAGAAGGCGCAACTTCAAGGTTCAGCCCAAGCCCCACGCCCTGCCCGGCCAGCATCTGCACCAGCGCGCGCCCCGGCAAGGCAGCATAGGGCGCGATCCGGCCCACGAAATCAGACAGCCGTTCTTCACCGTCGAAGATCAGCGCATATTTACCGCCTTCGACATCGAAAAGTGCGGGCGTGATCTGATCGCCCTCGGCTTCTTCGCCCAAGAGCAGAAATATCTCACTATCGGCAAGCCGTTCGTAAAACCGCAGGCGGGCGGCATCGTCATCCGGTGCCGCCTCCATCGCCGCATGGGCGGCATCAAGATCAGTCATCGCGTCACAAAGCCTGCAGGCGTTTGAACAGGGCCGACGTATCCCAGCGCCCACCGCCCATTTTCTGCACGTCCTTGTAGAATTGATCGACCAGCGCGGTCACCGGCAGGCTCGCGCCATTTTCATCGGCTGTATCAAGGCAAATCCCCAGATCCTTGCGCATCCAATCCACGGCGAAACCATGCGTGAAATGATCATCCAGCATCGTTTCAAACCGGTTGTTCATCTGCCAGCTACCGGCAGCCCCCTGGCTGATCACCTCGACCACGGCGCGGCCATCAAGCCCGGCCTTATCGGCGAAATGCAGCGCCTCTGACAGGCCCTGCACCAGACCCGCGATGGCGATCTGGTTGCACATCTTGGTCATCTGTCCGGCACCGCTGTCACCGATCCGACGGGCGAGTTTGGCGTAAACCTCGATCACCGGGCTGATCTGGTCGTAATGTGCCTGATCGCCCCCACACATGATCGACAATTGCGCGTTTTCCGCCCCCGCCTGCCCGCCCGAGATCGGTGCATCGACAAAACCCAGCCCTTGATCCTTGGCTGCGGCGTAAAGTTCGCGGGTCACCTTGGCTGAAACGGTGGTATGATCGACAAAGATCGCGCCCTTCGTCATCGTGCTGAAGGCGCCGTCAGCTCCGGTGCAGACGGCGCGCAGATCATCATCATTGCCGACACAGGCCAGCACAATTTCTGCCCCTTCTGCCGCTGCCGCTGGCGTGTCGGCGGCCCGCCCACCGTGCTGGGCAACCCAGGCTTCGGCTTTGGCACGGGTCCGGTTGTAGACGGTTACATCATGTCCCGCTGCTGCGAGATGACCGGCCATAGGATAGCCCATTACACCAAGGCCCAGAAAAGCGATTTTTGTCATAGTCATAAGTCCTGTCCAATATTTGACGGATGGTAGAGCCAGACTGGCGAGGTCAAGCATACCAGATCACGAAAATCCCCCTGCATCATGTCAGACCATCGCAGAAGGGCAAGACGACTTCCGCCAACGTCGTGCAGGCTTGCCTTTAAATCACGTTATTGTCGTTGTATTCATGCCGCATTTCGCTGCTATAGCGGGAATTATGCAGAATGATCAGACCTTGTTAATGTCTTTTCAGCAATCATGCGGCAAAGACGCGTTACTCGTTACAACAGGATAGTCATGCTGGAATTTGCCAATGTCAGCAAATCTTTCTGGACCGGCACGCAGCGCAAGGTGATCCTTGACCGCGTGTCCTTTCGCGTTGAGCTGGGCAATTCACTGGGCATCCTGGCCCCCAATGGCACAGGCAAAACCACGCTGATCAATATGATGGCGGGTCTGGAAAAGCCTGACGAGGGCACGATCACCCGCGGCTGCCGGATTTCTTTTCCGTTGGGTTTCATGGGCGGCGTTGTCAACAAGCTCAGCGCGATGGAAAACAGCCGCTACATCGCCCGGCTCTACGGTCTCGACCCCGATTATGTGGAGGCGTTCTGCCGCTGGCTTTGCGGGATTGACGAATATTTCGACATGCCCGTCGGCACTTATTCCAGCGGGATGCGGCAAAGGTTCACCTTTGCGCTGATGCTGGCGCTGGAATTTGACATTTACCTGATCGATGAAGGCATGCCTGCCGCGACAGATGTGGAATTCAATCGCAAGGCCGGTGATATCCTGCGCGAACGGCTGGAAACCACGACCATTGTCATCGTATCGCATCAGGCAGCGACGCTGGAACGGTTTGCAAAATCTGCCGCCGTGTTGCGCAATGGCCAGCTTTATATGTTCGACAATCTTGAAGAAGCGAAGGCACTTTATGACTACCAAGCCTAGGGTCCAGAGGTTCCGTATCCGCACCGATGAAACAGTGCCGCCGACGCCAGCAGATGCCGCGACCGCCGCTGACGCGCCAGCGACAACGCCATTGCAGGACCAACTTGATGCGATCGCACAGGAAGGTTTGACTGCGCGCCAACTGCGGCTGGCCCGTCGTGTCGCACAAAAACAGGGGCTTGTGGTCGGATCGGATTATGACGCCGTCCGGCAGTTACGCCTTGCCGGCATTGACCCTTTTGCGAAACACTCGGTCCTGGATCTGGTGCATACCAAAGGTGCAGATTCCGGCCGCGTGCAACTGCCTGAAACGATCACCAAAACCAATACCCTGCCCGAAGCGAAAGCCGTGCAGCGGGCCAACAAAAACGCATCCGAAATCATCAAAATTCAGCGCGACATCGCGCGTCGCAGGCGGCGCAAGCTGGCACTCTTGGCCACGCGGCTGGCCATCTTCATCTTCCTGCCGACATTTTTGGCAGGATGGTATTACTACAAGATCGCGACCCCGATGTATGCCACGAATGCAGAAATTGTGATCCAGCAAGCGCAGCCGCAGCAGGGCGCATCAGGCTTTTCAAACCTGTTTCAAGGCACATCCATGGCCACGCAACAGGACAGTATCGCAGTGCAATCCTATCTTGCGTCACGCGAAGCCATGTTGCGGCTGGACAATGATCACGGGTTCAAAGCACATTTCAGCGATCCTTCCATTGATCCGATCCAGCGGCTTGCCCCTGACGCCACGAATGAAGAGGCGTTCAAGCTTTTCAAAAACCACGTCACCATCAGCTACGACCCGACTGAAGGTCTGATCCGGATGGAGGTGGTCGCCGCATCGCCACAAAAAGCCTATGATTTTTCGCAGGCGCTGATCAGCTATGCCGAAGAACAGGTTGACCAATTGACCAGCCGCTTGCGGTCGGACCAGATGGAAGGGGCCCAACGCAGCTACGAAGCCGCTGAAGAACGCCGAGCCGAGGCATTGGCGACCTGGCTGGCGATCCAGCAGGATGTGCAACAGATCAATCCAGTCGCAGAAACCAACACCCGGCTTGGCCAGATCGCATCATTAGAGGCTGATCGGCAAAGATTGCAGCTTGTCCTGCAATCACGGCTAAACGTCGCGCGTCCCAGCGATTTGCAGGTAGAGGCTTTGCGCGACCAGATTACCAATATCGATAACCTGATCGTCACGCTGCGCGAGGAATTGGTTGGGACAGGCGGGGATCAGGCATCGCTGGCCGCGCGCAGCACCGAATTGCTGACAGCAGAAGAAAACTACACCTTTCAGACCGTCATGGTCCAGCAAGCGCTGACCCAGATGGAAACCGCGCGGATTGAAGCGAACCGGCAGGTGCGCTATCTGTCAGAAAGTGTGCGACCGGTGGTGCCTGATCAGGCCAGCTATCCCCGCGCCTTTGAAAATACCATTCTGGCATTGCTGATTTTTTCAGGCATCTATCTGATGATTTCGCTTACTGCCTCTATCCTTCGTGAACAGGTCAGCTCTTAATGCATGAAATAGACATCGGAAAACTGAAGGTCAGCAATGACCAACCCTTGCTGCTGATTGCAGGCCCCTGCCAGTTGGAAAGTCTGGATCACGCCCAGATGATCGCGGGCCAAATGGCCGAGATCTGCGCCAAATACGGCGCGCAATTCATCTTCAAGGGCAGCTATGACAAGGCAAACCGCACATCGCTCAGTGGCAAGCGCGGCCTTGGCATGGATGAAGGCTTGAAGGTTCTGCAATCGGTCAAGGACAGTATCGGCTGCCCGGTGCTGACCGATATCCACAGCCCCGATCAATGCGCCACTGTCGCCAGCGTCTGTGATGTGCTGCAGATCCCGGCGTTCTTGTGCCGCCAGACAGATTTGCTGATCGCCGCAGGCGAAACCGGTGCCGTGATCAATATCAAAAAGGGTCAGTTTCTGGCCCCTTGGGATATGCCCAATGTCGTGGCCAAGATCGAAAGCACCGGCAACCGGCGTATTCTGGTGACCGAACGAGGCACATCTTTCGGCTATAACACGCTCGTCGCGGATATGCGCGCGCTGCCCACGATGGCGAAGATAGGCTATCCGGTGGTCATGGACGCGACCCATTCGGTCCAGCAACCGGGGGGGCAAGGCGGGTCTACCGGCGGGCAGCGCGAATTTGCGCCTGTGATGGCGCGGGCAGCCGTATCGCTGGGGATTGCGGCGGTCTTTATCGAAACCCACGAAGACCCTGACAATGCGCCATCAGACGGGCCAAATATGATCCCCCTCGATCAGATGGATAAGCTGGTCAAAAGCCTGATGGCCTTCGACGCGCTGGCCAAGGCTGACCCGATCCGGATCTGATGAATGGGGCTTTCCCTTGGGCAGGGTGGTTTCTAAGCTTCGCCCTGCCTGTCAGGATTGATCCCATGCGTGTCATTTTCTTTTGTCTGCTGATGTTGCTGACTGCGGTGCCCGCCACGGCCCAAGACGCGACTGGCACCATCACGACGCAAAACACCGCCATACAGGATCTGGCCATCGCCACCCGTATGCGCGAAATCATGGCGGAATTGGGCGATTACGGCGATGTCATGGTCACCGTCAATGAAGGTGTGGTCACCCTGCGTGGCACCACGACATCCATGGTCGAGGCTTTGGCGCTGCAACCGCTCGCCAGCCGCATCGAAGGTGTCGTCGCGGTGCGCAATGAGGTGACCGAAACGACCGATATCGCCCGCCGCCTGAATCCGGCGGTGACCCGCTTCACCGCGCGGCTGGAACAATTCATCGTCTTTCTGCCGCTGGCCCTGATCGCCGGTCTGGCATTCGGGCTGGTCGTGCTGCTGGGCTTTGCCATCGCGCGGATGAAGCAACCGTGGGAACGGCTGGCCCCCAATACCTTTGTCGCGGAAATCTACCGGCAATTGCTGCGGGTGCTGTTCATCGTGATCGGGATGGTGATCGCGCTGGACATCGTCAATGCCACGGCCTTGCTGAGCACTATTCTGGGGGCGGCCGGTATCATCGGTCTGGCCTTCGGCTTTGCCGTGCGGGAAACGGTCGAAAATTTCATTGCATCGGTCATGCTGTCGTTCCGGCAACCCTTTCGGCCAAATGACACGATCGAGATCAATGGCGAGCAGGGGAAGGTGATCCGGCTGACCAGCCGCGCGACGATCCTTTTGTCCTTTGATGGCAACCATATCCGCATCCCCAATGCGACGGTCTTCAAAAGCCGGATTATCAATTTCAGCACCAATGCTGAACGGCGGTTCCGCTTTGAAATCATGGTGGACCGCGATGCCGATCTGCGGGCGACATTGACGCTGGTGAACCAGACAGTGCAGGCCCTGCCCTTTGTTCTGGCCGACCCCAAAGCGCAGACATGGATCGAAGCGCTACAGCCCCGTGGCGTGGACCTCATCGTCACCGGCTGGATCGACCAGAACGCCACCTCCCTCGCCATGGCGCGCGGCGAAGCGCTACGCCAGGTGAAACTGGCCATTGACACGGCAGGAGCAGTAATGCCCGACATCGGTCAGACGCTCACCCCAGTCAGCGACACGCCAAAAGCAGTCACCCTGCCATCCGAAACGACGCAAGTCACGCATGTCGACGCCGATCAGGATGCCGCCCTCACGCGTATCGTCGAGGCGGAACGTCAGCTCGACAGCGCAGAAGATCTGCTGCGCCCGGACAGCCCGAAGGAATAGTCCGGATTTTGACAAAACGGGGCTTGAACAGGTGCATTCTTCGCAGTAGACAGCCCCACGCTGATGGGATGTAGCCAAGTGGTAAGGCAACTGTTTTTGGTACAGTGTACCGTAGGTTCGAATCCTACCATCCCAGCCAGCTGACCTTCCACCCAGAAACGTTGATGAACACAAGACCGTTTTGGCGGCGATGTTCTGACTGTTTCGCCCCAGATGCTGCCCCAGTGCGACCGGGCCATGACAGCCCAGTCGTCGTTGCTTCCATAGTCATCGTGCTGCCGTGTGGACCCTCAGGATCAGCGCGAACTCAGGCTCTCCATAGACACCCTCCAGCGGACCTGTGATCGAGTAGCCACCCACGCAGTCGTCGAAGACTTCATGGACCTTGAACAGGTGCTCGGGCCAGCCGTCGAAGGCCTTGATCACCACCACATCCCCTTCCCGAATGTCAGTCATGGGGTTTTCTCCACGCTGCCAAGACCGCGACAGTGACGATGAGAGTGACCACAGGGTGTGATCGGCCTGCCAGCCATACCAGAGTGGACAGGACTGCCTTGGGTGGTGGTGACAAAAGAAAACCCCCGGCGAGAACGCCGAGGGCTGATATGATACGCATTGGAAAACCTCCTGTGATTGGTATCATTTCAGATACAGAGGCTTGCGCGGTTTTCTGTGTGGGGGTTGAACGGAAGCCAAGCAGCCGCATCAGGACAACGTGAGCTGCCATCGCTAGAACCAGAAACTGACACATTGGCTCTTAATTCTGCTGCGCGCTCCATGGTCACAGCAGGAAAAGTTCGTTTCCTCTTTATTGCCTCCTCAGGACTGTCAGGGCGACAAATTCTGGCACTGGCCAAATCGATATGTTGCTGGCACCCTGCATAATGCAGACGTTGACAGGAACAAAGTAAGAACTCATATGTACAGCACTCTTTGGAGAGGCTTCCAGGCACGGGCGACAAAATGAAAGTAGCAACTTATTTAGTGGTCTTTGTTGGCGGTGTGGTCTTCTGCTATCTTATGCTCTCCATCGGCGTGGTCGATGTTGTTGATGGGATCCCAGGGGCTCAGCAAGAGCCAGCGTTGTCATTGCCTACGTACTTAAGCTTCATTTCTGCGATGATGACTGCTGTCACAGTTGTCCTCGCAGCAGTCGCGATAGGGATTGGTGTGGTGGCGGCATTTACTGTGAAAGAAATTCGCGAGCGAGCGGACGAAACAGTTAAGACGGCCAAGGAACAAGCTGACGCTGCAAAAGCGGATGCATTAGCCCTTGTGGAAGCCGCGCTTTCCGAGGATGCAATCAATGCACGTTTGTTAGCGTTTCAACGTCCGACCGTTGCCGAACTCGAAGAGAGTTTTGACCTAGACGACACGGGGAACAGATAGGAGGATGTAATGTCAAAAGAAGTCCAATGCTTATCAACGGAACAGAAAGAGATTCTTTCAAGATACAGCACTCAACGCCCGATACAGCTTGGTAAACTCGCAAAAGAACTTGGTGTAGAGATCAAGGTTGCCAGTCTGGGTACCGGAATATCCGGGCAAATCTCTCGTGAAGGCAATGGGTATGTCATTCGCGTAAATCGGAATGAAGCCAGAGAACGACAGCGGTTCACTATCGGACATGAATTGGCACACTTCCTCCTCCACCGAGAGATTATTGATCGGTCTCCGACTGGCATCACCGACACGGTATTGTATCGCTCTGGTGCACCTCAGCAAATCGAATATGAAGCAAACCGTCTCGCGGCGGAAATTGTCATGCCCATGGACCTCATCGAGCAAGAAGTAAGGGATGGCTTTGGAGGTATGGTGACTGAAGCAACGATTGAAGCACTTGCCAATCGGTTTGAAGTGTCCAAAGCTGCAATGGAGATCAGACTCTCACAACTTATACCAGCGTAGTTAATCTAATGGCTTTAGACGGAAAAACCTATGTACCCACGCTTGCCATACGAGCAAGCGAAATGAATGGGCTTCAATTTCTGCCAAAGGCGACGAAAGAACGGATGACGCCGTGTATTCTGCTCGGTCCCTGGGCAAATTCAGGTACCTTAGATAAGTCAATCGAGCGTGTCGAAAAGGCCTTTCGAAACCAAAGTTTCTTTTTGGACATTGACCGCGACTATGAGTTTACAAACCTCGAAAGTCCAGCACAGCAACGACTAGTCGAGCTGCTAGACCCTGCCGGGGCGTATTCGAACTGGTGCGACTTCGTATCAAAACACGAATGGGTCATGCCTTGTATTCAGACACGAGGGCAGTCAGAGGCCGATATCCGCAAACAGGTTGAGCGATATCAGGTGGCAGGGCGTTCATACTGTCTTAGGCTTTACATGAATCGCTTTCCACCTAACGTGAGCGACGTGATCGCTGCGCTTGCAGCGTTAGGCTCTGCCGACTTTACCGTTATTCTAGAAGGTGGATGGACCAGAGATCCTTTAAGCCTCGCCGTTTGGTTCGATGGAGTGATCGGAGGTCATCTGGACCCGATTGACGCTGACGTTCCGATTGTTCTTTCGTGCACTTCCATGCCAAAAATGTTCACAGACTTTGATGGAGGCATATCTCGCGTCCCATTCTCAAACCACAAGCTAGTCGATCAAATTCGGCAGGCCAGAGGGAACCGGCGCTCTCGTATCATTTACGGGGATTGGGGCAGCACTCGCCCCCGTGAACCCTCCGGCTTTGCATCCCGTCCTCTAGACCGGATCGACTACCCGACAGAACACAATTGGTGCATAGCCCGAAATCGACGAGACGAATGGGACTTCCAGCGAGCTGCAGAGGCTGTTGTGTCCAGCCCTGAATGGGAAGGTGATTTAGGAATATGGGGCGAGGAAATGATCGAAGCCACTGCAATCAATGAAGAACTGGGAATTGACACACCACAAAAAAACGTCGCGGCTAGGACGAATATCCACCTCCATAGGCAAGCATTCTATGGGCAAGTGAATATTGGCGGAATGAATCTCGATGAAGACTGGGAGGACTAAGGCGGTCATTATCTGAGCGAGCGGTAAACTCCGTTGAGCCGCACAAAATTTTGCAGTCCATCATCGCAACCATTTCGCACATAAATAGCCCTTTGACGAGTATAGCGGAGACCTCGTACACCCATGAAAAAGTTGAAAAATCTTAGTGCGGCAGAAGCCAAAGAGCATTTCCTGAAGGGCAGCAGCTACTTCAACGGCGACTTCCCCGACTATATTAGCTTCGAGCCGATCCTGAATGGTGTCGCGGACGTCTTGGGAACAGGATATTTTACTGAACACAAGCTCAGCCAACCCGACCTGCTGTCCGGTGTGAATTACAGCTTCGTTGCCAACAAAGATGGGCGCTTTGCATGGCGTCCCTATGAGCTGATGCACCCAGCAATCTATGTCTCACTGGTGAACCTGCTCTGCACACAGGAAAACTGGTCGATCGTAACCGGACGGCTGGTGGAATTCGAAAAGGGGGTCGTGACGTGCTGCAGCAGCCCCGTGCTGTCGCTGGATCACCAGACAGATCAGGCAGCACAGGTCAGCCACTGGTGGCAGGCCGTCGAACAGCGGTCCTTGGAGCTGTCGCTAGAGTTCAGTCATGTGCTGCATACCGATGTCACCGACTGCTACGGATCAGTCTATACCCACGCCATCGCTTGGGCCCTGCATGGTCGTGACACCGCCAAAGAGGCAAAGGGCAAGAACGGCCTGCTGGGCGACAAGATCGATAACTTCATTCGTGCTGGTCGGTACGGCCAGACCAATGGGATTTCTCAGGGCTCAGTACTCATGGACTTCATCGCGGAACTCGTCCTTGGCTACGTCGATGAAACGATCACCGAGGAGTTGGGCGAGGCAAAAGATTTTCGTATTCTTCGATACCGCGACGACTATCGAATTTTTACCAACAGCGATGTTCGGGCAGAAGAAATCCTGAAGGTGATCAGTGACAAGTTGCGGTCCGTGGGCATGCGGCTCGGCGTTGAAAAGACCTATATTTCCACCAACGTGATAGAAGGCTCGATCAAGCCCGATAAGCTGGCAGGGATCGACTTACAGGATCTCGGTGTATCGAATGCGCAGACCTTGCAGAAACAACTTATTCGATTGCACACGTTCGGCAGGCTCCACCCGAATAGCGGTGCGCTGCGGCGGCTGGTGGGCGAGCTTCACACCAAGATCATTGAACAAGAAGTAAAGCCAAAAGACCTTGAGGTTCAGGTAGCTATCGCTACTGACATCGCTGTCGTGTCGCCACTCGCATTTCCGGCCATCGCTGGCATACTCAGCCACATGATATCGTTGGCTCCGGAAGGTAAGAAGTCTGACTTATGGGGCAAGGTCTATAAGAAGATGAGGAAGGTGCCATACAATGGATACCTCGAGGTCTGGCTACAGCGCGTCACCAAGCCGAAGGCTGTTGGTATCGACTACCTCAGCACGGAAAACCTCTGCCGCATCGTAAATGGCGACGATGTCGATCTGTGGAACAATGAATGGATAAGCAACATGGCCCTCGTCGAAGCACTCCAGCCGAAAAAGATCTTGGTCAAGGATGTTGCGACAGCGCCGGAAGTCATGACACCGGATGAAGTCGAGCTATTCAAGCAAAATGCGTGGCTATACTGACGGGCGTGGGGGCAAGGTTTCCGACGCAAAATTGTCCTTCTATATAGCCCCAACCCTCCAGGGGACGCTAAAGCTAGAGATACACGAAAACGTCTTTGGATGCGAGTAAGCCAATGCCAATCATACGAACTGATCGGCTGGCTATTTTGCGGGTGCCACGGGAGCCAGAGACTGGGCTCTGACAAGAGCAGTAACACCTTCATGCTAGGCAAGGACCGCCATGCATATCGACAATCACGCAGCATCTCTGCCTGCCGGGTTCATCGGCCACATCATAAACAAAAGGGGGCCTACATCACGTATAGCCTATCGGAACATCAATGAATGAATTCCACGACTCCACTATCCAATCTCACGCCAGAGCAGGACCAACTTACGAGACTGCTGGCGGCGCGGTACATCCGACAAGAAAACCGCTTCTATCACATCGATCAGCCTACTCAGGCCTTATCACGCCGGGACGTCGAGCAATCCTTCATAAACATGGTCGGGAGGGAGCTACCTGACATCGATCGGTCCCCCGACACCATGAAAGCCGTCTTCAAGATCGGGATCGAACATCAGCACACCGACCAAAGTCGCAGCATACCAGTCTGGGGCGGCCAGCTACGGAGCTATCCCGGCGATGAAGCTCGTCTTATCTGGAACCCGAACGGCACAGTCAGCATCAACACATGGCGAAAACCACAATATCGTCGACGAGGTGTGAACCGAGCGAGATATGGTCACTTCGGGCCGCTGTTTCGGACCCTGTTCCCCAATCCCAAGGAAAGGCGGCAGGTCTTGGACTGGGTGGCTTGGACGTTGCAAAACGAAAATGACCGACCAAGCTGGTCCTTGCTGCTTTACTCCAAGGCCAAGGGCACCGGGAAAAGTACCTTCTGTGATGTGTTGAAGCATTTGCACGGCGTCGAAAACAGTACAGCGCAGAACAACGTCGATAACCTTGTCACCCGATTCAACACGGAGGTCTTGGTCAGTCGCCTAGTGATCTGCGAGGAGCTTTCGCTACGGTCAGAATCGAGGCAATCGAACGCACTCAAGACTTTCATTACCGATCGAGATGTACTCTCAGAAAGGAAGGGACGGGAACCGGTGCGCCTTCCCCTGATCTCGTGCTTCGTATTTACCACCAACCATCTGCCTACATGGATGGAGAGTGGGGAACGGCGATACTATATCGTCCAGACTGACCATGATGGCCACTCATCGGGACCAAGAGCTGCCGACTTCTCTGCGGTGGTGGCGGGGGTGTACGAGGCGCTGGCGGACCCCGACGAGGTGGCGGCCCTTTATAACGCTCTCATGCACCGTCGGGTCAGCGATACCTTCAACGCAAAGAGCCTGAACACTGAGCGGGACGGTACTGCCATCATGCGCCAGCTACTGGGAACGTCTGGTGAAACCATTCTAGACCAGTTGGACGAATACCTAGGGGACTTGGGGTTGGATGTGATTCCGCAGGCCACTGTGCAGGAATACATCACCAAGGAACTAAGACAGAACGGCAATCGCACCCGTCATATGATGCAGGAACTCGGCTGGACCCAGACACAGGTGAAGTGGGATGGAAAGGACTATGCTCGGGCCCTCTGGATGAAACCCGGCTTCCATGTTGCCGACGGGAATATCGTTAGGCCGGACGGAACGACGGAAACTATCGCGGCTCACCTGTCGAAGGAGGACTTTGAATAATGACCGATTATTTTATGTTCCTCGATGACTCTGAACAGCGCTGGATGGATATCCATGAGAACCATTCCGCCGAGGCCGAGGCGTTGGCCAACCGTCTCGTGAGCGAGGGGACACGCACCGACGAAGGTTGCATCGTCACCAACACCGCCACGGTGAGAAAGGTACGTTTCCAAGGTGACCAATACTCTGCCTACCGCTTCATTTATTGCGCTTTGAATGGGGAGGTGCCGAGCTATCACGATGTCATCCGCCACCGTTGCCATAATCGGCTCTGCATTAATCCTGATCATCTTCAGAAGGGGACGCGAGCGGATAACCAGCGCGACGACTGGGATTACTGGGCCAACGGGATAGACCAACGATACCTATAGCTGTTCCAATGCCTATCCGGGTGAAAAGTGGCACACCCGTCACACCCTCAGGAGGCGGCCTTCGGGCCTCTTCCCATCACCATGTAAGTTCACCTCACCAGTCATCGGCTGTAGTAGGATTAATGTTGGCTGAGTGGACAAAACGGTCATTAGCTGCAAGTGTTGTAGGCTGCCTACCGTACGGCAGTACGGATACAAGCTCGTTGCGTGCTTCCGCGTCCAGTGTCAGTCAAGCAATCAGCGCAATCGCGCAATGCCCAGGACTTGCGGTGCGACTACCGAAACGACAAGCTCCGCCAGTACACCCATTGTGGCCGCACTGGCTCTGTTAAACTCGACGTTTGGCATCGGGCAGGATAGCTGAGGTTCTCCCTGCGGCATCTCATCCATCAGCAGTCGCATTTTCACAGTCTGTCTTGGGTTAATATGCTTAAGTTTCACCGTGCATTCCTCTGCATCGGTTCTTTCGATACTCCAAAGGTACAGATATCCAGCTGGTAGATCGACAAAATGACCGGGGATCAAGTAAGTGGTGCCCGGGAGTTGCACAACAATCTCTGCGTTTTCAACTGCGCTACGCCCGGTATTCGTAATTTCTAACGTCATCAGCGTCGGTTCGGGAAGCTCCTCGTCGCGATAGAGCACTTTGAGGTCTCGCGATAGGTCAGGGTCGTCATTCTTAACCAGCTTTTCTATATCATAAGAATAAGTAAGCTTTTTCGTTTCAAACTGCTTCTTTGCCAGCAGCCAAGTTACGACGATGCCCAAGAGGGTCGCCATGACACCCGCCAATGCAATGTATTCTGCGTTTCCCAATCGGCACTCCTTAAAGATTACTTGCACGGCCTGTTCTTGCGCCGCTCATTGAATGCCGCATACTTGACCTGATAACGTCGGATCAGCCACTAACATTAAATGTAGTCAGGATGGTAGTTGAATGTTTATCGACTGCCGATTGTAAGGTTTGGTTTATCGGCAAATCTTGCGCGTGGGACGCGCCTGACAGACCAAAGTTGGAACCCGACTGATGCAGCCGCAGCATGGTGGCGGCCGTTCGAGGGCACGTCAGGCTCGAAGCAGACTCTTGCTCCCCCGGGCTAGCGACGCAGCTTAGCCTCCTCAACATGCCTGAGACTGCCGGTCAGAAGAAAAAAGAAAAGTGGGGGACCCCGGCAGCCGAAGCCACCGAGGTGTGTTTCATTTCAGCCTCCTATGGACCACGTAGTCAGCCAGAACCTGCCAGTAGTGGTCAGCGTCCCGAAAGCCTTGCTCCTGTGCTGCTTGGTCTTCGGCAGCAGGTCGGCGTAGTTGGCCTTCGTACTGCATGATCGCCGCCCGCTCCTCGAAGGCATCGATGTCAGGGATCAGCATGGCAGCCGTATCCCGTCCACGATAGCCCGCTTCTGCTCGTCACTGATGCCAGCAGAGTAGATGCCATAGGTCAGCCGGTTTTCTGACCGGGCAGACTGGTGACCCACTAGCGATGCAGTGAAGTGTTCAGGCACTCCTGTCCGTTCGCATTGGGTGATGAACCATTTACGAGTCGAGTGGAACACCAGCCCCGGACGATCTATCGCCAGCCCAGCTCTGAACTTGGCGAACTCCTTGGTGACCACCGATACCGTCAGATCAGGAAACAGCCGATCGTCTGGCATTGACGGCAACAGGTCAGCCAGTGCCCCGTGAAGAGGCACCACCCGCTCCGCAGCATCGGTCTTGAGTAGCCGGACCCGGTTTGGTCGAACCTGAGCGAACCAGCCCAGATTGCCTTTCCACACCAAGTCCTCCCGAAGCAAGCCTGTCGCTTCCCCCGACCGCATTCCTGTCAGCAGGCAGAAAAGTAGGACGCGCCCTATGACAGGGTTAGCGGCCCCCAGCATACGATCGACCTCCTCGTCCGTGGGGACAGCGTAGGAGGCCACCCTGCCCTTCTGGTCCACCCTGATCGCCGAAAAGTCTAGCTTGGGACTGTGGCCATCGTGGTAGGCCCAGTCGAGAAAGTGATAGACCTGCGAGAGGATGCGCTTCTGGGTCTGTGCCGTGATTTTCACCCGGTCGGCTTTTGAAATAAGCTGTTCCAGACCAAGTGACCGATTCCGAAACGACTTGCCGACGTGTGGTGAAAGCTGCGCCACCAATGACGCGAACCTCCGACCGTCCTCTCTGGACAGTGACCCGATCTGCCGTGTCCCATACAGCGACACCATCAGCCCGATGGAAAACCGGACCGACTTGAAGCCACCGGGACGCAGCTCGTCTGATCGACGCCGCAGGTAGTCAGCAGCAAGCTCCTTGATCGTCCTCCGACCGATGATCGGGTTCGACGGAGCGAAGACCGGGGCAGCCACCTTGATCGGCTGAGGACGTTCCAGCACGATGCCTTCACGGGCCTTGGCCACGATCTCCTCGAACTTCGAGTTGACCTCTGCCGCCCGCATCTTCGCTGTCTTGGTATCCCCAGTTTTCAGGGACTGTTTCAGCGCCTGCCCCAGCATCGGCTGCAGGTCGCGTGGGTAGTTGCGGCGATACAGCCACGTCTGCTGTTTCAGATACGCGTAAGGAATACGCATGACTCCTCCTTTGGGGCATCCGCCCCAGCTTGATTGTTGAGTTGAATTTTTTGATTGAGTTCAGCGACTTTGATGGTCTGGAGAGATCCCAGCCACCAAGGAGAGTTCAGGTTCGCCATACTCTCCCGCCAGCGGCCCCGTGAGGGCCACCCCTGTCACGCAGTCGTCTAGCACCTCGTCCACGCGGAACAGATGTTCTGGCACGTCGTCGAAAGCCTGAATGGTCACGATATCACCGGGACGGATCGTCAAGGTCATTGCCAGCCCCCCAGTTCGCCACCAGCGTCAGGATCACTGCAGCAGTCACGGCTGGATGGGTTCGGCAGGCAGCCCATAGGACGGTAGCGATTGCTGCCTTGGGGAAGGGCACAAAAAGAAAGCCCCCGGCGAGAACGCAGAGGGTTGCAAGGGTCTTCATAGCTAAGCTCCTGTGATTGCTTCTATTCTAGATACACGAGGCTGCTCGGTTTCTTGGGCCGCGATTAGAATGGCTGAGGCACGTCTGGGAAAATACAAGGCTGCTTCTGGTAGCTTCGCTAATGGCAGGGCATACTATGAAAGGTAGAAGCGAGCGGAAATTATGTAGCCCGATCCCCCTCGGAAAACCGCTTGGAAGAAGCAGGCAACTTGAAGAAGCCCTTCGGCAATGGCATGGGGGTGTAGTAGCACCGCTTCTTGGTGGCTCGGACCGACCAAAGCGCCCCTGATAAGTATGAGCCTTACCGTCTTTTGGTTAAAAGAAAGCCGTCAGCATTGAAGACATCTAGGGTAATGGACGAGCTGAAAGAACGGCGATTCTTCGCGCTTGAAAGATCAGCGGGTCGACCAGCACAGATACTCAGAGAGCTACTTCAGCAGTTCGATCAGCCAATGCTAAGGTACTCCTATCTACGCCCCGGATCGATCAGTGCTCTCAAGTCGCTAAGTGGTATCCACGGCTTTGGCGAATTCCCGTTGCACACGGACGGTGCACATTTGCATCACCCACCAGACTTTCTAGTTTTGATGGCACCGAAAGTAAGGACCACGCCCACGCTGATATGCGATCCGCAGAGTGTGATTGACTTAAATTCCGAGGAAGCCAAGCAAGCTGTCTTTTCTGTGAAACGCCAACGTAGGACTTACCATGTGCAGTTCCGAGTATCCAAAGGCGGTGTCAGCAGCATCCGATACAATCCAGACATCATGATCCCCAAGAACATCGCTGCTCAGGATATTCAGGCAAGAATGCTCGAACTTAGAAAGCATGCGATCAAAGTGCAGTGGGAGAAGTTCGCATTGCTTATCTTGGACAATCGTTTCATGCTTCATGGTAGAGGACAAGTAAGTGGAACTGCATCCTACATGAGACGTCTTGAGGTAAGATTACCATGAGTTGGACGACTGAGGCGTATCTCTCTAAAGCACAGTCCTATTGGGGCAAGGGAACCAACAAGGAAAGAGGAAGCGACGATTACATTTTCGCCGTCTCTATGTGTGTCGAGTTGACCATCCGTGGTGTGCTTTGCAGCTTTAACCCTGCTCTCAACGCTGCGATGGACGAGGAAAGCATCCTTTTTTCAGTAGGGGTTAATCCAAACAGGCCTGCAAAATCTGTTGATTTAGGTACAGCTTTTAGTCGTTTAATCCGGCTCGTGCCACAGGTCACCGAACAGGAGCAAGCCGCGATCAGGGCGCTAATAGACATAAGAAACCGAGAACTACATTCGGATGAGGCAGCGTTCGAAGGAATGGCCTCCGATACCGTGATGCCAAGCATTCTGTCGTTCTTAGTGCGCGTTGCTGATGCAATTGGACACGATCTGGAACAGCTGCTTACGCCGTCGGATGCGATGCAAGCCAGAGGAACTTTCGAAGCACTGTCGAAAGATCGTTCGCGGCGAGTGAGTGAATTGATAAGAATCCAGAAGGACCGCTTCTTTGGTCAGTCAGAAGTAGAAAGAAATCGCCTCTACGAGGAAAATGCGCCGAAATTTTCATCGGCTGTTATGAATTCAGGTCACCACGTGAAAGCGTTGAAGTGCCCGTCGTGCGGCGGGTCGGGGATACTTGGTGGGAGTCCGGCTGGGCGCTCATCAGCGTTACTTGACGACGACGGTATTTTCCATGAAATCCGAATTATTCCATCTGTCTTTTCTTGCAAGATTTGCAGTTTAGAGATTAAGGGGCTTGATGAGCTTATTTCCGCGAAGATGCCGCATGAATTCATCTCGAGAGATGATGTTGACGCGGTGGCACACTTCGGTATCGATGTAATGGAGTACGTCGACACAGACGAAATCATTCGTGAATACAATTACGAGCATGAATATATGGACGAGTAGTCCGCACCGCATTTCCCTCGAACTGGTTCGTTGTCCAAGCCGTTCATCACCAACGTCTGGTGTCAATAAAGTAACTTACGGGGGGAGGGTACCGTGGCTAATGCCCCAACCGATGCCCCAAGGTGTGGCTTCGCCCCTCCGTGAACAGGTGCATTCTTCGCAGTAGACAGCCCCACGCTGATGGGATGTAGCCAAGTGGTAAGGCAACTGTTTTTGGTACAGTGTACCGTAGGTTCGAATCCTACCATCCCAGCCAGCTGACCTTTCTGTGTGTGATATCCGGCGTGAATTGGAACCCATCCAGCCTTAGATGGAAACTTTGACGGGCAAGAATGGGATCAGTATCATTTTTCAGGTGTTTTCCACGGAAAACCTCTGCCAATTTGTGTTCTCGGGCACTTCGAAAAACAGGGCATAAACGCAGCGGCCCCATCAGGCTCTCAGATCGGGTGGTACTGCCGCAAGCGAGAGACGCCGAGCGCAACTCCATTGCTCCAAATTTCAAGACATTCGCAAAAGTAAGCGCAAAAACTATGCAACGGGCTTTTTGAAAACGTTGCGGAGCTCAGTTGACTTTTAACCAAGCGGCCCCGAGTTCTTCGTGGTAACAGTATCGTCCATACGAAGGGCGGAAACCGGACCTTAGCTGCGTCTGCACAGCTTCTGTGCCAGAATTGCAAAAGCTGCCATTCAAGCCGTAGCAGACCGAAGTCCCTATGTTGCGCTGCGCACCAAGATCGACTTTGCGCTGAAAGCATCATTTGCAAACCCCTTCCTGTCGCCAGATCAGACTATGATTTTAGCTACGGTGCCGCGATCAAGCTGTCGCTCGCCAGGAGCGCAGCATGAAACGGGAATAGCCATGCGGCTAGTCCGGTCATTCAGGGGGATGCGCTAGCCAAATCACTGAGCTACCCCCCGAAATTCGGACACTGACATAAGCTACGATTTGCAGTTTGCTGATCTTCAGTACGAAGGAGATCAGAGATGTCGAAACGCAAACAACATGCGCCCGAGTTCAAAGCGAAGGTGGCGCTGGAAGCCCTGAAGGGCGAGGAAACCGCTGCTGAGCTGGCGAGCCGTTTCGGGGTGCATCCAACGATGATCCATCAATGGAAGCGTGCCCTGCTCGAGGGTGCGTCGGGCGTGTTCGAACGCGGCGGCCGGAACAAGCCCGAGGTCGACGCGGAGCAGGTGAAGGAACTGCACGCCAAGATCGGGGAGCTGGCGGTGGCCAACTCTTTTTTGGAAAGAAAGCTCAAGCCGTGGGGCGGGAAGTGAGGCGCGGCATGGTGGAGCCTGATCATCCAGAGCTGTCGATCGGCCAGCAGTGCAAGCTGTTGTCGATCGCACGATCATCCTTTTACTACGTGCCCAAAGTTACTACGTGCCCAAAGGCGAGCCCGAGCAGAACCTCAGCCTGATGCGGCTGATCGATGAACAGTTCTTGGAAACGCCATTCTTCGGCGTCCAACAAATGACCTTGCACCTGCGCAACGACGGTCATCTGGTGAACGAGAAACGGGTACGTCGGCTGATGCGCCTTATGGGGCTGATGCCGATCTACCAGAAGCCCAACACAAGCAGGCCGGGACGCGGGCATAAGACCTATCCCTACCTGCTCAGGGGGCTGAGGGTAGATCGCCCGAACCAGGTCTGGTGCTCGGACATCACCTATCTGCCGATGCGGCGCGGGTTCCCGTATCTCGTCGCCATCATGGACTGGCACACCCGCAAGGTCTTGGCCTGGCGCATCTCGAACACGCTGGAGGCCGAGTTCTGTGTCGAGGCGCTGAACGAGGCCATCCACAAGTTTGGTCCGCCCGAGATCATGAATACCGATCAGGGCAGCCAGTTCACATCTTTCGCTTGGACGGACCGTCTGCGCCGGACCGGCGTGCGCATCTCGATGGATGGCAAGGGTCGCTATCTCGACAATATCTTCATCGAGCGGCTCTGGCGGACCCTGAAATACGAATGCGTCTATCTGCACGCTTGGGAGACCGGGTCGCAAGCAAAGGCAGGCATCACGAAATGGATGACCTTCTATAACCACCAACGCCCACACTCAGCTCTTGGCGGCAAGCCACCAGCCGTGGTCTATTGGCTGAGAAAAAACGAAACCCAACCCGATCAGCA
This sequence comes from Yoonia sp. 67-2, assembly GCF_035117555.1. NCBI lineage: Bacteria > Pseudomonadati > Pseudomonadota > Alphaproteobacteria > Rhodobacterales > Paracoccaceae > Yoonia > Yoonia sp. 67-2. Next base: position 172,128 of record NZ_JAYKPK010000005.1, read on the forward strand.
GGTGCAAAAAGTAGCTTAATCAACGCCAGATACTGTCCAGCCGATGGGGAGTAGCTCAAAACCCTCATATCAAGGAACCGTTCCGGGACCCTATCATGAACGCAGGGAAATTCGACGGCCCGACAGCGCGATCACCATGCACGCCATTCACAAGCTCGAATGGTATACACTGAGATAGAGGATCTACTAAAAAAGAGCCTACTGCATAGCTAAATTTTCAAATGAGCCAAACAAATAAAAAGGCCATTAGCACAATGATTGCAATATAAAATGAATATCTGTTACGCCATGTCGTGGTTCGCCAGCAATGGCCACATCTGTTTGTGCCGAACTTCAACCCACAACCGCACCTATCACATTTAAATACTCTATAATAAAAAATATTTTGCATGTAATTGGCCCATTATAAATAACTTGGTTGAAGTGTTATAGTGGGTGTTTGAAGTTAAAATGCTACCGCTCACAACACTAAAAACACATCTTCACCGTTTTTGTACACCTTCCGTTCCACCCATTTATCTCGATAGGCAGTACAGCGGTGATACTCGTAAACTACAACCTTGAAATATATTTGAAACTTAAATTGGACGCACGCCCCAAAATTGAAGCCTACGTCAAAGAATACGCCTAAATGCAGCACGCAAACGCTACAGATCCTAATTTACCTGCGCTACATCACGAAAAGCTAAAAATTTTCGACGTACTCTCTTATCACCTCACCGCCATTTATAATCGGCACCGCATCAAATGTACGAGCATACTTCAACATATGATCGACATCTACGGAAGCATGAAGTCATCTAAGCCCAAAAATGATCTGTGATCAGCATGAAAATATGCTAGGGTTCATAATAAAATCATCCATTATTATATGAAATAACTTACGGAAATCAATGTGATACCTCCGATTTATCAGGCTGAAGAGATGGCCCAGATGCCTGTTTTCTTGAAGGCGATTTCGCAAGAGGCACAGGATATCCTGACCACCCACTCCAAGATCCCGAACGAGGTGCGTTTCGTCGCTGATATGCGCCGTTGGGTGCTGATACACATGGCCATTGCGATACATTTCGAACATAAATGTGACCCTCAAAAACCGCGACTTTCACCCAAGACGCTTTATCAATCTATTCAGAGCACTGGAATTGCGAGCCGGAATACTGTTCATGCATTCCTGCAGGCGTTGACCAGGGTGCAGCTAACCGAGCTTCCGCCGAGTGAAAAGATTCGGCATCATGCGCCAAAAATATCTAGAAAAACTGAAAGACTTATCGGACTGTATTTCGATATCCATCTGCGGGCGCTAGACACTTTGGATGGCTGCCAGCGCAGCCTGTACTTACGGCAAAATCAGTCAATGCTGTCGCGCCTGCAACCAACTTTTGCGCGCGGCGTCTGTCTTTCGCCACAATGGTTTGACCCTCCCGAAGATATCCGTTGCTTCTCTTATAGCGCCTCCGGCAGCAGCATCCTGCACGAGTTGCTTCTTGCAGCAGGATCAGAACCGCCCGACCGGAACGGTCGGATATGGATTGATCCCATCGCAACGCCCGGTTTCGCACAACGCTATCAGGTTTCGACAGCGCATGTTTCGCGCATGTTAATGAAAGCAAATGATAGGGAAGCCATCGGATGGAGTCGCCCCGGCAGGCGCGGTGATTGCTGGATTTCAGAACGGCTGAGAAAATCTTACCTGCGGTGGCAGGCGGAGAAGCTGTCAACCCTGTCCGTTGCATTTCGCGAGGCAAGCAAGACGTCCATTTCGATGTAAGGTCTCCATGAGGCGGATGTATCGACTTGGCAGCTAAAAGGGCGACCGTCGCAAAAATACCCTGTCGATGGCTTCGATAACAGAAACGAATGAGTTCTGGCCGCTAAGAGATGTCCACAATCTCCGCCACGACCTTCATCGGAAGTCATCCTTCATGGCTGGTACCTATGGATACGCCCCCGCCAAGACATCGGCGTAAGTCAAACGTGCCGCGCGTACTGCTCCAATGACACCCGCCCGGTTGCCAAGTTGGCTGACCCGGCAGTCAGGCACCGGCATGCCGTTCGGCATGATACGTGCAAGTTCTGCCGTAATCCTCTCAAGAAGCGCGGGCTGTGATCCGATACCACCGCCAAAGACGAACAGAGCCGGGTTGACGACGGAGTCGACGGCGAGCACCGCTTGCGCGGTTCGCTGTGCCAATCGTTCCATGACGAGATTGAAAGCGGGATCATCGTCCGTATTCTTGCTGATCTCGCGCAACGTGTGGCCCGGATGACGCCCCCCGCTCGCACGGTAATCGGCAACCAGCGCTGCACCTGATACGACGCTTTCCAAGGCCCCACAGGCATGTGTCTTTTGATCGCTTGGATCTGCTCCGATAGGCAGTGCTGCAATCTCTCCTGCAGCTCCCTGTGCCCCGCGTAGGATCCGGTCGCCCCAAGCCAGACCCATACCGATGCCGGTACCAAGCGCCACGAAGGCCAGCCCACCGGTCAGAACATCGGCCGAAGAACCGTGGCCCAACCAGGTCTCGCCCAAGGCCGCGAAGTTCACATCATTCTCTACCACGACTGGCATGTTCAGACGTTCTGATAATACTGCCCGCATGTTGTGACCAGCAAAACCGCTCAGGTTCGGTGCGCGGTCGAGCATCCCCGTCACCGGATGAACCGCACCCGGCAGGCCAAAACCAGCGGCACGCACGACCCCCGGGGTTCCGGCCGTCATCTGTGCCAGATGTGCGGCTATCAGATCCAGAACTGCGTCCCCGCCACTAGCTGGTGTTTCGGACCTACATTCGGCCAGGACGTCACCGTTTAAGTCGGTCAGGACAGACTGAACCTTGGTGCCGCCTATATCCGAGCCAAAAAGATACCCTGCTTCTGCAACGAAACGCCCTGTCTGATCCAGCCAGCCAGCCGCCGAAAGGTCCATATCAGGCCGGGCGGCGGCGCCACGTAACTGCGTTACCAACCCGTCCCCCAGCAGGTGGGCGGGCTGCATCAACGGAATGTTCATTCGCGGAACACTCATGCGCGACCCAAGGCTTTTTCGGTGACAGCATCGAATAAGTGAACCTGACCACGCGGAGCCTTGGCCGTCACCGTTGATCCGATTACGACCCCGCCATGCGGCGGCGCGGTAGCAATGATAGACCGGCCAGCGATTTCGAAATGCACAAGCGTCTCGGGGCCAAGTGGCTCCACGGCAGTGACAGTGCCGGTCAGCGTCAGTCCCGGCTGCGCGATGTCGCTGCCTACCAGCAAGTCATGCGGGCGCACGCCGGCCAAAACAGACGGATCGCCCTCGGCCAAAGACACGAGTCCGTCGGCTTGACTCGCGGGTACGATATTCATTGAAGGTGTCCCGATAAAGCGGGCGGTGAAAACGTCGACCGGGTTGTCGTACACATCCATCGGCGGTGCGGCCTGCAGGATATGTCCATCCTTCATCACAACGATCCGGTCTGCCATCGTCATCGCTTCTACCTGATCGTGGGTGACATAGGCGATGGTTGTGCCAAGGCGGCGGTGCAGATCCTTGATCTCGATACGCATCTGCGCGCGCAATTGTGCATCGAGGTTGGACAAAGGTTCATCGAACAGGAATCCGACGGGATCGCGCACCATGGCGCGGCCGATAGCAACCCGCTGGCGCTGCCCGCCCGAAAGCGCTGACGGACGACGGTCCAATAGCGGCGTCAGCCCAAGAAGTGCGCCAGCCGCCTCTACCTTTTCAGTCTTCTCGCCCTTGGACAGCTTGGAGGTATATAGACCGAATGCGATATTCTGGCGCACCGTCATATGCGGGTAGATCGCATAGTTCTGGAAAACCATCGCCAGGTTACGCTCCTTTGGATCGACTTCGTTGACGACGCGGTCGCCAATCCGGATCTCGCCACCAGTGACCTCTTCCAGCCCTGCAATCATGCGCAAGGTCGTCGATTTGCCACAGCCGGATGGACCGACGAACACCACGAATTCACCATCTGGAATGAGAAGGTCGATGCCGTGAATAACACGGGTCTTGCCATAGGCCTTCACGAGACCACGAAGTTCAAAAGTAGCCATCAGCGGGTCTCCATCAAGGCGATAAATGCGGTATCCAATGCCTCGCGGGCAGCAGTTTCGCGCCGGGCATAGGTCTGGGCTGTCGTTTCATAATCCGCCAAGGCGTCACGATAGACCTCCAATGCGTCGCGCATCGGGACCTCACCCGGGCCGCCAAAGCGGTTGCGTACCCTCACGAAATAGTCAGGCGATACGACCTCGGCGAATGCGTCAGCCTGCATCTGCGTTTCCCGCCCCACGGTGTTGCGGAACGCCGTGCAGAACGGACCGTACCCCCCAGAAGCAAGGCTTTCACCCGCGCTGACCACCGCTTTCGCAGTTTCCGCGGCGATTTCGTGCGCTTGTCGGAACGAAACGCCTTCCTCTCGAACCATGGTATCAGCAAGCTCGGTAATCGTGATACAGGCGCGGTCAATTGTATCGGCGACACGGGCATCATTGATCCGCAGCGCAGGCACGAAGGCCGCCATCAAGCGGATCACCCGGCTGCCCGTCTCGAAGGCGCTGTAACCTGCGGCCTGACTTTCGCCTTCGCTGTCGTTCATATCGGTGAACGGCGTATTATGCATGATATCTTTCATCATCCGCGCACGGCCCACAGTCTGCGACGCAAGATGGCGCATATGTTCGATCGGCACCGGATTGCGTTTCTGCGGCATGATCGATGATATCTGCACAAAGGCATTGGGCACATAGATCTGCCCCACCTCAAAGCTGGACCAGACCTGAAAGTCCTGCACCAGGCGGCCAAGATGTAGAAACAGCAATTCCACCGCCGCATAGGTTGCCGTGATATAGTCGACAGCCGCAATGCAGCTGTAAGAATTGCGCTGAGGTGCCGCAAAACCCAGCAAATCAGCCATTAACTGCCGGTCAATCGGAAATCCGGAGGTCGTAATTGCCGCGGCTCCCATAGACGAAAGGTCCACAACCTTGCGCGCCTCGTCCAGCCGGGCGATGTCTCGGATCAGCACCTCTATCGCCGCAGACAAATAGTGGCCAAAGGTGGTCGGCTGTGCAGGCTGCCCGTGGGTATAGGCAACGATCAGGGTCGCGCTTTCCCGGTTGGCAGTGTCGATCAGAGCCGCCAGCAACGAACGACATTCTGCCAGTAATCCGTCCAGCCGGGCCTTCAGCGAGATCTTGAAAAGCGTGTGATCAATATCGTTGCGCGATCTGGCGGTGTGGAGTCGCCCGCCGGTATCGGCCCCCACGCGCGCTTTCAGTTCGGTCTCACGCAAAAAGAAATAATCCTCCACCTCGCCGGTATAGCTCAGGGTAGCAGGATCAATATCGCGGTCGATCTCGATCAACGCACGGGCAATGCTGGCTGATACATCCCGGGGCAGAATCCCAGTACGGTCCAGCATCACAAGATGCGCGCGGTCGATCCGACGGAACCCTTCGGCATGGTCATGGCGCGCATGATCGAAGAGGGGCCCAAGAACCGTGTCTTTGTAAACCGGGTCTGGAAAGGTCGTGTTGTCGGTCATTTTCATCCCTTTAGTCCCGCGAGCATGACGCCGCGCACGATGTAGCGTTGCAGAGCAAGAAACACGAGCAGAGTAGGAATCGTCGCAATGGCCGCCCCTGTCATGATCATCTCCCACTGGATCGCTTGTTCGACGGCAAAACTCGTCAGCCCAACCGGCAATGTATAAAGTTCTTTCGACGTGGTCGAAATCAGCGGCCAGAAAAAGGCCGTCCAATTTCCCAGAAAGGTGAAGATGGCCAAGGCCGACAATGCCGGTGTCACCAGCGGCATGGCGATCTTCCACCAGATGGTAAACTCGTTCAGCCCATCCATCCGGGCGGCCTCGATGAAATCATCTGGCACAGTCTCAAAAAACTGCTTCATCAGAAAAGTGCCGAATGCTGTCATCATCCCCGGGAACATGATGCCCCAGTAGCTGTCGAGCCAACCGAAATTTGCCGACATCAGATACCATGGGATCACAAGCATCTCGGTCGGGATCATCAGGGTCGACAGGATCGCGATAAACACGAACATGCGCCCGCGGAACCGGAATTTGGCAAGCGTGTAGCCCACAAGACTGTCGAAAAAGACGTTGGACGCAGTCACGCAAATCGCCACAAAGGCAGAGTTTAAAAACCAGCGCAGAAATTGCGCTTCGGTCAGAACTTCAATGTAATTGGCCAATGTCGGGTTCTGCGGGATCAGCCGCAGGTCATAGATCTGGCCAGCAGTCTTCAGTGAGGTCGAGAACATGAACAGGATGGGTGTGATCATCAGCATCCCGCCGATGAACAACACAGTCCAGAGCACGATCCGGCCCGGTTTGATCCGCGCAAAAGGCAACGGGGTGGTTATCGCCGTGTCGGTTACAGCCATCAGCGTGTCCTCAGAATCCAGAGTTGCAGCAGCGAGATGATCAGCAGGATCGTGAACAGCACCACCGTCTGCGCCGCCGCCGCCCCCATCTGGTAGGAATTGAACGCGGTCTGATAGATCATCAGCACCAGCGGCTTGGTCGACCCCAGCGGTCCGCCCGGGTCATTGGTCGTCATGTTGTAGACCTGATCGAAGATCCGCAGAAATCCGATCGAAGAAAAGACAACAAGAAAGATCGTCGTCGGCTTCAATAACGGGAGGGTGATCTTGCGCAGGATCGCGAAATCGCCGACGCCGTCGATCTTCGCCGCCTCGTAATATGTCTGTGGAATGGACCGAAGGCCGGCCATGAAAATGATGATCTGAAAGCCGAGGCCCGCCCAAATGGCCGTCACCATGATAGATGGCAGCGCCCATGTGGTTGAACGTAAGAAATCAAGCTGGCCCATGCCCACCGCTCCCAGGACCGAATTGATGACCCCGGTGGGTGCAGGCTGATAGAACCAGCGCCAGACCCATCCCATTGCCGATGCAGTCGTGATAAACGGCAAGAAGTAGAGCGCCCGCAAAAACGTATGCCCAAACCGGATGCGATCAAGGAAATATGCAATAATGAACGACAGGAACAGACTGATTGGTGTTCCGATGATCAGATAGGCAAAGGTATTGCGAAATACTTTCCAGAACTCGGCCGAGGCGAACATCTCGCGGTAATTCTGTAAACCGATATATTCCGGTGGCGACATCAGGTTCCAGTTGGTGAAAGACAGCCGGAAAGCATCAATCGTCGGGTAAAACCTGATGACACTATAGAATAGCACGGGTAGGGCCAAGAAGGCCCAGACCCAGATTGCACGGCGCATACGCATCGAGAGGCGCGGCGCAGATTGCGGTGATATTTGCGTCATCGCCATGTCAGCGCGGCTCCTCTTTTTGCAACTTATCGCGCGCGGTCGATGATTGCCTGTTCGGCGGCTGCGGCCTCGGCGAGGGTGTCCTCAACCGACTGACCCTGCAAGAAGACCCGGTTCGCCATATCCATTGTCACCTGACGCTGTGCCTGCTCATCCACAAAAGTGGTGGTATGCGCATATTCCAGCCCTTTCAGGAACGGCGCATAGATTGGGTCAGCAAGGTTGGCCTCGGTCAGTGCGACCTCGGGTCGGGCAGGCAGTTCACCCACAACCTCAAGCCAGAGCTGCATCGCCTCGGGCGAGGACAGATATTGCAAGAACTTGGCAGCAGCTTCCAGTTCTTCACCTTCGGCACCCGCACCAATACCATTCGCGAAATACGAAGCATAGTTCGACCGCAGACCCTCGGCATTGGCAGGCAATTCAGCCACGCCCCATTCAAATCCTTCAATGTCGCGGAACGACCCCAAACGGAAAGTACCATCAATGGTCATAGCGGCACGACCGGCGCGGAACGCAGCCTGCCCTTCGTCCATGAAACCGGTATAACCGACTTCATGTTTGGTGGTCAGGTCCGTGTACCACTGCGTTGCGGCCAAGCCTGCCTCACTGTCATAAGTGACAGTGGAGTAATCGGCACTGTAAGGCTCGCCGCCGAACTGCCGCACCAGCACTTCACGCCACCATTGATGGTCCTGACCACCCATCTCGACGGTAAGGCCGACCGTCGTGTAATTACCGCCACTGTCCTTTACCGCCAGCCGCGAGGCGTAGTCGACCAATTCGTCAAGTGTCTCCGGCGGGTTATCGATCCCGGCTTCGGCAAACAGGTCCTTATTGTAAAACAGCGCCAGCGACCGCACGGCGGTCGGCAAGCCATAATAATCATCGCCCCGCTTCATCGCAGTGACAATGGGAAAGAAATCGGCTTCGATTTCTTCGGTAGGAAATACGTCGGTCGGCAAAGGCTGCAAAACGCCGCCATTCACGAAATTGTCCGTCCAGCCATAAAACATCTGGAGCACGTCGGGGCCGTTGCCGGACATATTCGCCGCCACGACGCGGGTCTGATAGTCGGCATAGGGGAACGTGACGTGGTTGACGGTGATGTCAGGATTCGCCTCTTCGAATTGCTCGATAAGCTGGTCGACCGCGGCCACGCGTGTATCGAATATATACTGCCAATAGTCGATTTCGACCGCATTAGCGGCTGTTGACGAGACGATGATCGTCCCTGCCATCAAGGTCGCTTTGGTGATGTAATTCATGTTTTCCTCCGTTGGGTGGGATTGACCCTGTCGCGTGATGCAGCGTTCCTTTGCCGACGATTGTCTTGTTTTAACGGCCTCCCCCCAAACGCCGCTGCAAGGGGATTGACGATCAAGCTGGACCGACACGACCCCTGCCGTCAATAAAATAATTTACTTGAGTTATTAAATTTGTCATGTCAGCTTCAACCTGACCCGGGCTGGACAAGGAATCTACCCGCGTGTCTGCTCCTGATGCAGGTTATCGTGACGGCACGATGCCAATGACCCAAAGGACCCGGACATGACAGTTTCACCCTTTTCGGACACGGCCCCGGCCGCCAGTGCGCCGCCGTCCGCAACGCCGCGTCCGACGCGCACCGCCAAAGGCAAGAACCCCGGTCGTAGCCGGGAACACAACCGCCGCGTTGTTCTGGAACTTCTGCGCCGCAGCGGGCCGATGGGTCGCAAGGCCTTGGCTGATCTGGCGCATATTTCGACTCAGGCTGTGACCAATATCATCGACGAATTGATGAACGACGACATGCTTCTGGATTTGGGCCGCAAGCGGACCGGGCGGGGTATGCCGCCGATCCAGTATGCAATCAATCCGAACGGAGCGATCACCATTGGTCTAGAGATTGCCGTAGGCTCACTGACCGCCGTGGTGTTAGACCTCGGCGGTAACATGCGCGCCAAGGAAGTGACGACTTTGCCCGACATGACGGCCAACATCGTGCTTGACCTGATAGGCGATATAGTCGCCCGCCTTCGCGCAAAGTTTCAGGCTCAGTTAATGGGCATCGGCGTTGTGATGCCCGGACCGTTCGAGATCGAGGGACTGACCGGCGTCGGCCCGACGACCTTGCCCGACTGGTCTGGTGTCGATGTCGCAGCTTTGCTGAGCAAGCGGTGCGGCGTGTCTGTCACCGTTGACAACGACGCCAACGCCGCCGCAGTGGGCGAGATGCTGTTCGGTCAGGGGCGGTCGGTGTCCGAATTCTGCATGCTCTACTTCGGCGCAGGGGTCGGCATGGGTGCCATGGTGGCGGATCAACCGCTCAAGGGAGCCTTCGGCAACGCAGGCGAGATCGGCCATATCGTTGTGGTGCCCGACGGGCTGCCCTGCCAGTGCGGGCAGAAAGGCTGCCTTGAACGCTATGTCTCGCTGCATGCGCTTTCAGAATGGATGACAAAGGATGGCGTGACGCCAGACAGTGCGGCCTTGCTGCGTTTGCATGGGGGACAAGATCCTGCGCTTGAAGCATGGCTTGACCGCGCCGCACCACACCTGTCTTGGATGATTGGCCTGCTTGAAAATATCTTTGATCCGCAGACCGTCATTCTGGGCGGCAAGATGCCGCAGCCGATCCTGGACGATCTGATTTCCCGATTGGCCGTTCCCACCAGTGTCGCCAACCGACGCGACCGCGTCTTGGCCCGGGTACAACGCGGCCAGACCGGAGAGGAGTCCGCCGCACTTGGGGCTGCGGCTTTGCCCTTCTTCAACGCCATCACCCCGCAACTTCACCAGATCGAGGATCAGGCCATTGTCTGATCCCAGCCAAGGATTGCCATGACTGCCCACCAAGACCGCCTTGCCCGCCGCGAAGCCGCACCTGCCTTGTTGCGCTTGTCGCGTGCCCTATCACGCTTAAACAGCGTCCTGACCGTGATGAACACGGGGGCGCATCCCGACGACGAGCAAAGTGGTCTGTTGGCCTGGCTGCGCTTCGGTCAGGGGCTGCGGGTCGTTGTCGCCTGTTCCACCCGGGGCGAAGGTGGACAGAACACATTGGGGCCTGAACGCGGTGGCATGCTGGGCCTGATCCGCACCCGCGAGATGGAAGAGGCCGCACACGTTCTGGATTGCGATGTGGCATGGCTGGGTTTCGGACCAGACGACACAGTGCATGATTTTGGCTTTTCCAAGGATGGTGACGATACGTTTCATCGTTGGAACGAAGTAGTGATTGTCGAGAGACTTGCGCGCGCTTATCGGCACTATCGTCCGGATATCGTTCTGCCGACCTTTCTGGATGTGCCCGGTCAACATGGTCATCACCGCGCGATGACCCGTGCCGCAGAACAGGCCATTGCCTTGGCCGCCGATCCAGACAAATTGACGGACCATCCCGCCCCGCCCTGGACCGTGACGCATCATTATCTGCCCGCGTGGTCAGGCGGGGGTGGCACCTACGACGACGCGCTGCCCCCTCCGCCAGCAACGCTGACGATAACCGCCGCACCGCAAGATCCGACCACCGGCGCCACCTACACCGAGATAGGCCAGTGGTCGCGCGCGCGCCACGCGTCGCAGGGGATGGGGCATTGGTCTGACAAACCTCAGGTCACCTGGCAACTGCACCGCGTCAACGGGGGTGTTGAACAGCTTCTTGCCGAATCCCTGCCCCACACGGTCGCAGACCTCGCCCAGCTTGCTGGCCCGGCGTCGCAGGCACTCATCACTGCCGCCGATGCGATTACCAAAGCCCAGTCTGCGTTCCCGGACACCAAGGCAGTTCAGACAGCACTGGCGCAGGCTGATGCGGCGATGGAATCCGCGCAGCAGATGGCGAACCTGGATTTCCAGAACGCCCATGGCCACCGCCTTGCCCGCAAGCGCCGTGAAATCGGTCTGGCGCTGGCAGAGGCGGCTGGCCTGTCATTGATCGCGGCGCCACAAAGCGCAGCACTTGTACCTGGTGGTAGCGGAACTATTCATGTCGTTCAGACGACACCTTTTAGTGCCACAGACGTCAGCATTTCGCTGAAACTTCCCGTCGGTGTCTCCGGAGGGACCGCCTCAATGACAGATCGCGCTGCTGATCTGACGCTACAGGTCGATCCGGATGCACCCTTCACCACGCCATTCGTTGCAGGTTTCGATCCACTCGGCGGAAACGGCCATAGCTGGCTCGTGTTGTCAGCGAACATCGCCGGTCGACAAATCCAGATCAATGCTGATCTCGAACACCCGCTGACTATCGTGCCAGTCCAAGATGTTGCGATGCACCCTGCACGCTTCATCCGCCGCACAGGCGACGCCGGTCCGCTGACAGCGACTGTGACCGGGACGCCTGATTTCGACATTCCGCAAGGATGGGACCTGGTACAAGAGGGCACCGCCCTCACCATCACTCCACCCGCCAATCTGGGCCCGGGACTTGTTGCGCTGCCCGCGCATATCGGCGGGCGAGAGGCGCAGGCGACAACAACGGCTGCTTATCCGCATATCGGCACATTGCGGTATGCAGCACCAGCCAGCATGCAAATCCTGACACTGGATCTGACACTGCCAGAACAAGCCCGGATCGCCTATATCGGATCAGGAGATTCCGTAGGGCATTGGCTGTCGCGTCTGGGTCTTGACGTCACGCTGCTGGACGATATCGCCCCGCAAGAAGATTTCGCCGCCTATACCACCGTCCTGATTGGCGTTGTGGCATATGGAAACCGACCTGATCTGAACGCCGCCACCAACCGCCTGCACGCCTTTGTCGAAAATGGCGGGCATCTGGTCACGCTTTACCAGCGTCCCGATCAAGGCTGGGACAGCGCCACGACACCACCGCGCAGACTGAAGATCGGCACACCCTCTCTGCGCTGGCGCGTGACAAACCCCGCAGCAGAGGTCACGATCCTTGATCCTGACCACCCGCTGTTGACAGCGCCAAATGTCATCACGCCTGCGGACTTCGACGGCTGGGACAAAGAGCGCGGGCTTTATTTCGCAGCCGACTGGGATACAGCCTACATACCATTGCTCGCGATGTCGGACGCGGATGAAACCCCTCTGAAAGGGGCGCTGGTGTCTGCACCGATAGGCAAGGGGCGACATACCCACACCAGTCTTGTGCTGCATCACCAGATGGACCGCATGGTGCCGGGCGCATTCCGGTTGATGTGCAACCTTATCCAGCCCATCTGATCACATGGGAAAACCGGATTCCCCGCAGGCCCGCGATGGCGTGCTCTGGCTGTTGTCGGATATGACGCTCGTGACCGGCATGACAGTTTTGGTGAAATTCACCGGAGCAAATTTCGCCGCGATCCAGATTGTTTTTCTGCGTGCTGCGGTGGGTCTTGTGCTGATCCTGCCGCTGGTGTGGACCAGACGCGCTGATCTGTGGGCCATGCACGCGCCTTGGCGAAATGCATTTCGTGTCGGATGTAACGCCATAGCGCTGAGCGCCAATTTTATCGCCTTAACGGCGCTGCCGTTGGCCATGGTCAATGCAATTGGCTACGTGCGCCCCATCATCACCATGCTGCTTGCTGTCGCTTTGTTGCGGGAAACGATCTCTCTTGTACGTTGGATCGGATCGGCCGGAATCGTATGCGGCGTCGCCATTGCCGTCGTGCCGGATCTGCGCGGCAGCTTGGGCGGCAGTATCGCCATGACCGGTCTGGTTGCCGCGGTGGCCTCGGTCCTGTTCGGATCTCTGGCAGTGGTCCAGACCCGCGCACTGCGGCGTGAAAGCCCGACAGTGATGATGCTATTCTACACGCTTGGTTTGACTGTGTTGACGGCAGGACCCGCAATCCTGCTCTGGCAGCCGGTCAACGCCAGTGATTGGCCTGCTCTCATTGCCATAGGCGTCCTCGGCCAAGCCGGCCAATATTGCTTTCTGCGCGCCTATCGTGCGCAAGAGGCCGCAGTGTTGGCGCCAATATCCTACGGATCGATCCTTTTCGCCACGGTCGCAGGATGGGTCTTTTTCGCCGAACGCCCCTCAGCGCATTTGATCGGAGGTGCGGCGATCATTCTGCTCTGCCTGTTCTGGATCTGGCGACGGGATCGCCCCGTTACTGTTCACTGACTTAATTTCCCTTTCCCCGACAAGAGAGTCCTGATGAAAATCCTGATCTATTCCGATGCAGCCACTGCCAGCGCCGAAACAGCACGCAGGATTGCGGCAAAATTGGTATCCTCTCCCTGTGCCGTGCTTGGTCTTGCGACGGGTGGTACGATGAAGCCGGTCTATGCCGCACTGCTCGGGCAACTGGGGCGGGGCCCTGCCACTTTCACCAGTTTCAATCTCGACGAATATGTGGGTCTGCCCCCGACACACCCGCAAAGCTATGCACATTACATGCGAACCCATCTGTTCGATGCCCTTCAGCTGCCCGCAGACCGAGCGCATTTGCCGCGCGGAGACGCTGCCGACCCTATGGCAGAGGCCGATCGTTACGAAGCGGCAATTCGGGCCGCCGGCGGAATAGATCTGCAACTGCTGGGGTTGGGTGCAAACGGGCATATCGGCTTTAATGAGCCCACATCTTCCCTTGGCTCTCGCACCCGCGTCAAGACGCTGACGCGCAAGACCGTCGCCGACAACGCACGGTTCTTCGCCTCTGGCGAGACTGTGCCTCGACTTGCCATCACCATGGGTATTGCAACGATCCTTGATGCCAAAGAGATCCTCCTTTTAGCAACCGGGTCTGGGAAATCCCGAGCTGTTGCGCAGATGATCGAAGGACCGCTGTCGGCGGCTTGCCCTGCTTCGGCGCTCCAACTTCATGCCCGGGTCACGATCCTTATCGATGCTGCTGCTGCCGAGGATCTTCAGCTGCGCGACTATTACGAAACCGTCCATCCAGGTGGCCTAGATGACAGCATGATCAGGCCAGTGGGGGTGTGATACTTGCGAAACCAGGCCTGCGGAACTTCAACCAGTGACCTTCTGCCGGTTTCTGAACAACGCTCCAGATATTCACAAACTCTAATTTAAGTTCAATTTGATGATGAACGCCTTCTGCGCGTCCGTGAATTTGGATACTTTCATCGCAATCAGCTCCTCTCCCAGCCAAGGAAAAATCTGGCGGAAAACTCTAACCATAAACGAGGACGCGTTCAGGGATCATTGCAATCTGATCGGGCGCACCGAGGGCGGCATGAATACCAAGTTTCACGCCATCTGCGACAGTGCAGACCCTCGTCACGCCGCATAAGAACCCGCTGCCTCAATCTAAGGCGCGGTCAGATAATCGGCAGAGACATATCCCGTGATACCTGGCGCTGTGGCCAATGAGACGCGGCACCACCGCTGGCCCAATTCGGTCACGCAATTTTGCCGGTTCAACGGCGTACCGTCCGGCAGGCCCAGGATCACATCATAGGCAAGGCTCGGACCGGCCCGCAGTTTCAACAGATCGTCAGGTCCCGTGCCTGTCACCGTGGCGTTGCCGCTGGCAGTACAGCCCGCAGCAAGCACGAAAGCGGATAAAGAAGAGATGATGGTCCAGCGCATTATTCTGCCTCGATCTATGTGTGAGCCATGACTATCGCATTCAGGTCATTGGTGGTGAAGCGAAAAACACCCGCTCTGCGCGGATCCGCACAGTGGCGGTAGGTCTCTCACCGGTAGAACCGCAACCCCGCAACAGCGACATCCGCTTGAAAAGCCCGGCCAATCGCCAGCAGGCCGATCCGGGTCAGGGCCTGCGGGTCAAATCGCATGTCGTGCCGATGTGCGGCAAAAGCGGTGAAAGGCAGACGCATTGTCGCCCAATCTGGCCCCGCCACGACCTCAGCACGAAACGACTGCCAAGGCCGCGTCAGATCCGTCGTGCGCAGGCGAATGTCATAGCTTTCATCATTGCCGGTCAGGTCCAGCGCCAGACCCTCCCATCCTTCGGCTGAGATACTGTCCGGCAGATCGGTGGCGATCTGCACAAACCCGCCATAGTTGTCGAGCGATACCTGCCCGCGCAACACATGCGCCAGACGGCCCTTGACCAGTTCCTGCGTCATCTGACCTTGCGACACCCCGCCCATCACGCTGTCGGCGACATAATCCCAGTTTGCGGTGATCTCTTGTTCGGTCATGGTGATCCTTTCCGACAGTGACGCGGCAGGTAAAGACCGAAGCCCCGGCAATAGCAACCGTCACACCATCCCGTGTTCTGCCCCCGCAAGCCCCGCGCGCATGCCCGCAGCAAAGGCATAGCGGAAGATCAGCGCGCTATGGCTCAGCGGCAGGCTGTGCCCGGCATCACTGACCAGCCGGAAATGTCCATCCGGCAGGCTGGCCACCATCGCCTCGACCGCGCGGCGCGAAACGGTCTGGCTGTTGGCACCGTGCAGCGCGATAAAAGGGGCAGCGATCCCGGCCAATTCAGCCTGCCAATCATCATTGGTGATCAGCATGTCGCGACGAAATCCGATGCCGCGCTGCTGCCAGACCAGCGAAAACACGTCTTGCAGGGCGATGGCTCTGGCAGGGTTCTCCATCACCGCGCGGTCAAAGGCACAATCGCCAAACACGAATTGCGGAATCAGATCGACACCTTTGCGGGCGATCTGCGACAGACCCAGCATGACGATCTTATCCATAAGCGTGGGCAGGTTCTGCGCGGCCCAGGCATTGACGCGGTGGCGGCGCGGCATGTCCGCGGTCTGCGCCCAGTTTTTCATCGGCGGGGTCGTGGGGGCGGCGATCACGGCGGCAACGCGGTCAGGCTGGGTCAGCGCGAAACGCGCGGCAAAGCGCGTGCCGACATCATGGGCGATCACCACGGCCCGTGCGATGCCCAGCGCATCAAGCGTCTGCACCGCATGGGTCATCGCGCATGTCAGACTGTCCCCATCAGGCGGCATCGGCGTATGACCATAACCGGGCCGTTCCAGCGCAATGATATCAAGGCCCAGCGCATGGGCCCCTGCCTGCACCTCTGGCAAGGCAGCGATGCCGAACAAAGCACCATGGAACAGCAACACCGGCATCCCGCCCGGCAGCCCAAAGCGGTGGAAGCCGACCTCTCCGGCAGGATTGATCCGCAAGGCGGTACCGACTGCGCGCCGTTTGACACTGGCCTGCGGATTGGCGGTGCGGTCTGCTGTCAGCGACAAGGCATAGGCCAGCGACACCAGTTGCACCTGCGACCGCACGCCGGCCTTGGCAAGGATCGCCTTAACCTGCTGGCGGACCGTACCGGGGGCCCGATGCAGATCACTTGCAATCAGATCAACCGTTTTTCCTTCAAGCAAGCCGAAATAGACCCGGGTTTCACCCGCCGATAATCCGATCGTATCCGCAAGCTGCTGCTGGACGCGATCATCCAGGCCCCGGCGCACCTCATGCAGGGTGATCAACCCACCTTCTTCATGGGTCACGCCAAGCAACAGTATCGTGTCTCCCTCGGGCGTGGCGACAACGACGGGGACAGGATCACCGGAAAAATCCTTGCGGGCCAGAAATTGCCTGGCGGCTTGCGGCGTTTCCATGATCTCGGACAGCGCGCTGCCGGGCTCTGTCCCCAGATTCTGCGCCGCGGCGGCATTCTGGCTGATCACCAGCCCAGCGCTGTCGACGACCAGCACAATCGCCGCTGGTGGCACCGGAAAATCCGCGACCGCCGCAGTATCGCCAGGCAGGTTCGAAACCGCCTGCGCCATGGCCTGCCCGCCGCTGGCATCTGACATCGCGGCAGCAAGCTGATCCACCAAGATATCAAAGCTCTCATGTGGTTTGGTATATTTCACATGATTGTCCCTTCTGCCGCAATCCGGCCCCCTTTCCGAAATGATTGTTTCCCAGAATTGCGATTTAGGGAATGTCTAATCTGCCGGTGCCGCTGACCGACGCAGAATGTTGCAGCTGCGACAATCACGCATATCTTTGCCTGCTGGGTTTCGCGCCCAGGAATGATCTGCTAAACCACCAAGAACCCGAACAAAGGTGTCAGATGACGACCCGAGATGACGTTGAACAGATGATCCTGCGGGTAGGTCTTGGCGACAGGGCGGCCTTCTCTGCGCTTTATGATGCGACCTCGGCGAAACTATTTGGCGTATGCCTGCGTATCTTGAATGATCGGGCCGAAGCCGAAGACGCGCTACAGGATGCATTTGTCAGGATTTGGCAAAAAGCAAATACCTACGCCGTCAATGGCTACAGCCCGATGACCTGGTTGATTACGCTGACACGCAACCTCGCTATCGACAAGCTGCGCGCCCGCAAAGGCGGGTCTGTGGATATCGACGAGGTGCATGATCTCAAAGACACCGGCCCCACGCCCGAAGCAGCGGCAGTGGCCGCGTCCGAACGGTCGCGGCTTGATGGCTGCCTGAGCGAATTGGATGCTGACCGGGCAGAGGCTGTCCGCGGTGCCTATCTGGACGGCTATAGTTACGACGAACTGGCAACGCGTTTTGCGGTGCCGCTGAACACGATGCGAACCTGGCTGCGCCGCAGCCTGATCAAACTGAAAGAATGTCTGAGCTGATGGCAAGTGCCGACGATCATAACGACGATATCGCCCTTGCCGGCGAATATGCGCTGCATCTGATGGACGCAGACAGCCGTCGTGCGTTTCAGGCAAGGCTGGACGCAGAACCGGCACTGCGCGCTTTGATCTTGGAATGGGATGAACAGCTTGTCCCGCTGGCCGAGAACTTTGCCCCTCAGACCCCGCCCAAAACGATCAAGGCGCAGATCGAGGCACGTCTGTTCCCGCAGGCGGCAAAACCCGGCTGGTCGCTCTGGCGGCTTTTGGCGGGGTCCGGTCTGGCCGCAGCGCTGGCTGTCGTCGTGCTGTTGACCTTGCCGCAGGACCCGACCACGGCCCCCTTCACCCCCAGCCTGAGCGCCCAGATCGCAGCCGAAGATCAGTCGCTGATCGTATTAGCCAGCTTCGCGCCCGAAACTGGCGTGCTGCGGATCGACCGGCAGGCCGGTGCGGCCATCGACGGGCGCGTGCTGGAATTGTGGTTGATTGCGGACGGGGCCGAAGCCCCCGTTTCGCTGGGCGTCCTGCCGACGGAACCGCAGACAGATATCACCCTGCCCGCAACACTGATCCCGGCGATCACAGGCGGCACGCTGGCGATCAGCGACGAACCTGTCGGCGGATCACCGACCGGCGTGCCGACAGGCGATGTGCTTGCTGTGGGCGCTGTCGTTTCTCTGTAAACGCCTTTTCACATTCCTGCGGAAGATGCGGGGTTGCGAAAAAATACAAACAGCGGTGAAACTTATCCAGATCAGCGGGCGTGGGTCTTTGTATCGCCGGACAAGAGTTCGGCTGAACACATAGGAACCAGATCATGCTGAAGACTTCTTTTGCTGCCGTCACTTTCGCAATCGCTGCCACATCGGCATTTGCGGACAATCACGCCAATGAGAACCCGATGGTTGGTGGTGCTGCGATGTTCGCCAATAAAAATATCGTCGAAAACGCCGTGAATTCTGCCGATCACACCACGCTGGTCGCCGCCGTGCAAGCCGCCGGTCTGGTCGAGACTTTGCAGTCCGAAGGGCCGTTCACCGTCTTCGCCCCGGTCAATGACGCTTTCGCCGCCCTGCCCGAAGGTACCGTTGAATCGCTGCTGCTGCCCGAAAACGTCGATCAGCTGACCACGATCCTGACCTGCCATGTGGTCGGTGCCAGCGTGATGTCGGATGCGATTGCCGGGATGATCATGGATGCCGATGGCACCTATCCGGTTGAAACACTGGGTGGCTGCATCCTGCAGGCGACGATGACCGACGATATGATCCAGTTGACCGACGAGAATGGCACAACAGCCACCGTCACCATCGCCGATGTCGCGCAGTCCAATGGCGTGATCCACGTCATCGACGCCGTCATGACACCCGCGATGTAAGCCCGTTTTTCACCAGTAGCATGGTAAAAAGAGATGACCCTGCCGACGCAAGTTGGCAGGGTCGTTCCGTTTTCAGACCATCTCTGCCACCAGCGCGACAAAGTCACCGACCTTGACCAGCCCCGGCACATGCCGCGCGGTCAGGATGCCATCGCGCAAGGCATGGCAGGCGACCGACGGCACGCCGGTGCGGTCAGCGGGCCAGATCCGAGCGATGGTGTCGCCCGCCTTCACCATATCCCCCAGATCGACCACATAATCGATCAGCCCGGCATCTTTTGAGAACACAAAACAACTGTCGTCCGGCATATCCAGCTGGATCGTCTGATCAATCTGCAAGTCCCCCGCCAATATCCCCGCATGGATCAGCAGATTGCGGATTCCCTTGCGCGCAATACTGGCAGAGCGCGCGGTGGATGTCCCAGCCCCGCCGAGTTCTGTCGTCACAAACGTCTTGCCCTGGCTTTCCACCTCGGTATCGAACATGCCGACCGCATCAATTTCCAGCATCCGCACCGAATAGGGCGCGTTGAAGGCCTGCATCGCTGCCATACAGGCCGCCTCCTGCGCTTTGTCCGGCAAGATATGTGCAGCGGCGAAGGGCAGGAAATCCAGCGTGCTCCCGCCGGAATGAAAGTCCAGCACGATATCGGCCAACGGCACCAGTTCGGTGGCGATGTAATGGCAGATTTTTTGCGTCACGCTGCCATCCGCCCGCCCCGGAAAGCTGCGGTTCATATTGGCCCCGTCGATGGGCGAACAGCGGGTGCCCGCGGCAAAGGCAGGCAGGTTCATCATCGGCAGGATGATCACACGGCCAGTAATTTCCGCCGGCCGCAAGCTCACCGCGAGGTCCTGCAAGGCGACCGGCCCTTCATATTCATCGCCGTGATTGGCCCCGGTCAACAGCGCAGTCGGACCCGCGCCATTGGCAATCACCGTGATCGGGATCATCACCGACCCCCATGCGCTGTCATCGCGGCTATAGGGCAGCTTCAGGAAACCATGATGCACGCCCTGCGCATCCAGCGGGATGGTGGGTGTAATGCTCATGCTTTCACCACCAATGCGCGGGGCGTGTTGCAGAAACATTCATAGCCCGTCTCGGTGATCAGGATCGGTTCGGTAATCTCCAAGCCCCCATCATCCAGCCAGAGCGCGGGCATGAAATGAAACGTCATCCCCGGTTCCAAGACAGTCGTATCGCCCTTGCGGAACGATATCGTGCGTTCGCCCCAATCGGGCGGATAGCTGATCCCGATGGCATAGCCGCAGCGGCTGTCCTTGACATAGCCCGCCTTGTTCAGCGTGGCATTGAACGCATTGGCGATATCCTGCGCCTGATTGCCGGGGCGGGCCTGTTCCAACCCGGCCTCGACCGCATCCAGCACGGCAGCCTCTGCATCGCGGTATTTGTCAGGCACCTGACCCAGAAACAGCGTCCGCGATTGCGGGCATTGATAGCGCCTGTGCGCGCCCGCGATCTCGAAAAACGTGGCCTCGCCGGTTTTCATCGGGCGGTCGTCCCATGTCAGATGCGGCGCTGTCGCATCCATGCCCGACGGCGCCATCGGCACAATCGCGGGGTAATCGCCCCAATGGCCATCCGCGCCCCGGATCCCCGTGGCATAGATATCGGCGATCAGGTCATTCTTGCGTAATCCGGGCTCCGCCAGTTCCACGATCCGCGCATGCATGGTTTCCACGATCCGGGCCGCGCGGCGCATATAATCAATCTCACGATCCGATTTCACCGCGCGCTGCCAGTTCACCAGCCCCGTGCAATCGCT
The DNA here is from genome assembly GCF_035117555.1 of Yoonia sp. 67-2. Lineage (NCBI taxonomy): Bacteria > Pseudomonadati > Pseudomonadota > Alphaproteobacteria > Rhodobacterales > Paracoccaceae > Yoonia > Yoonia sp. 67-2. The sequence continues at coordinate 193,109 of NZ_JAYKPK010000005.1, forward strand.
GATCCGCGCCTGCGGCATCCCCGCCAGCAAGGCGGCATGGGCTGCGGCGGAATAATAGTAATTATCCATCTCCACCCCGATCCGGGCCTGTTCCAACCCCAGTTCGGTCAAGAGCTTCGCCAGTTCCTGCATCGGATGCTTGGCCGGGTTCTGCACGAAAGTATCGTCATAACCACGGATATTGGCGTCATCTTCCATGAACACCGTGCGCCGCGCGCCCAACGTATCCATCGCGCGGCCCCACCAGATCGGGTCACCTTCCTGCGTCAGGATCGCGCCCTGGAATACATAGAACGACCAGCCATCATAGCCCGTCAGCCAAGAGATATTGGATGGATCAGTGACAAAGATCGCATCCAGCCCGCGTGTCGCCATCTCGGCCCGGGTCTTGGTGATGCGGCGCAGATATTCGCTGGTCGGGAAATTGGCTTCGAATGTGGTCATCAGGCACCTTTGGTCAGAATATTTCCGACAAGGCTGGGCTGTTTCGCCGCAAGGGGCAAGACGCGAACAACGGCATCGCATGTCGTTTTTAGGCCAAATGCACCGGGCTTGGGGCTAGAGACTTCACCCCGATCCCCCTAGACTGCCATGAAACGTGAAGGAGAAGACGATGACCGACCAGCTTGCCAATGACCAGTTGAGCCAATGGGACCATGACCATTTCTTCCATCCCTCGACCCATCTGGGCCAGTTTGCCCGGCGCGACATCGGCAACCGGATCATTCAGTCGGCCTCTGGTGTCCACATCACCGACCGTGAAGGACGGACATCACTGGACGCCTTCGCCGGGCTTTACTGCGTCAACGTCGGCTACGGCCATCCCGAGATTGCCGAGGCGATTGCCAAACAGGCCCACGACCTCGCCTATTATCACGCCTATGTCGGCCACGGGACAGAGGCCTCGATCACCCTGTCGCGGATGATCGCCGAGCGTGCGCCCGAAGGGATGAACCACGTCTATTACGGCCTCAGCGGGTCGGATGCGAATGAAACCAATGTCAAACTGGTCTGGTATTACAACAATGTGCTGGGCCGGCCGGAAAAGAAAAAGATCATCTCGCGCTGGCGCGGCTATCACGGATCAGGCCTTGTCACCGGGTCGCTGACCGGGCTGGAATTGTTTCACAAGAAATTCGACCTGCCGCTGACACAGGTCCTGCATACCGAAGCCCCCTATTTCTATCGCCGCGCAGATCGCGACATGGACGAGGCTGCCTTTTCCGCCGATTGCGCGCAAAAGCTGGAAGAGCTGATCCTGCGCGAAGGCCCCGACACCATCGCCGCCTTCATTGGTGAACCGATGCTGGGCACCGGCGGGATCGTGCCACCCCCTGCGGGCTATTGGGAAGCGATCCAGAAAGTCCTGACCAAATACGACATCCTGCTGATCGCGGATGAGGTCGTGACCGGCTTTGGCCGCCTTGGCACGATGATGGGGTCGGATCATTACGGGCTGAAACCCGATCTGATCACCATCGCCAAAGGGCTGACATCGGCCTATGCGCCTTTGTCAGGCTCCATCGTGTCGGATAAGATGTGGGACGTGCTGGAAAAAGGCACCGATGAATTCGGCCCCTTCGGCCATGGCTGGACCTATTCGGCACATCCGATCTGTGCCGCTGCCGGTGTTGCCAACCTCAAACTGCTGGATGATCAGAACCTGATCGCCAATGCAGGTTCAGTCGGTGCATATCTGAACGAGACCATGGCCGCGGCTGTGGGCAATCACACAAATGTCGGCGATGTGCGCGGTGAAGGCATGTGGTGCGCCGTTGAACTGGTCAAAGACCGCGATGACCGGGTGTTCTTTGACGCCGCCGACAAGGTCGCGCCCCGCGTTGTCGCCGCCATGCTCGACCGTGGCGTGATTGCGCGCGCCATGCCGCAGGGCGATATCATCGGCTTTGCCCCGCCTTTCCCGCTGACCCGCGCGCAGGCGGATGAGATTGTGACTGTCACCAAGGATGCCGTGACGCAGGTGCTGGGATAGATTGACAGGGGTGGGCGTGATCAGCTTAGGATCACGGCAACAACCTCAATAAAGGATCACGCCGTGAACAAGCCCCTGCCGACCCCCATCGCGGTGCAAACCAACGCCGATCTGATCGCAAGGCGCGAGGCGGCGGTGCCCCGCGGCGTTGCCTCTGCGGCCCCGATCTATGCCAAACATGCCGAGAATGCCGAACTTTGGGATGTCGAAGGCAACCGCTACATCGATTTTGCCGGTGGTATCGCCGTGCTGAACACCGGCCACCGGCACCCCGCCGTGGTCGCCGCCGCCAAAGCGCAGGAAGATCACTATACCCACACCAGTTTTCAGGTCGTCCCATATGAGCCCTATATCGCGCTGGCCGAAAAGCTGAACGCGTTGGCCCCCGGCGATCAGCCGAAAAAGACACTGCTGGTCACAACCGGGGCTGAAGCTGTCGAAAACGCCGTCAAGATCGCCCGCGCCGCAACAGGCCGCCCCGGTATCATCGCCTTCACCGGCGGCTATCACGGGCGCACCCTGCTGACGCTGGGGATGACCGGCAAGATCAGCCCGTATAAAAAGGATGTCGGCCCCTTCCCCTCTGACATCTTCCGCGCGCCTTTCCCGAATGCGCGCGACGGGATCACCGTGCAGGACGCGCTGACCGGGTTGCAAAACCTGTTCCTGACCGATGCGCAGCCTGACCGCATCGCCGCGATCATCATCGAACCTGTCTTGGGCGAAGGCGGCTATACCCCCGTCCCGTTTGACATGATGCACGCCCTGCGCGACATCTGCGACCAGCACGGCATCCTGCTGATCGCGGATGAAATTCAGGCAGGTTTCGGCCGCACCGGCACATGGTTCGCGATTGAACATTCCGGCGTCGTGCCGGACCTGATCACCGTGGCGAAATCCATGGCTGGCGGTTACCCCATCGCCGGTGTGATTGGCCGCGCAGATATCATGGACGCGATGATCCCCGGCGGTCTTGGCGGCACCTATGGCGGCAACCCAGTCGCCTGTGCAGCAGCCTTGGCGGCGATCCAAGCGATTGAAGATGAAGGCTTGCTCGCCCGTTCCACCGCCCTTGGCGACCATTTCCGCAAACGCTTTGCCGAAATCGGCGCGCATGTCGCCCCTGAGCGGATCTGCGATATCAGGGGCCTAGGCGCGATGCTGGCGGTGGAATTTGTCACTGATCTGGACAGCAATGCCCCCGACGCAGCCCTGACCAAGGCCGTGGTCGCCGAGTCGCTGCAACGTGGACTGATCCTGTTGTCCTGCGGGATGCATGGCAATGCGCTGCGGATCATGGTGCCGCTGACCGCATCCGACGCGATCATCGACGAAGGTCTGGCAATCTTTGAAGAGGCGCTGAAAGCCGCGATCTGACGGCAGCAAAGTAAGGTGGATGAAAATCCACCTTACCTGCCCATCTTACGCCTTCACACAATCCGCGTAATAGCGTTTCACGCCATCCGCGCCCTTTTCCACCACCAGCCCGTGAATATCATTCTCGAACCCCGGGCAAAGCCGTTCAAATTCGCGGTTGAACTTCAGATATTCCACGATCTTGGCGTTGAACACCTCCCCCGGGATCAACAGCGGAATGCCGGGTGGATAAGGTGTGACCAATGCCGTGGTGATCCGCCCGACCAGATCATCAATCTCGACCCGCTCCGTCGTGCGCCGCGCGATATGGGCAAAGGCATCATTGGGCTTCATCGCCGGTTGCAGATCGCTCAGATACATCTCGGTCGACAGGATCGCGACATCATATTTCGCATAGAGCTGATGCACATGCTGGCACAGATCGCGCAGCCCCATCTGCTCATATTGCGGATGCTTGGCGATGAATTCCGGCATCACCCGCCACAAAGGCTGATTGCGCCCGTAATCATCCTTGAACTGCTGGAGCGCGGCCAGCAGCGAATTCCACCGCCCCTTGGTGATCCCAATCGTGAACATGATGAAGAAACTGTAAAGCCCGGTCTTTTCCACCACGACCCCGTTTTCCACCAGATATTTGGTCACGATGGATGCGGGAATCCCCATCTCCTCGAACCTGCCATCAAGGTTCAGGCCGGGTGTCACGATAGTGGTTTTAATCGGGTCCAGCATATTGAACCCGCGCGCCATATCGCCAAACCCATGCCAGGAATCTGTCCCGTCCGAGGCTTGCACACCATCCGCATCGGTCTTTTTCAGCACCCAGTCGCGCGGCTCGCCGATGCCTTCCTCGACCAGATCATCCGGCCCCCAGACCTGAAACCACCATTCATCGTCGCCGAATTCCGCGTCAACCTTGCGCATCGCCCGGCGGAAATCGAGCGCTTCCATGATGCTTTCTTCCACCAGCGCCACCCCACCCGGCGGTTCCATCATCGCCGCCGCCACATCGCAGCTCGCGATGATGCTGTATTGCGGGCTGGTGCTGGTGTGCATGAGGTAAGCCTCATTGAACAGATGCCGGTCCAGCTTGGTATCCTGACTATCCTGCACCAACACATGGCTCGCCTGCGAAATCCCCGCCAGCAATTTGTGGATCGACTGCGTCGCATAGGTCACCGCATGGCGCGGGCGTTCGCGCTTGCGGCCCATGGAATGGAAATCGCTATAGAAGGTATGGAACGCGGCATGCGGCAGCCAGGCCTCGTCGAAATGCAGGTTCTCGACATAGCCGTCCAGCAGGCCCTTGATGGTTTCGGTGTTATACAGCACCCCGTCATAGGTTGACTGGGTCAGCGTCATCACCCGCGGCTTGACCGTATCGGCATCGACATGCGCCAGCAGTGGATTGGCGCGGATCTTTTCCTTGATCGCCTCGGGCGAGAATTCGCTTTGCTGGATCGGGCCGATAATGCCGTAATGGTTGCGCGTCGGTTTCAAAAACACCGGGATCGCGCCGGTCATGATGATACTGTGCAGGATCGATTTGTGGCAATTGCGGTCCACGACAACAACATCACCGGGCGCAACAGTATGGTGCCAGACCATCTTGTTACTGGTCGATGTGCCGTTTGTGACAAAGAAACAATGATCCGCGTTGAAAATCCGCGCCGCATTGCGTTCCGACGCGCCAATCGCGCCGTTATGGTCCAGCAACTGACCCAATTCCTCGACCGAGTTACACACATCCGCGCGCAGCATGTTTTCACCGTAAAACTGGTGATACATCTGGCCAATCGGGCTTTTCAGAAAGGCCACGCCACCCGAATGGCCGGGGCAATGCCAAGAATAAGACCCATCCTCGGCATAATCCAGCAGCGCCTTGAAAAACGGCGGCTGAATACCTTCCAGATATTTCTTCGCCTCATGCACGATATGGCGCGCGACGAATTCCGGCGTATCCTCGAACATATGGATAAAGCCGTGCAATTCGCGCAGGATATCATTGGGCAAATGCCGGCTGGTCTTGGTTTCGCCATGCAGATAGATCGGCACATCTTCGTTCTTGCGCCGCACCTCCTGGATGAAATGCCGCAGGTTCAGCACGGCAGGGTCAAGGTCCGGACCGGGGCTGAATTCCTCATCATCAATCGACAGAACGAATGCACTGGCGCGCGATTGCTGCTGCGCGAATTGCGACAGATCGCCATAGCTGGTGACGCCGACAACCTCGAATCCCTCTTTTTCGATTGCATCGGCCATGGCGCGGATGCCGAGGCCGGATGTATTCTCCGACCGGAAATCCTCATCAATGATAAAGATGGGGAAACGAAATTTCATGGGATTCTCCTGTACGGCATGGCGGTGCTGTGGCCTACATGACAGAGCTGTCCTGCCGCGTCAAAGCAAGCCTGCGCGACAATCCACGCAACGTTCGCCGCGTTAAGACTGTAGACATATATCTCTGCTAACCTCTCCCCGACCAGTCCGCCACCCGCCCACGATTCTGCCAGCACACCGCGAAAACCTCAGACCTTCCCCGCGGGGAAGATATTGATCCGGCGGGCGGCCTGAACGATAGCAACCGCCGCACCTTCCCCGCGGGGAAGGTCTGCTCGCTTTGTAAGAAATACTCCCGCGCGGCGCGCTCCGCCCCGGGCACCGGGGCGGATCACTTCACTACTGACGCCAGATCCTTCAGAATGGGGCAATCCGGGCGGCTGTCGCCATGGCAGGCATCCACCAGATCGGCCAGCGTTTCACGCATCGCGCGCAGCCCGGCGATCTTGGCATCGATCTGCGTCAGATGCTCCTGCGCCAGCGCCTTGACCTGCGCGCTTTCGCGGGTTTCATCCTCGTAAAGCGCCATCAGCACGCGGCAATCCTCGATTGAGAACCCCAAGGACCGCGCCCGGCCCAGAAACGCCAGTTTATGCAGGTCGCTGGGCCGAAACGCACGGTAGCCGTTGTCATGGCGCAAGGGCCGGATCAGCCCGATATCTTCGTAATAGCGGATGGTTTTCGCAGGCAGCCCCGATTTTTCTGCCACTTCGCCGATATTCATCATCTGTCCTTTCGTTCATCCAGCACCGGACGCAACCGGCGTAACCGCAGCGCATTGGACACGACCGAGACCGAGGATATCGCCATCGCCGCCGCAGCAAAGACCGGCGACAAAAGCAAACCAAAGGCCGGATACAGCACCCCCGCCGCGACCGGCACCAAGGCCACATTATACCCAAAGGCCCAGCCAAGGTTCTGGCGGATATTGCGCATCGTCGCTTGTGACACCGCCACCGCATTGACCACGCCGCGCAGATCGCCCGACATCAGCACCACATCGGCGGTTTCAATCGCCACATCGGTGCCGGTGCCAATCGCGATGCCGATATCGGCATGGGCCAAGACGGGCGCATCATTGATCCCGTCCCCGACAAAGGCAATGCTGCCCACCCCGCGCAATTGATCCAGTGCCGCAACCTTACCATCCGGCAAGACACCCGCGATCACATGGTCAATGCCGATCTCGCGCGCAATTGCCTCTGCTGTCTCACGCTTGTCGCCGGTGATCATCGCCACCTTGATGCCTTTCGCCTGCAAGGCAGCGATTGCAGCGGCAGAGCCTGCTTTGACCGGATCAGCCACCGCGATCACCCCCGCGACCTGCCCGTCAATTGCGACAAACAGCGCGGTGCGCCCGCGCCGTGCCAGATCAGTTTCAACAGCGGCCAATGCCCCTGCTGCAATCCCTTCGCGCGCCAGCAACCTGTCCGCGCCGATCAGAACCCGCCGTCCATCGACCTGCGCCAGCACACCATAGCCCGCAATCGCCTCAAACTCGCTGACTGCGGCGTCACCCAGCTTTTCCGCCTGTGCAGCAGCGACAATCGCACCGGCAATCGGATGTTCCGACTTCGCCTCCACCGCTGCCGCAAGGCGCAGAACCTCGGCGCGGTCGAACCCATCGGCCAGCACCAGATCGGTCAGATGCGGCTTGCCCGCCGTCAGCGTGCCGGTCTTGTCAAAGGCAATCACCGCCACATCGCTCAACTCTTGCAGGGCCGCCCCTTTGCGGAACAGCACGCCCATTTCCGCCGCACGTCCGCTGCCCACCATGATCGATGTCGGGACTGCGAGCCCCATCGCACAGGGGCAGGCGATGATCAGCACCGATACCGCCGCCACCAGCGCCAGCGTCGGGTCAGCGCCGAATATCAGCCAGATTGCCACAGTCAGCAAAGCCAACCCCAGCACCGCAGGCACGAACCACATGGTGACACGGTCCACGACACCCTGGATCGGCAGTTTGCTGCCCTGCGCCTCTTCGACCATGCGGATGATCTGCGCCAGCGTGGTGTCAGCCCCGACACGGGTTGCGGCGAATGTTAGGCTGCCCGCACCATTCACCGTGCCGCCGGTCAGCGAGTCACCTGTGGTCTTGACCACAGGCAAAGGTTCGCCGGTCATCATGCTCTCATCCACCGGGCTGGTGCCTTCGGTGATGATGCCATCCACCGGCACCCGTTCACCGGGACGCAAGGTGATGACATCGCCCACCACCAGCGTATCAACATCAACCGAGACCACGACACCATCACGCAGCACCCGCGCCTCGCGCGCCTGCAGGCCGAGCAATGCCTGAATAGCCGCCCCCGTCCGCCCTTTGGCCCGCGCTTCCAGCAAGCGACCGAGCAGGATCAACACGACAATCACCGCCGCCGCCTCGAAATAGACGGCCCGGACATCAGAAGGGATGACCGCAGGCAAAAAGGTCACCAGAACCGAATAGCTCCACGCCGCCCCGGTGCCCAGCGCGACAAGGCTGTTCATATCCGGCGCGCCCTTGACCAGCGCAGGCAGGCCCTTGGCAAAAAACACCCGCCCCGGCCCGAACAGCACCAATGTGGTCAGCACAAACTGGATCAGCCAGGATGTCTGCATCCCGATGGTATCGGCAATCAGATGGTGAAAGGCGGGCACCAGATGCGCGCCCATTTCCAGCACGAAAACCGGCAGCGCCAGCAGGGCGGCAATCAGCGCCGCCCGGGACAGCGCCCGCGCTTCATCCGCCTTGCGATCAGCGGTGATGCCGGATTGATCCGCGACCACGGGCTTTGCCGGATACCCGGCCTCGGTGCTGGCCGCAGCCAGACGGTCAGGCGTCAGCGATTGATCCTGAAGAATGATCGTCGCGGTCTCCGTCGCCAGATTGACCGCGACTGATTGCACCCCCGGCACTGCGGCCAAGGCACGGTCAACGCGCCCCACGCAAGACGCGCATGACATGCCTTCCACCGCCAGAGTGATTGTTTTCGCCTGTGCCATCGGATGCGCCTTTTACTAGGATCACCCTTACATGGGGATTCCAGTCACTGGAAGCTCAAGACCTGTCGGCAGAAATTTTTCGGACAGCACTTTTGCGGCGCGGCAGGCCTGCTATGAAGGGTGCAAGACGAAAGGACGATGCTATGAAATTCCACGTACCCGATATGAGCTGCGGCCATTGCACGACCGCAATCACGCAAAGCCTTCAGGCGGCAGATTCGGGGGCGCAGGTAAAAACCGACCTGACGACACGCGAGATCGCGGTCGCAACCACGCTCGCGCCAGAGGCTGTCATCGCCGCGCTCAAGACAGCGGGCTATAGCGCTGAATTAATCTGATCCCTCACGGGCCAGATCGACAAGCGTCGCCATTTGATCCGCCGCGATCATACCCGGTGCCAGATTGTCGCCGATCACGAAAGACGGCGTGCCGGTGAAACCAAGCGCGCGCGACAATCCGGTGGATGTCTGCAGATGCTCGGTGATTTCGGGCGCATCCATATCGCGGCGCAGCTGATCCACATCCAACCCGACCGAAGCGGCAACGCGCATCACGCTTTGTTCTTCGGCGCGGCCTTCCATCGTCATCATGGCGTTGTGAAACGCCTCATACATTCCCTGTTCGCGCGATGCGAGCGCTGCGCGCGCCGCAAAGACAGAACCTTCGCCCAACACCGGCCATTCGCGCATTACGACACGGACATTCGCATCAGCCGCCAGCAGCGCATCAATCTCTGTCTTCGCATTCCGGCAATAGGGACAATTGTAATCAAAAAATTCTACAATCGTGACATCGCCGTCAGGATTGCCGATCACCGGTGCGTTGCTGTCATTTTCCAACAGATCACGCTGATCTGACAATGTCGCCCGCGCGGCCTCTGCCTGGGCTTCCTGCTGTTGCTGTTCGAGCATCTGCAAAGCTTCAACAATGATCACGGGGTTTTCGCGGATCGTTTCCAGAACCAAGGCTCTGACGTCATCTTCGGACAGATTTTGCGCTGCACCGGCAAGCGGTGCAACACAAAGCGCGGCAGTGCCAAGAAGGCGTGCAAATGTCATTCTGGTTCCTTCCGGGCGGGACGCGTCGATCAGATCAGGCGGACTTTGGTGCCGACAGGGGCGCGTTCGTAAATCTCGGCGATCTGTTCATTGTAAAGACCGATACAGCCATTCGACGACCGACGCCCGATCTTGCGCGTATCCTGCGTGCCGTGGATACGGTAATATTGCCAGGACAGATACAGCGCATGCGAGCCCATTGGATTCTCTGGATCGCCACCGGGAATAAGCGCTGGCCATTCCGGATTGCGTTCGCGCATCGCCGGTGTCGGTGCCCAGCTTGGCGCGACGCGTTTGTCGATCACCTCGGTATATCCGGTCCGGGTCAGGTCATCGGACAAGGGCACAGAGGTCGGATAAATCCGCATATCGCCATCGGGGGTCCAATGCTGCAGGAACATCGATTTCGTATCCGCAAGGATCGCACCGACGCCGATGGCATCGAAGTGATCGCGCCATTCATGCACGCGGAAAGCGGCGATATTGCGATCCACCGGGGCTTGCTGGGTCTGGGCGCGCAGCACGGCAGGTGTGAACAAAGCGGCAGCACCCGCCCCAAGCAGGATCGCACGACGTGACGGGGACATAAACTTTTTGTTTTGCATGATGAGCCTCTTTTATCTTTGACGCAGATATTACGGATTCTGCCTGAGTTGGGTAGTGCTTAGCTGTCAGGACAATTTATTACCATGAAACCTTGGCAGGTTTGCAACGCTACACGCAGATTTGAACGGCCTGATCAGGTGCTGGCGTAAAGATAGACACGCGTCTGCACAGACACCCGATCATAGAGATCAATGATCTGGTCATTCACCAATCGCGCACAGCCGTTCGACACCGCCTGCCCGATGGTTTCCGGGCGGTTGGTGCCATGGATGCGCAGCATCGTATCACCGCGATCCGCCTGATAAAGATAAAGCGCCCTTGCCCCCAACGGGTTATCTGGCCCACCGGGCAGACCGTCGCGCAGCGGCGCATAATGTGTGGGATCACGCGCGATCATCGCCGGTGTCGGCCGCCACGATGGCCAGGCGCGCTTTGCCCCGACAAAGAACCGCCCCGCCTCGTAAAGACCGGGCCTGCCGATGCCAACATCATAGCGGATCGCCCGATTCCCCGGCAACGTCCAGTAAAGCGCAAATTCCGATGGCGCGACGTGGATTTCATAGGGGGGAAACCCGGCATAGACCGGCACCTCGCGCGGTTGCAGCGCAGGTGGCGACAGGTCAACAAGACGGTCCAGATCCGCAAAAGACTGACCAAAAGCCGGACCAGCCAGCGCGGCAGCGGCCCCTGTCATCATGAAATGGCGTCGTTTCAAGGGATCTCGCTTTCGGCTGACGGGGTATTCCGGCCCATGCATTGCATATCGGACGGCGGATGGCAGTCACAAAGCATTGACCGGGACATATTCTGCCAAAAATCCTGGGCGCGTTTACAGGATCTTAAGTGAAGGCAGCGCATAAGCTGATGAATTGCCATCAGCGATGAAGGATGCTGCACCATGACGGCCACACCCGCGACATTTGTCTTGCCCGCCGCGCTGACGTTTGACGCCTGCGACGACCTCTATTCTGTCTTGCTGAAATCACAGGGCGCGGATCTGGTCCTTGACGGCAGCCATGTCACCCGGATCAGCGGGCTGGCCGCGCAATTGCTGGCCACCGCCAGTATGACCTGGGCCCTGGCGGGCCGCCATCTGACGATTGCCAATCCATCAGGCGATCTGCGGCGGGGGCTGGAAATTCTGGCGCTCTGGCCGCTGCCGCAGCAGAATGCGGGGGCCGTCTGATGGCGACGCGCATCCTTGCGATTGACGATTCGCGGACCATCCGGACGCTGCTGACCCAGACCCTGCAGAATGCCGGGTTCGAGGTGACGACCGCTGTCGACGGCGTCGAAGGCGTGCTGAAATTCCAGCAGGACGATGCCGATCTGGTGATCACCGACGTGAACATGCCGAACAAGGACGGCTTCGGCGTGATCGAGGACATCCGCAACGGCCCGACCAACTGCACAGTGCCGGTTCTGGTCCTGACCACGGAAAGCGGCGCCGCCTTGAAAGACCGCGCGCGCAAGGCCGGTGCGACGGGCTGGATCGTCAAACCCTTTGACGACGACACATTGATTGCCGTGATCCGCCGCCTGACAGGGGCCGCATGATGACCGGCGATACAGCGATGCGCGATGTGTTTTTCGAGGAATGCGAAGATCTGATCGCCGCCCTGTCCGAAGGCCTGACCGCCATGCATGACGGCCACACCGATGATGAAACGGTCAATGCGGTCTTCCGCGCCGTCCATTCTGTCAAAGGGGCGGCAGGTGCCTTCGCGCTGGATGATCTTGTCAGCTTTGCGCATCGGTTTGAAACCGTGCTGGATGCGGTCCGGTCCCATCGTCTGTCGCTTGATGACCGGCTGCTGCATGTGCTGCAGCGGTCGGGTGACGTGCTTGCGGATCTGATCGACTCTGCCCGCGACGACCAGCCCGCAAATGCAGCGCAGGTTGACCCAGTTCTGGCGCAATTGCAGTCCTTTCTGGGCGACACCCCCCAAGCGACCGAAGAATTCGTGTTCGAGGCTGTGACGCTGTCGTTTGATCCCCCCCCGCAACCGGCATCAACGCATATCGTGTCATTCAGACCCAGCACGGCATTTTATACCAGTGGCAATGATCCTGTGCTGATCATCAACGCCCTGTGCGCGCTTGGCCCGGCACGCGTCACAGTGGATACGGCGCACCTGCCGCCGACGCTGGACGCATTGCGCTGGCAGGACGGTTTGCTAGGCTGGCAGGTCGAGGTGGATGGCCTCGCGACCGACCTGCCGATCCTTGAGATATTTCAATTCGTCGATGACCTGTGTGCTTTGCATATCGCCCTGCGCGACGATACCAGCCCCGGCGACCCGACGCAGACAGAACCCGCGCCGCGTCCCGACACGCAGTCCGAGGCGACAGACCGGAGCAGTAAACGCCCTGCAACATCGCTGCGGGTTGATCCCGAAAGGGTGGACCGGCTGATCAACGCCGTTGGCGAATTGATCATCAATCAATCGGTGATCTCGCAACGCCTTCAAGAGGCGCATTTGCCCAATACGGCGGAATTGTTTTCCGATCTGGACGATTACAAACTGCTGGCGCGCGAAATTCAGGAAGGCGTGATGGCGATCCGCGCACAGCCGGTCAAGCCGCTGTTCCAGCGGATGTTGCGCATCGCCCGAGAGGCGGCGGATGTCACCGGCAAACTGGTCGAATTCACCACTGATGGCGATGCGACGGAAGTGGACAAAACCGTCGTCGAACGGCTTGCCGATCCGCTGACACATATGATCCGCAACGCGATCGACCATGGTATTGAAACGCCCGAAAAACGTGTCGCGGCGGGCAAGCCGCGGCATGGCAATCTGCGCCTGTCGGCACGGCAACGCTCTGGCAGCATCGTGATCGAAATTGCCGATGACGGCGCGGGCCTTGATCGCCCGCGCATCCGCGATATCGCCATTTCAAAAGGTCTGATCGCCGAAGACGCACAATTGACCGAGACTGAAATCGATCACCTGCTGTTTGCCCCGGGCTTTTCAACGGCGAAGGCTGTGACAAATCTGTCGGGCCGCGGTGTCGGGATGGATGTGGTCAAAACCACGATCACCGCCCTTGGCGGCCGGGTCGCCATTGCCAGCGTCACGGGGCAAGGCACCACCTTCGCGATCACCTTGCCTCTGACGCTCGCCGTGATGGACGGGATGATCATCAATCTTGGCGGGCAAACCATGGTTGTCCCGATTGCCAGCATTCTGGAAACGATACGCCCAAAATCCGCTGATCTGTCCCAGATCGGGCTGAATACCACGCTCCTGCGGATCCGCGGCGAATATGTGCCCGTGATTGATCTGGCCGAACGGATGGGGCACGCAACGCCGCCTCGCGACATGACCGAAAGGGTGCTGTTGCTGATCCAGACCGACAGCATGCCGCAATGCGCCCTGGCCGTGGACGATATCTTTGACCAACGTCAGGTCGTCGTCAAAAGCATGCAGGGCAATTACGGCGAAATCACCGGCATTTCCGGTGCAACAATTCTGGGCGACGGCAAAATCGCCTTGATCATCGACCCAGAGGCCGTCGCCCAAGGCAACAGCAGCTATCCCATCACCACCGGCCACCCCAGAAAGGATGTTTCTTATGTCGCAACTTGCTGAACTGAAACAAAGCGATCGGCTTGAATTCGTTACCCTGGTCGCAGGTGGACAAAACTTTTGCATCGAGATCACACAGATCCGCGAAATCAGGCGCTGGACGCCGGTCACCGTTCTGCCGCATTCACCGGATCACGTTCTGGGCGTGATCAACCTGCGCGGCGCCGTCATACCGATCATCGACCTTGCCGCGAAACTCGGCTTTCCCAAGATTCAACCGTCGGAACGGCATGTGATCATCATCATCGCCGTCGAGGATCGGATCATCGGTCTGCTGGTCGAATCCGTATCGGAAATCCTCGGGATTGATGCCGACAACCTGCGCGAAACACCGCGCGGGCCGGAAGATACGACCACCCGCGCTATTCTGGGCATTATTCCGTTAGGCGATGACATGACAAAGGTGATCAGCCTGCAGGCCTTGCTGGCACCGGCCAGTCCGGTGGCAGCATGACTGTCGCGCAACCTGCCGCCGGGGCTGACCAGATCCCCGGGGATTACCATTTCACCGATGCTGACTTTCAGACCATCGCCGCGATTGCGCATAAACGCTACGGGTTGCATTTGCAGGCATCGAAAAAACCACTGGTCTATTCGCGCCTGACCAAGCGATTGCGCGCCCTTGGCCTGCCGCATTTTGAAAGCTATTGCGCCTTGTTGTCCGACGCGCAGGATCAGGACGAACATGCGCATCTTCTGTCAGCCTTGACAACGAATGTGACCCATTTTTTCCGCGAAAGACATCACTTCACCTATCTGCGCGAAAAAATTCTGCCCGCTCTGATCCAAAGCGCGAAAGGTGGCAATGCCGTGCGGATCTGGTCATCCGCCTGTTCGGCAGGCCAGGAGGCTTATTGCATCGCAGCGATGATCCGCGATGCCTGCCCAGAGGCAGGCCGGCTCGACATCAAAGTGCTGGCAACCGATGTCGACCCGCAGATCATCCAAAAGGCAAGGCGCGGTCATTACGACCCGGATCAGGCAGATGCGATCCCGCAGGAATACCAATCCTTGATGATCGAGGGTGCAGTGACCGCATCCGGGTTTCAGATCAAGGCGGAGCTGCGGAGCCTTGTCACCTTTGGTGAGGTGAACCTGATCGCCGACTGGCCAATGCGCCGCCGTTTTGATGTCATATTCTGCCGCAACGCCGCCATCTATTTTGACAAGGATACCCAGACCCGGCTTTGGCAGCGGTTTGCCGATGTGCTGAACGACGGCGGACATCTGATGATTGGCCATTCCGAACGCCTGACCGGGCCCGCCGAGGCGCATTTTCGCAGCGCCGGGATCACCACCTACCAAAGATTGCCCCGTGCCACTGGCCGTCAACCTGTTGAAATCAAGGATTGAACCATGAGTCTGAAAGATAGTTTACGCGTCATGATCGTGGATGACATGGGTGTCAGCCGTGGCCTTCTTGTGCAGGCGATCGAAGAAATGGGCATCTGGAAAAATCAGGCGGAAAATGACGGGCGCGCCGCGCTGAACAAATTGATTGCCGATCCGGTCCACCTTGTCTTGTCGGATTACAACATGCCGGGGATGGATGGTCTGGAATTGCTGCAGGCCTTGCGGCAACATCAGCCGACGGCGCGGATCGGGTTCATTCTTGTGACTGGCAACCCGACCCCTGACATTGTCGCAAGGGGCAAGGCGCTGGGATTGAACAACATGATCAAAAAGCCCTTTTCGACCGCGAGCCTGAAGCAATGCATCGAAAGTGTCGTGGGCCGCCTATGAAAAAGGCACCCATCGCACCACCGTCAGACCTTTATGCCCTGCTCGGCAATACCGGCACGGCGCTGCGCCGGATCAGCGCGGTGATCGCGCGACTGGAAGACGCATCTTTAGAGCAGATCACCGGCGGTGCGGACAGTCACCGCGCAGATCAGGCGCTTCAGGATTTTGATCTGGTGCAGCAATCATTATCGGATCTGGCCGCTTTGCTGGATGACTTAGGCCGGTCGGGCTTGCCCGCAGCGCCACAAGATCAACAGGCTCTGATCGCCCAGATGCGGCTGGCGTGGTTGCGCGACATTATCGGCGGCACCGCACCCACGCCTGATCGCGGCAGCGCCCGGATCGCAATTTTCTGATGGCCCGGTGCGCGCCTTGGTATCCGTTTCAACCAGCCCGCTGCCGGGGCAGCGTGGCAGCCATGCAAGGAAGGATCAGACCATGCGGATCTTGATTGCACATCGTTCCGCAATGGCGTTGCACAAGCTCCAACAGCGGCTTGGACAGGGCGAGGTTGAGATTGTGCGGGCCGCCACAGCCCTGACAGAGGTCTATGATTTTGCCGAACATCATGCCCCAGATTGCGTCGTCTTGCCGGTCGAGATGGCCAATTGCGATGAATTTGAATTGCTGGCCACCCTGCTGCGGATCCTTGGGATCGGTTGCGTCATTCTTCAGTCGGACAGCAATCAGGCATTGCCCGCTGCGGCCATCACCGCAAACCCCGGTATCCGGTTGCTTGCTGCCGATGCCTCTGACGCGACGCTGTTTGCCGCCCTTGGCCGGACGCAGGCTGAACAACGCCCGCAGATCGCGAGCCCACATCCCGCGTCCACGCAGCAGGCAGACCCGCGCCGGGTCATTCTGATCGGATCATCCACCGGCGGGATTGACGCGCTGATGCAGGTCCTGCGCCATTTTCATCCCACGACACCGCCTGCCGTGATCGTCCAGCACACCGGTGCCAATTTTTCCGACAGCCTGATCCGCTTGCTCGGGACTGCGACCAAGGCCAAGGTAACCGCCGCAACCCAGAATGCGATCCTGCAGACCGGCCATATCTATGTGGCGACGGGCGACAGCCACCACGTCCGGCTGATCGAGGGGGTGCCACCGCGAATCCGCCTTGATCAGGCGATGCGTATCTCGGGTCACCGGCCATCGGTGGATGCTTTGTTTCACTCGGCCACCGGATTTGCACAGCATGTGACGGCGGCAATCCTGACGGGCATGGGCCGCGATGGCGCAGATGGGCTGGCCGCCCTACGCGCGGCGGGCGCGCGCACCATCGGGCAGGACGCGGCGACATCGGTCGTTTACGGCATGCCGCGGGTGGCAAAATCGCTGGGCGGTGTGGAAACTGAGCTGCCAATCCAGAAAATCGGCCCTGCCCTCGTGCAACTGGCCATGCAACGGAAACGCCGCTGATGGAGAATGTGACCACCTGTCCGCTGACGATCACGGTTGTGCAGGGCGATTTCGCCGTATCGGCAGACCCCGCCGTCATGATGTCGACCGTCCTTGGGTCTTGCGTGGCCGTCTGCCTGTTTGACAGCCAGAAAAGGGTTGGCGGCATGAACCATTTTCTGCTGGCAACCGGCGGTGACGCCGACACAGAAGATCTGAAATATGGCGTCAACGCGATGGAGCTTTTGATCAACCGGATATTGCAGATCGGCGGCGACCGGCGCAGGCTTCAGGCAAAGGTTTTTGGCGGCGCGCGGATGACAATTCACGCCCGCGACATTGGTCAGTCCAATGCCGACTTCGCCATGGAGTTTCTGGACCGCGAAGGCATCGCCTGTCTGAGCCAAAGCGTCGGCGGCACCCTGGCGCGCCGCGTCCAGTTTGTGCCCACAACGGGGGCCGCGAGGCAAATGCAGATCGCTGGCGCACCGCCTGCGCCAACCATCATTGCGCCACCACGCCCCGCGCCAGATATCACGTTGTTCTGATGCGGAATCTGTTCAGCCCCTGCATCTGGCCGTTATTTTTCAACCAGATCCCAAGGCACAGTATAGGCCCCCAATGCAGCACCGATCTTGTCTTTCATCACCGGATCATTGGCTTTCACCTGTGCCACCAGACCGCGTTTCTTATCCTCGGTCACATCCACAACCTCTGCCGCGACCTCGGCAAGGGCCGCCGTATAGACCCGCTTAATGGCCCGTTTGCGCAGATCCGGTTTAAAGATCTTGCCAACGGCTGTCTTTGGCAATTCCGGCAGGATTTCCAGATGTTTGGGATGGGCAGCGCGTTCGTGAATATGCTCTTTGGCATAATCCAGCAGTGCTGCTTCGGTCACATCGGCACCCGCCACCAGTTCAAGGTACACGCAAGGCACCTCGCCCGCATGGGCATCGGGCTGGCCGATGGCCCCGGCAAAGGCAACGGCGGGGTGACCGGCCATGGCCTCTTCAATCTCGGCAGGGTCGATGTTGTGACCGCCGCGGATAATCAGATCCTTGGCCCGCCCGGTAATCCACAGATAGCCATCGGCGTCGATCCGGCCCAGATCGCCGGTCCGCAGATGATCGTTGTAGAACAGATTGCTGTTCTTGTCGGCCTCGGTATAGGTCTTTCCGCTGAACACCCCGGGGCTAGACACACAGATCTCGCCAATTTCATCGACACCGCATTCCATGCCAGTCGCGGCGGCGACGATTTTCACATCGGTATAGGGGAACGGAATCCCGATCGAGCCGACCCGCTTTTCGCCTTCGGGCGGGTTGATCGAGACCAGACAGGTCGCCTCGGTCAGCCCGTAACCTTCGCAGATCGTGACACCGGCAGCGGCCTCGAACCGTTTATAAAGCTCCAGCGGCAAAGGGGCAGAGCCACAAAACGCCAGTTGCAGGGAGGAGATATCAGCATTCACCTTGCGCTGCATCAGCGCCGACATCGCCGTCGGCACGGTGATCATGAAGGTCACCTTATGCTTTTCGATCAGTTTCCAGAAATTATCGAACACACCTTCGCCGCGATAGCCCTGCGGTGTCGGGAATACCACCTGCGCGCCGGAGCCAAGCGAAGCGCCCAGCGACACAATCGTCGCAAAGACATGGAACAAGGGCAGCGGGCAGATTTGGACGTCTTTTTCGGTGAACAACAGCCGCGCACCCAGCCAGGCGTTATAGACGATCCCGGAATAGCGATGCTGAACGACTTTCGGCATGCCGGTCGTGCCGCCGGTGTGGAAATAGGCGGCGACCCGATCTTCACTGCTGTCGGCAAAGGACAAAGTTGTCGGCTTTTTCGCCAGTTCGGCGTTGAAATCCAGCACGCGGGCCTTGTGTTTGACCGGGTTCTTGGGCCGGATCAGCGGCACGATCAGCTTTTTGATCCCGGTCAGATAGCGGTGCAGATCAACCTCCAGCACGGTGGTGACACCAGGGGCAAGGCGCACGGCCTCGGCGGTCTTCTGCGCCACATCCGTCTTGGGAAAGGCACGCAGGGTGACCACAACCTTTGCCTTGGTTTCGCGCAGGATCGCGGCGATCTGTTCGGCATCGAGCAGCGGGTTGATCGGGTTGACGATCCCCGCCACCTGCCCGCCCAGATAGGTCAGGATGGTTTCCGTCGCGTTGGGCAGGATGAAGGCGACGACATCGGTTTCACCAATTCCAAGGTCGCGGAACAGATTGGCGGCTTGCGCTGTCTTGGCCTGCAATTCCGACCAGCTCAGCGTTTCGCAAAAGGCATCGGGGTCCGACAAGAGGCTGAAACTGACCGCCTTGCGCGCGCCATGGGCCGCCGCCGTCTGCGACAACAGCGCAAAGGTGGTTTTCGGCAGGTCCCGCGCATCCCAGGCCATTTCGTTCTGGATCGCATCACGATCCGCGATTGTTGCATAACTCATGCCGGATTTCCTCCCCGTTGGTGTTGTTCAGCGCCGCGTGACGCCGTCCCCTCAGACCAAAGCGTGGCCAAAGTCGGGAAATCTTGCAAGTATGACGCTACGAAAACAGCCTATTCCGCGGCCATACCTTCGGTAAACTGCAACCGCGCGAGCCGCGCATATAGCCCGCCCTGCGCCACCAGCGCGTCATGCGTGCCTTGCGCGACGATCCGGCCCGCGTCGAAAACCACGATCCGGTCGGCCTTTTTCACGGTGGCAAGCCTGTGTGCCACGATCAGCGTGGTGCGCGATTTCGCCAGATCCTCGACCGCGCGCTGCACGGCAAATTCGCTTTCGGCATCCAGCGCGCTGGTCGCCTCGTCCAGCAACAGCACCGGCGCATCGCGCAGGATGGCGCGGGCAATGGCGATCCGCTGTTTTTGCCCGCCCGACAACATCACGCCGCGTTCACCGACATAGCTGTCATAACCTTCGGGCAGCGCTGTCAGGAAATCATGCGCGGCGGCGGCTTTCGCGGCGGCCTCAACCTCGGCATCGCTCGCATCGGGTCGGCCAAAGCGGATATTTTCGCGCGCCGTATCGGCAAAGATCACCGGGTCCTGCGGCACCAGCGCGATATGTTTGCGGAAATCGGCACGGTTCAGATCGCGCAGATCGACACCATCGAGTTTGACCGCCCCTTGTTGCGGGTCATAAAACCGCTGCACCATCTGGATGATCGTGCTTTTCCCCGCGCCGGAGGGACCGACCAGCGCCACGGTTTCCCCCGGCGCGATCTGCAGATTGATCCCGTCCAGCGCCGCAATCGACAGCCGCGACGGATAGCTGAAATGCAGGTTTTCAAAACTCAACGCGCCGCGCACCGGGGCGGGCAGCACCTGCGCGGGCACCGGATCGGTGACACTATCCTCAACCGTCAGCAATTCGACTAATCTTTCTGTCGCCCCCGCCGCGCGCTGCAATTCGCCCCAGACTTCGGACAAGGCGGCAACAGCGCCACCCACCATGATCGTGTAGATCATGAACTGGACCAGACCACCTTCGGTGATCTCACCGGCGGAGACATCACGCGACCCCATGCGCAGAAACAGCACGATGGCAGCAAAGACCATGAAGATCACCACCGCCGTCAACAATGCCCGCGTCAAAATGCGGCGCCGGGCTGAACGATAGCTTTGTTCGGTCACATCATCGAATTTCGCGCGGCTCAAAGCCTCATGGGTAAAGGCCTGCACCGTCTGCGCCGAGGTGAGCAATTCCGAGGCATCGCCGCTGGATTCCGCGATCAGGTCCTGATTTTGCCGCGACAGGTTGCGCACCCGGCGGCCCAGAAACAGGATCGGGAACAAGACCACCGGGATCGGCCAGAGCACCATCGCGCTCATCTTCACAGAGGTCAGCAGCATCAGCACGACACCGCCGAAAAAGATCAGGATATTGCGCAGGGCGATCGATGCCGAACTGCCGATCACCGACAGGATCAGCGTGGTATCGGTGGTGATCCGGCTCAACACCTCGCCGGTCATGATGCGTTCGTAAAAGGCGGGGCTCATGCTGATCATGCGGTTGAACACCGCCTTGCGGATATCCGCGACCACGCGTTCACCCAGCCGCGTTACCAGATAATAGCGCAAAGCGGTGCCAAAGGCCAAAAGCACAGCAAAGGCCAAAGCCGCGCCAAAATATTGCTGCACCTCCGGCCCGCCCAGCCCGAAATTATCCACCACCAGCCGCGCGACCAAAGGCAGGGTCAAGGCCACCATCGCGGTAAAGACCAGCGCAAAACCCGCGCCGATCAGGTTCCAGCGATAAGCCGTGATAAAGGGCCACAAGGCACGCAGCGCGCCGACCTTCTTGCTGGCGGGACGCTCTTCGGATTTGCTGTGCGACGTGTCGGCCATCGGCGGTCCTTTCCTGTCAGCGACCGACATAAAACCACAACGACGCCTGCACAAGCCAAAGGCAACCGCGACATGATGACTGAAGCATTGGAGCGGGCGGCGGGAATCGAACCCGCGTCTCTTGCTTGGAAGGCAAGGGTCTTACCATTACACAACGCCCGCGCTGTCCCCCGATTAAGTCACAGCGCCCGCCCCGTCAAGCAAGCCACCTCATCGTCCGAGCATAAATATCCCCGCCGGAGGCTTAAAAGTTTAAAAAAAACGCGCCGCAGGCAATCCACGGCGCGTCTGTGATCAGCACGGGGGCTGATTTATTTCATCGTGATACGGCCATCGGTGTAGGGAACGAAATCGCCCTGCTCTGCGATATATTCCGCCAGCACATCGGCCAGATCGGGGCCGAAATCATAGGCATTCGCCGCATCCTCGAACATCTCATACCCATCGCCGCCGTTGCGGACGTAGTTGTTCGACACCGCACCATAGGTCATTGCCGGATCAAGCGGCGCATCGCCGACCATCACATCCGAGATCCGCGCGCCCACAGGCGCTGCCGCATCCACGGTAAAGCTGATCCCTGCCACTTGCGGGAAACGACCGGCCCCTTCTTCGATCTGCCCGACACCGTTTTCCAGCGCCGCCAAGATCGCCTCGCCCGTCACCTCAAAGGTCGACAGCGTGTTCTGGAACGGCAGCACGGTCAGCACATCGCCCATCGTGACCTCACCCGCCGCGATAGAGGCGCGGATACCACCACCATTCTGGATCGCGATCTGCACGCCTTGGTCCGCAACCCGGTCCAGCATTGCATCGGCGATCAGCGTGCCCATGGAACATTCCATCGCGCGGCAAACGGTGCGGTCACCTTCGATGGCCTCGGTGGTGCTGCCAACAACCTCGGTTTTCATCTCTTCAATCGGCCCGGCCAGTTCGGCGATCCGCGCAACAGCGGCTTCATCCTCGGCGACGCTGGCATCGAGCAGGATCGTATCGCCGCTGGCAGAGGTCACATTGCCTTCGTCATCAAAGACCAGCGTCAGATGGCCGACATACTTGGAATAAGCATAGGCCTGCACCACCGGCACCGCGCCGACCATCGATGGATAGGGCATCGCGCCCTCTTCGGTATTCGACATCAGCGTATGCGAATGGCCGCCGACGACCGCATCGATCCCCGGCACAGATTCGGCAATCTCCAGGTCTTTGTTCACGCCGACATGGTTCAGCGCGATGATCTTGGTGACGCCTTCTTCCTGCAAGGTCGCGACATCGGCCGACAGGCTTTCGATCTCTGGCGTGAAGATCACCGCATCCGACGGGCTGGAGGTTTCGGGCGTGTCAAAGGCCAGCGCCGAAATGATCCCGATCTTTTCGCCGCCGACCTCAAGCACGATATGGTTGTCAACGCGGCCCGCCAGAATGTTGGAGCTGGACACATCGATATTGCCGGAAATCACCGGGAAATCGACCAGATCGATCAGTTTCAGCAAACCGTCATCGCCATCGTCGAATTCATGGTTGCCGATGGCCATCACATCATAGCCGACGATGTTCATGAACTCGGCTTCGACATCGCCCTTGTAGGTCGTATACATCAGGCTGCCCTGATATTGATCGCCCGCATCCAGAACGATGACGTTCTCGCCTGCCAGTTCTTCGCGCAGGGCATTGATCTGGGTGATCACGCGGGCCACGCCACCGAAACATTCACCGGCGGCATTATCCTCTGCGCCGCAGGTCGAATCTGTGCCGCTGATCGGCTCAATCCGGCTGTGCAGATCGTTGGTGTGGATGATATGCAACGTATAATCGGCCTGTGCCGCCGTCGCCATCAGCGCCAGCGTGCAGGTGGTTGTCAAAAAGCGCAAAGTCATAGGTAATCCCCTTCAGGTTGATAATCATCAGCATGGCCATACCGCCCCGGCAAAGTCAAAGCCCGTGAGCCGACCGCAGGCAATGGATCGCCATCGCAAGATGCTTGACCATTTTTTACGCAACCTGCATGACGGTTTCATGTTGATCTACAAAATATTCCGGGCCAGTGAATGGGCCGCTTTGCAGCGCGATGGCCGCAGTGCAGGCGCGCCTGTCGATCTGTCCGATGGCTATATCCATTTCTCGACCGCTGCGACGGTTGCGGAAACCACTGCGAAATATTTCGCAGGTGAAGACGGGCTTGTGCTGCTCGCGGTCGAGGCAGACAGGCTCATCCCGCTGAAATGGGAACCCGCCCGCGGTGGCGTGCTGTTTCCGCATCTTTACCGCGATCTGACGCTGGAAGACGTGGTCTGGGTCCGCGATCTGCCCTTGGTGGATGGTGTGCATGTGATGCCGGATCTGGCATGAAAGCGCTGGAACAGATCGGGCTCAAGGCCCTACGCCGGATTGATCCGGAAACCGCGCATGGCTTGGCATTGAAAGCCCTGCGCGCAGGCTTCGGACCAAAGAGCGGGCCATTCACCTCCCCGCGTCTGCGCTGTGATCTGGCCGGGCTGTCCTTGCCCAACCCCATCGGTCTTGCCGCGGGTTTCGACAAAAACGCCACCGCGATCGCACCCTTGTCCCGCAGCGGTTTCGGATTTCTGGAGGTCGGTGCCGCCACCCCCCGCCCGCAGGACGGCAATGCCAAACCCCGTCTGTTCCGCCTGACGCAGGACCGCGCCGCGATCAACCGTTTCGGGTTCAACAACGAGGGAATGCAGGCGATTGCAGGCAGGCTCGCCCAGCGCCCCAAGCACACCGTGATCGGGCTGAACCTTGGCGCGAACAAGGACAGTAGTGACAAAGCCGCCGATTTCGCCACGGTGCTGGCCAATTGTGGCGCTCATGTGGATTTCGCGACGGTCAATGTCTCTTCCCCCAACACCGAAAAGCTGCGCGATCTGCAAGGCAAGGCGGCGCTTTCTGCCCTGCTCGCCGGCGTGATGGAAACTCGCGCGGATATGGCCAGGCCCATCCCGATCTTCCTCAAAATCGCCCCGGACCTGAGCGCCGATGAAATCGCCGAGATTGCGGAAGTCGCCCAAGCCGCAGGTATCTCTGGCATCATCGCCACCAACACCACGCTGGATCGGACCGGATTGCACGGCCCGCATGCGGCGGAAACCGGGGGCCTGTCTGGCCAGCCATTGTTCGAAAAATCGACCCGCGTGCTGGCGCAACTCTCTGGCCTGACCGACTTGCCGATCATCGGCGTGGGTGGTGTCAGTAGTGCAGAGCAAGCCTATCAGAAAATCCGCGCCGGGGCGTCAGCGGTGCAGCTTTACACCGCACTCGTCTATGGCGGCTTGTCGTTGGTCGATGAAATAACCCGTGGGTTGGATGCCCTATTGCTGCGCGACGGTTTCGCCACGCTTGCCGATGCGGTCGGATCAGGTCGCGCGGATTGGACCTGAGGCAGCGGCCTCCAGCCCTGGATATTTCATACCAAGCGTCACGCCCCGCGCGACAAAGCTGATCAGCATCCCGATCCACAGCCCGTGATTGCCGTAAAGCGCCATCAAGGGAATCACGCTCGCGAAATACACAATCGCCGAGACAATCATCATATTGCGCATATCCGCCGTCCGCGTCGCGCCGATGAAAATGCCGTCCAGCATCCATGCCGCGACCCCCAACAGCGGGGCCGCAACCATATAGGGCAGAAAGATGCGGGCCATGTCCTGCACATCCGGGGCCGTGGTCATCAGGTCAATCACGACACCACCAAACAGCGCGAAACAGGCCGCCATCACCACACAACAGCCCAGCCCCCAGACGCTGGTCATCAGCGCCGCGCGCCGCAATGTCCCACGCGCCTGTGCGCCCAGCGCCTTGCCCACCAGCACCTCTGCCGCGAAGGCGAAACCGTCGAGCACGAAGCCGGTGAGATGCAGGAATTGCAGCAAGATCTGGTTGGCGGCCAAGGCAACATCACCGAAACCAGCACCATAGAACAGGAAGCTGACGAAAATCGCCTGCAACAGCACTGATCGGATCAGGATATCGCCATTCACCGCCGCCATGTGCCGCAGCCGGACCAGATCAAACACCCGCGCCACACTGCGCCACGCGGTCCCGGCGAATGCACCCCGGCAAAGCCACAGGCCAAGGATCAAGCCCGACCATTCCGCGATGAAGGTGGCCCACGCCACCCCGGCCACACCCCAGCCGAAACTGAGCACGAACAGCAGATCCAGCCCGATATTTGCGCCGTTCATCAACCCTTGGATCAACAGCACCCCGCGCGTGCGTTCCTGCGCAATCAGCCAGCCGGTGATGCCATAAAGCGCGATTGTGGCGGGGGCAGACCAGATCCGGATCGCCATATAGTCGCGGGCAAGGCTTTCGACCTCGGCACTCGCCGGCGCAATCAGAAACGCCCCGTTGAAGATAAGCACCTGTAGGGCAATCATCACCGCCCCGGCCCCCAGCCCGATCAGCAAAGCGCGCGACAGCAGGGCCTGCACTTCATCGCTGTCGCCTGCCCCGCTTGCCTGTGCTGCAAGACCCGTCGTGCCCATGCGCAGAAAGCCGAAAATCCAGTAAACAGCGGACAGGATCACCGCCCCCAGCCCCACAGCACCAATCGGGGCCGCCTGCCCCAATTGCCCGACAACACCGGTATCGACGAGACCCAGAATAGGCACCGTCGCATTCGCCAACACAATCGGCACCGCGATCCGTAACACGCGCCGATGTGAAAGCTGAATGTCAGCCATTGCGCGGGGGCATCAGGAAATGCCCCGTCGCCTGTGCAAACAGGCGCGACCGATTATCCTGCCATGTTTCCACATGGACAGAGGCATAGCGCCGCCCCGACCGGTTCACCCTCGCCCGCGCATAGGCGTCGCGCGGCAGGCCGGTGCGCAGATAATCGACTGTGAAATCAATCGTCTTGGGCAGGGTGATGGCAGGGGCATCCTCGGTCATCTTGCCCGCCTCCATATCTTCC
The DNA here is from genome assembly GCF_035117555.1 of Yoonia sp. 67-2. NCBI lineage: Bacteria > Pseudomonadati > Pseudomonadota > Alphaproteobacteria > Rhodobacterales > Paracoccaceae > Yoonia > Yoonia sp. 67-2. Next base: position 219,488 of record NZ_JAYKPK010000005.1, read on the forward strand.
CAGATCATCGCCCAGGTCAGTTCCATGATTGCCGTGACCTCTAGAAAAGCCGCCGTCGCCCCGCCATGCAGGGCGGGCAGCATCGGGTTGCCGATCAGCTTGTCCGCATAGGGCAGGATCGCGGTCAGTTCATCGCCGCGCCGGTCGATCTGGATGCCGAGGAATTGCATATAGGGCACGCGTGCCACCAGTTTCTGCAGCATCGCATCGCGGCGTTGCTTGATCACCTGCACGGGTTCGGGACGCTGGATCATGATTTCGGCCTTTCGATGGTAAAGGCCCCGGTGGCTGATGCCACAGGCCGGGCGGTATCACTGTCCATCGCTGTGGCGCGCACGAAAGCGACTGATCGCGTCACATGATAGCATTCCGCCACAGCGGTGATCCGGTCACCCGGCGTGGCCGGGCGCATGTAGTCAATCCGCAGATCCAGCGTCGCTGTCGCCAAAGGGGCCGCCGGATGCGCCATCACCGCCGCCCCGGCGCAAGTATCCATCAAGGCCGACACAGCCCCGCCATGAATGACGCCGGTATCCGGATCACCGATAAAACGCGCGTCGTAATCCATGGCAATCGTCGCACGGCCATCGCCGATCTCGGTCAATTGCATGCCCAAAGCCTGCGCATGCGGGATCGAGGCGATGAATTGCGCCGCAATCTTGTCACGGCGGGCGGCCTGATCATCGGACATGCTGTTACCCTTACTATGGACCTACCCCAAAGGGTTAGCGCCCATCGGCGGGCTTTGCAAACGTGATTGATCCCTGCATTGCCCCTGCCTATGGTAGCGGCTACGCTATGCACTTGGAGGAATGTCATGCCCAATCCGCGCCTGTCGTTCAAAGAGATGTGTGCCAAATTCGACGTCACTCCACGGACGTTGCGGTATTACGAATATATCGAATTGCTGACACCGGAAAAAGAAGGCCGGGCGCGATTCTATGGCCCGCGTGAACTGGCCCGGATGACGCTGATCCTGCGGGGCCGCCGCTTTGGCTTTGCACTTGAAGATATCCGACAATGGCTGCTGATCTATGAAAAAGAAGGCACCACAGCTCAGATGCATGAATGGGTGGCGCTGGCCGACCGCCAGATGGAAGAATTGCGTCAGCAACGCGCGCAGCTTGATGAAACCATGGCCGAATTGCAGCGCCTGCGCGACGATACTGCCAAAACCCTGGCCTGACCGCAGCCTTCGATAATTGCGCGAAACCCCATGCATTTTTGCTGACCTTTCGTCACCCGTTTTGTGACGTCACGTCATGTTTACGTTAACGTCACCTTTGCTTGTAAGGTTGGGACACGATCCGCACTTGCGATGGCATAGCCCCGCATGAGGAAACCCGATGATGACCGATGTAATGAATATACGCGATATGTGTGCCGCCTTTGACGTCACCCCACGCACCTTGCGTTTCTATGAGGCCAAGGAACTGCTGTTTCCGATCCGTCAGGGTCAGAAGCGCCTGTTCACCAAACGCGACCGCGCCCGGCTCAAACTGATCCTGCGCGGCAAGCGGTTTGGCTTCTCGCTCGAAGAAATCCGGCAATTGCTGGATCTTTATCACATGGATGACGGGCAAGAGACGCAATTGTCCAAAACCTACGAACTCGCCGAAAAGCATCTGGCGGATATGGAAGCCCAGAAAGCCGAATTGGACGAAGCCATCGGTGAGTTGAAAGCGCAGATGGAATGGGGCGCTGAAAAGCTCGCCCGCCTTGCCAAAGACAAATCGGTCGCCGCCTGACGCGGAGACCCATCCACACGACACGACCTTAGGGAGAGAGATCAATGCCAATTTACAATGCCCCCGTAAAAGATATCCAGTTTGTGCTGCACGATCTGTTGAAAGTCAGCGAACAGGATATTCCGGGGTTCGACGACCTCGACCGTGATTTCACCGCTGCCGTGGTGGAAGAGTCGGGCAAAGTCGCGACCGCCGTGCTGCACCCGCTGAACGTGGTCGGCGACAAGGAAGGCTGCGTGCTGGAAAACGGCGTTGTCCGCACCCCCACTGGCTTCAAAGATGCGTTCGAGCAGATGAAGGCCGGCGGCTGGACATCGATGGATTGTGACCCCGCATATGGCGGCCAAGGCCTGCCTTATGTGATGAACACCGCCGCACAGGAACCTTTCGTGTCCGCCAATATGGCCTTCAACATGTATCAGGGCCTAACGCATGGTGCCTATTCCGCGATCTATGCACATGGATCGGATGAGCAGAAACAAAAATATCTACCCAAGCTGACCACCTGCGAATGGACCGGCACGATGAACCTGACGGAACCGCATTGCGGCACCGATCTGGGCCTGATGCGCACCAAAGCCGTGCCGCAGGACGATGGCAGCTACAAGATCACCGGCCAGAAAATCTTTATCTCTTCGGGCGATCACGATCTGGCCGACAACATCATCCATCTGGTGCTGGCGAAAATTCAGGGCGGTCCTGACGGGATCAAAGGCGTGTCCTTGTTCATCGTCCCCAAGATCATGGTCAATGACGACGGCAGCCTTGGCGCGCGCAACGGCGTCAGCGTCGGCAAGATCGAAGAGAAAATGGGCATCCACGGCAATTCGACCTGCGTGATGAACTATGACGAAGCGACAGGTTTCCTGATCGGTGAAGAACACAAAGGCATGCGCGCCATGTTCACCATGATGAACGAAGCGCGTCTGGGTGTCGGCCTGCAAGGTTACGCGCAAGCCGAAAGCGCCTATCAGAACGCCGTCGCCTATGCCAATGACCGCCTGCAAGGGCGCGCTGTCACCGGTGCCGAAAACCCCAATGGCCCTGCCGATCCGCTGATCGTGCATCCTGATATCCGCCGCAACCTGATGGATCAGAAAAGCTTTGTCGAAGGTGCCCGCGCCTTCACCTATTGGGGCGCTTACCTGATCGACCGCGCGCATCGCAACAACGACAAAGACGCCGATGGCCTGATTTCCCTGATGACCCCCGTCGTCAAAGGTTTCCTGACCGACAAAGGCTTTGAATACGCCACTGCCGCGCAGCAGGTCTATGGCGGTCACGGCTATATCGAAGAATGGGGCATGTCCCAATACGCCCGCGACGCGCGTATCGCGATGATCTACGAAGGTGCCAACGGTATTCAGGCGCTGGATCTGGTGGGCCGCAAACTCGGCCTTGACGGCGGCAAGCACGTCATGGCGTTTTTTGAGATGATCAAAACCTTCATCAAGGAAAACGAAGGCAATGAAGCGCTGAACAAGGATTTCCTTGGCCCGCTGAAAGCCGCCTCCAAAGACCTGCAAGCCGCTGGCATGTATTTCATGCAAAATGGAATGAAGAACCCGAACCATGCGTTAGCAGGTTCTTATGATTTCATGCATATGATGGGGCATGTCTGCTTGGGCTTGATGTGGGCGCGGATGGCCAAAGCGGCAATGGAAGCCTTGGAAGCCGGTGCCTCTGACACCGAGTTCTATGAAACGAAGATCGCAACCGGGCGTTACTATATGGCGCGTCAACTGCCTGCGACCGGTATGCATCTCGCACGGATCAATACCGGTGCGGATACGGTTATGGCGCTGAAGGCGGCGAATTTCTAAGCCAAATGGCGGGTGCCGGGGAAAATACAGGCCCCGGCGCCTGCGGTCGGCAAAGACGCCTCCGGCGGGGGAGTATTTGGTACAAAGCGAAGGCAAGAGTCCCCCGAACCTGAGAGAGTTCCCCGCGTCCGGGGCGCAGCAACACAGGCCAGGGTCCTTTCGCTTTGTACGGTCATCGGCTCTCCAGCCTGTACCGTGCAGTAATCCTGCGCGTTATAGGTTAAGGAGCAATGAACAAAGCAAGGGCCCCCTCGCTTTGTTCCAAATACTCATCTGGCCCCGCAGGGCCAAAAGCAGAAAAGAGATTACATGCCCATGAAACTCCATTGCTTTGGCGAAAGCGGAAACGCCTACAAAGTCGCCCTGACCCTGACCCTGACCGATCAGGATTGGGAGCCGGTCTTTGTCGATTTTTTCAACGGTGCGACCCGCAACCCGGAATTCCGCGCGCTCAACGTCATGGGCGAGGTGCCGGTGCTGGAAGACGGCGATCTGGTGCTGACACAATCGGCGGTCATTCAGGATTACATCAGTTCCAAATCCGGCAAGCTCGGGGGCCGGTCCGCGGCTGAACGGCGCGAAGTGTTGCGCTGGATGTTTTTCGACAACCACAAGGTCAGCGGCATCGCCGGGCCCTTGCGGTTCAACCTGCATTTCCTGCCAGAGGCGAAACGCAATGCCCATGTGAATTCGTTTCTTGCCATGCGCCTCGCCTCGGCGCTCAAGGTAATAGAAACCCATCTGACCGGGCGCAACTGGCTGGCGGGCGAGGATATCACCATCGCCGATATCGCCTGTGCCGGATACCTTTTCTACACCGAAGAATTCACCTTCAACCGTGCGGATTATCCGCAGATCGACCGCTGGCTGGACGCAATCGCTGCCCGGCCCGGCTGGAAACACCCTTATGACATGATGCCGCGCGCCCTATCCGGCGCGGCCTGAACGGAGGAAAGAATGACCGAAGCCTATATCTATGACGCGATCCGCACGCCGCGCGGCAAAGGCCGCGCCGATGGCAGCCTGCACGAGGTGACATCCGCGCGCCTGTCCGCCGGTGTGCTGAACGCGCTGAAAGAGCGTAACAATCTCGAAGGCCACGCCGTCGAGGACGTGATCTGGGGCAACGTCACCCAAGTCGGCGAACAAGGCGGCTGCCTTGCACGCACGGCGGTGCTGGCGTCCGATCTGGATCAATCCATCCCCGGCCTTGCGATCAACCGTTTCTGCGCAAGCGGGATGGAGGCTGTGAACCTTGCCGCGAACCAAGTGCGCGGCGGGGCAGGCCAAGCGTATATCGCCGGTGGGGTAGAGATGATGGGCCGCGTGGCGATGGGGTCGGACGGTGCGGCGATTGCCGTTGATCCGTCGATTGCGATGGACAGTTACTTCGTCCCGCAAGGCATTTCCGCCGATATCATCGCGACCGAATACGGTTTCAGCCGCGATGACGCAGACCAGCTTGCCGTCGAAAGCCAGCGCCGCGCCAAGGCCGCTTGGGATGACAAACGTTTCGCCAAATCCATCGTCACCGTGCGTGATATCAACGGCTTGGCCATTCTGGACCATGACGAATACATGCGGCCAGAGACGAACATGCAGACCCTCGGGTCACTCAACCCCGCATTTCAGGCGATGGGCGAGGTGATGCCCGGTTTCGACAAGATCGCGCTGATGAAATATCCGCATCTCGAGCGGATCAACCACATCCACCATGCGGGCAATTCATCGGGTATCGTGGATGGTGCCGCAGGCGTCTTGGTCGCGTCGAAAGAATGGGGCGAGGCGATGGGCCTGAAACCCCGTGCTGTGATCCGCGCCACCGCCAAGATCGGCACCGATCCCACCATCATGCTGACCGGCCCCGTGCCCGTGACCGAGAAAATCCTGCGTGACAGCGGCATGTCGATCAGCGACATCGACCTGTTCGAAGTGAACGAAGCCTTCGCATCCGTCGTGCTGCGTTTCATGCAGGCTTTTGATGTCGATCATGACAAGGTCAACGTGAACGGCGGGTCCATCGCCATGGGTCACCCGCTGGGTGCCACAGGCGCGATCATCATCGGCACTTTGCTGGATGAGTTGGAGCGCACCGGCAAATCCACCGGCCTTGCGACGCTGTGCATCGCATCCGGCATGGGTGCGGCCACAATCATTGAACGCGTGTAAGGGGGGATCAAGATGACTGATTTCACAAGCAAAACAGATGCCGATGGCGTGGCCATCATCACCTGGGACACTGTCGGCAAATCGATGAACGTGATGAACCAGCAAGGGTTCACCGATCTGGACGCGCTGATTGATCAGGCGCTCGCCGACGATGCCGTGAAGGGCATCATCATTACCTCGGGCAAGGAAGGCTCCTTTGCCGGTGGCATGGACCTGAACATCATCGCGCGCATGAAAGACAGCGCAGGCGACGATCCGGCACGCGGGTTGTTCGACGGCGTCATGGCAATGCACGGCGTGCTGCGCAAGATCGAACGCGCGGGCATGGACCCCAAGACCAACAAAGGCGGCAAACCGATTGCTGCCGCCCTGCCCGGCACGGCGCTTGGCATCGGCCTTGAAATCCCGCTCGCCTGTCACCGGATCTTTGCTGCCGATAACCCCAGGGCGAAAATCGGCCTGCCGGAAATTCAGGTCGGCATCTTTCCGGGTGCCGGTGGCACCACGCGGCTGGCCCGCAAACTAGGCGCCATGGGCGCATCGCCGCTGTTGCTGGAAGGTAAGCTGAACGACCCGCAAGCTGCCAAGCGCGCTGGCGTGATCGATGAGGTCGTGCCAGCGGACGAGTTGATCTCTGCCGCCAAGGCATGGGTGCTGTCCGGCCCGTCGATCGTGAAACCATGGGATGAAAAAGGCTATAAAATGCCCGGCGGCGCGCCTTATCACCCCGCCGGCTTCATGACCTTCGTGGGTGCATCCGCCATGGTCAACGGCAAGACGATGGGCGTCTACCCTGCCGCTAAGGCCTTGCTCTCTGCCGTCTACGAAGGTGCTTTGGTCCCATTTGACACCGCGCTGAAGATCGAGGCGCGCTGGTTCACCAATGTCCTGATGAACCCAAGCTCATCCGCCATGATCCGCAGCCTGTTCATCAACAAGGAAGCCTTGGAAAAAGGGGCCAACCGCCCCGATGCGCCCGATCAAAAGGTCAAACAGGTCGGCGTGATCGGCGCAGGCATGATGGGGGCTGGTATCGCGCTGGTCTCGGCCCTCGCGGGCATCAAAGTCGTGCTGATCGACGCCAAACAGGAAGCCGCCGACAAAGGCAAATCCTATACCGCCGATTACATGGATAAAGGCATCGCGCGCAAAAAGGCGACCGAGGACAAGAAAACCGCCGTTCTGGGCCTGATCAACGCAACCACCGATTATGATGCGTTGAAAGACTGCGATCTGATTGTGGAGGCGGTGTTTGAGGATACCTCCGTCAAGGCCGAGGTCACCAAAAAGGTGCAAGCCGTCACCGGCCCCGATTGCATCTTTGCCACCAACACTTCCACCCTGCCGATCACCGAACTGGCGAAAGCCAGCAATGATCCGGCGAAATTCATCGGCATCCATTTCTTTTCCCCCGTGGACAAGATGCTGCTGGTGGAAATCATCAAAGGCAAGCAAACCAGTGATGTCGCGGTCGCCAAAGCGCTCGATTTCGTGCGCCAGATCCGCAAGACGCCGATTGTGGTCAATGACGCGCGGTTCTTCTACGCCAACCGCTGCATCATTCCTTACATCAACGAAGGCATCCGCATGGTGAAGGAAGGGGTCTCCCCCGCCCTGATCGAAAATGCCGCCAAACTGGTCGGCATGCCGCTGGGTCCGCTGCAATTGGTCGATGAAACCAGCATCGACCTTGGCGTGAAAATCGCCAAGGCGACCCGCGCCGCGATGGGCGACGATTACCCCGATGGTGAGGTGGACGAGGTACTGTTCTGGATGGCCGATCAGGACCGTATGGGCCGCAAATCCAACGCCGGTTTCTATGCCTATGATGACAAAGGCAAACGTCAGGGCCTGTGGGACGGTCTGACCGCGCAATACCCTGTTGCGGACGACCAACCCGATCTGGTCACCGTCCAGCACCGCCTGCTCTTCGCGCAAGTGCTGGAGGCCGTGCGCGCATTGGAAGACGGCGTGCTGACCGACATCCGCGAAGGCGATGTGGGTGCCATCCTTGGCTGGGGCTTTGCGCCTTGGTCGGGTGGGCCGTTCAGCTGGCTGGACATCATCGGCGCGCCTTATGCGGCGGAACGCTGTGATCAGCTGACCGAACAGTTTGGCGACAGGTTCAAAACACCGGACCTGCTGCGTGACATGGCCGATAAAGGCCATGAATTTTACAAACGCTTTGACAAAACCGCCAAAGCCGCCTGACGACAATGGGCGCATCCCTGATCGGGGATGCGCCTATAATTCTGCTTCCCAAGTCACCCGCCCACAGCAATTCTCACCCGACACGGGGGAGGATCACAGATGGGCTGGATGCGCGACGAAACGGGCCTTGGCAAATGTGCCGCCAACCATGTGCCGCTGACGCCCCTGTCGCATCTGCAACGCGCCGCAAGGATTTTTGCGGGTCACGACGCGCTGATCTATGGCAGCACCCGCTGGACCTATGCGCAATATCACAGGCGGGTGTCGCAACTCGCCTCTGCCTTGGTCAAGGCGGGTGTGCAACCGGGCGATGTTGTCGCCACCCTGCTGCCCAATATCCCCGCGCAGTCCGAGGCGACATTCGCCGTCCCCGCCTGTGCGGCTGTGCTGAACACGATCAACATCCGGCTCGACGCTGACACAATCGCCTATATCCTCGACCACGGCGAAGCAAAGGTGCTGCTGGTGGACAGCCAGTTCCTGCCACAAGCCCTTGCCGCGATGGAGCGGATGGATGGGCCTGCCCCCCTGCTGATCGAAGTCCCCGATGATCAGGCCGGGGTCCACGCCACCGGCAGCGGCCAGTTATACGAGGATTTTCTGGCCACCGGCGATCCTGATTTCCCATGGATCATGCCGAAAGACGAATGGGAAAGCCTTGCGCTGAATTATACTTCCGGCACCACCGGGCGGCCCAAAGGGGTCGTCTACCATCATCGCGGCTCCTATCTGATCACGCTCGGCAATGCGGTGAAATGGCAGATGCCGCTTTTCGCGCGCTACCTGCAGATCGTGCCGCTGTTTCATTGCAACGGCTGGAACCACACATGGATGCTGCCCGCGCTGGGGGCCGCCGCGATCTGCAGTCGTGATATCACGGCAAAGGCAATCTATGCCGCCATCGCCGATCACGGGGCCACGCATTTCGGCGGCGCGCCGATCGTGCTGAACCTGCTGGTCAATGCCAAACCAGAGGATCGCCGCGCCTTTGACCATATCGTCAACGTCTTCACCGCAGGCGCACCGCCTGCCCCCGCGACCCTGTCTGCCATCGGCAAACTGGGGTTTCATGTCACCCAAGTCTACGGCCTGACCGAAACCTACGGCCATGTGACTGAGTGTATCTGGGACCCGGCATGGGATGCCCTGCCAGAGGATGAACAAGCCGGGATCAAAGCCCGGCAAGGTGTCGGATCGCCGGTGATGGAGGATGTCACCATCATGGATGACGATATGACCCCGGTGCCGCATGACGGCACAACGCAGGGCGAGATCGTCATGCGCGGCAATGCGGTGATGAAAGGCTATCTGAAGAACCCCGCAGCCACCGAAAAAGCCTTCGCCGGTGGCTATTTCCATTCCGAAGACCTCGCCGTCCAGCACCAAGGCGGGGCGATGCAAATCGTCGACCGCGCCAAGGATATCATCATCTCGGGCGGCGAAAACATCAGCTCGGTCGAGGTTGAGGCGGCGCTGATGCATCACCCTGCCGTCAACCTCTGCGCCGTTGTCGCCCAGCCGGATGACAAATGGGGCGAAACGCCCTGCGCCTTTGTCGAATTGAAAGACGGCGCCACCGCGACCGAGGCAGAGATCATTGCCTTTGTCCGCGACCGTCTTGCCGGGTTCAAATGCCCCAAACGGGTGCTGTTTCAGGACCTGCCCAAAACCGCGACTGGCAAGATCCAGAAATACGAACTTCGCCAGATGCTGCGGCATGGCGGATAGGCGGGCGTTTTCACCCCCGCCCTTTCGCGCATGACAACATCTGCCAGCCAGCGTAAGGTGGCAAAAAAGGGCAGATTGGGCAGATGACAGCTCTTGATCGATATGTGCGGTTGGAAAGCGACGGGCTCTGGCGGCCCGGCCCGGATGAACAGCGCCGGCAGGTCACGATATCCTTTGGCGACGCCACTTTGGTGATCGCCGATGGTGCGGCGCGGCCTTTGGCGCATTGGTCCTTGCCTGCGCTGATCCGGCTGAACACAGGCGAGCGTCCCGCCCTTTACGCCCCCGATGACGAAGCCAGTGAAGAACTGGAAATCGCCGATGATATCATGATCGACGCGATTGAAGAGGTGCGCAAAGCCTTGGCCAAATCACGCCCGCAGCCCGGCAAGCTGCGCCATTGGATCACCGCGGGGGTGATTGTGCTGGCCGTGGCTCTGGCCGTGTTCTGGTTGCCCGGCGCGCTGATGCGCCAGACTTTGGCGGTGCTGCCAACCTCGAAACGGGTCGAGATCGGGGCGACGATGCTGGCCCATATCCAGACCAAAACCGGGCAGGTCTGCCGCGATACCACCGCGCAGGATGCCGCAGGCAAACTCGCCGCGCGGATCTTTGGCGCGGGCACGGCGCTGAATATTGTCGTGGTGCCCGATCTGCCGCAAGGCGCGCTGGCGGTGCCGGGTGGGTTGATCGTGCTGGATGCCGGGCTGTTGCAGGCCGCCGATGACCCCGCAGCCGTGGCCGGTTTCGTACTGGCCAGCCGCGCGGCGATTGGCAACGGCGACACGCTGGAACCTGTGCTGCAAGAGGCAGGCCTTGCCGCGACCTTCGGCCTGCTGACCACCGGCGATCTGCCGCGCGAGGTGGTGCAACGCCATGCCGATGACCGCCTTGCCAACCCCGCGCCCGACGCCAGTATCAGCGACCTGCGGCAGGCCTTTGCCGCCGCCGACCTGCCCTATCGCCCCTACCTGACCCTTGCCGCCGCGCGCAATGTGACGCCGCCCGATCTGGGGCAGGACCCGCTGGACGGCCAGGCCACGCCGCCGATCATGACCGACAGCGAATGGATCAGCCTGCAGAATATCTGCAACAATTAGGCGTTATTTCGTACCGAACATCCGGTCACCGGCATCGCCCAGACCGGGCACGATATAGCCTTGTTCATTCAGATGGCTGTCAATCGCTGCTGTCACAATCGGCACATCGGGATGCGCCGCTTGCATCCGCGCGATGCCTTCGGGGGCGGCCAGCAGGCACATGAAGCGGATATTCTTCGCCCCCGCCTGTTTGAGCAGATCAATCGCCGCGACCGATGAATTGCCGGTCGCCAGCATCGGATCGACGGCAATGACCAGCCGATCCTCTAATTCCGTCGGCACTTTGAAGTAATATTTCACCGGTTGCAGCGTTTCTTCATCGCGGTATAGCCCGACAAAGCCGACCCGCGCCGCTGGCACCAGTTCCAAGATCCCGTCGAGCAACCCATTGCCCGCCCGCAGGATCGACACCAGCACCAGTTTCTTGCCATCGATCACCGGCGCATCCATCGGCTGCAACGGTGTCTCGATCCGGCGCATGGTCATCGGCAGACCGCGCGTGACCTCATAAGCCAGCAATTGGCTGATCTCGCGCAGCAATTGGCGAAACACCGGGGTCGAGGTTTCTTTCTGCCGCATCAGCGTCAGTTTATGCTGCACCAAAGGGTGCGTCACATGGGTCACATGGTCGGTCATTGGGTGGGCTCCAATCGTTTGGCGATTTTGGCGCGGGTGGCATCATCGCAGAAAGCAGCGGCAAGGGCGATCTGGTTCAGCGCTGTGAAATCAGCCTCCTCCCAGCCAAAGGTCCGGTGCAGCATGTCATATTCGGCTGTCATGGTGGTGTGAAAGAACGGTGGATCGTCGGTGGAGACGGTGACTTTCACCCCCGCATCGCGCAAGCGTTTGATCGGATGGCTTTGCCAATCCGGCACGGCCTTGAGCACCACGTTGGAACCGGGGCAAACCTCCAGCACGATATCCTTTTCAACGATCTCGCGCAGCAATCCCGCATCATTAATCGCGCCGATCCCATGACCGATGCGGGCCACTTTCAGATCGCGGATGGTTTCCGCGACCATCGCCGCCCCACCCCATTCACCCGCATGACAGGTCAGCGGCAAGCCCGCCTCGCGGGCCATGTCGAAAGAATAGGCATAGTCACCGGGCCGCCCGGCCATTTCACCGCCCGCCATGCCGTAACCCACGACAAACCCGCCATAGGTTTCAGCGGCGCAACGGGCGGCGGGAATACAGGCCTCTGGCCCGAAATGACGGATGCCGGTGACGATCCCGCGCATCGTGATGCCAAACCGCGCCTCGCCTTCATCCGCCGCATCGGACATCGCAGCAAGGTAATCCTTCCACGCCGCCAGATCACCACCGCCACAGAAATCGGGCGAGACGAATGTTTCCATATAGACCACGCCATGACTGGCGGTCTCTTCCAACACGGCCAAGGTCAGGCGGCGAAAATCATCGGGGCTTTGCAGGGTCGTGCAAGCCGCCTCATAAACCTTCAGGAAATGATCGAAATCGCGGAAGTCATAGCCACCTTGGGGCGTGAAAATCCCGCTGATATCGATCTTTTTCTCTGCCGCCAGCATGCGGATGAAATCAGGCGGCGCAGAGCCTTCCAGATGGGTGTGGAGTTCAATCTTTGGCAAATTCTGAAAATTCATAAAAAACTCTTTCCTGCGCCGCGATAAGGCACGGCCAAATGATCCGCGATACTGGCCGCGACATCGCAAAACGCGACCTGCCCCAAGGCCCGCGCGCCCAAACCATAGGCCAGTACCGGCACCCTTTCGCGGGTGTGATCGGTGCCGGTCCATGTCGGGTCATTGCCATGGTCGGCGGTGACGATCAACAGATCATCCGCCCGCAATCGCGGCAAAAGCGCGCCCAAAGCGGCATCAAACCATTCCAGATGCCGGGCATAACCGGCCACGTCGCGCCTGTGGCCATAAAGGCTGTCGAATTCCACCAGATTGGTGAAGATGAAATCACCATTCGCCGCCGTGTCGACCAGACCCGCCAGATGCCCCATCAGGGCTGCATCATCGCCTTTGTGCAACGTATCGATGCCCTGCATCGAAAAGATATCCCCGATCTTGCCCACGCCATGCACCTTGCCACCCGCCGCCTGTACATCATCGCAGATGCTCGGTCCGGGTAAGGCAATCGCGTAATCATGCCGGTTGGCGGTGCGGGTAAAACTGCCGACCTGCCCCACGAAAGGCCGCGCGATCACCCGCCCGATCTTCATCGCATGCAGATGCGGGGCCAGATCGGCGCAAAGCTTATAAAGCCGCTCCAGCCCGAAATGCACCTCATGTGCCGCGATCTGCAACACGCTGTCGGCAGAGGTATAGCAAATCGGCCAACCTGTGCGCAGATGCGCCTCACCCTCGACCCCGATGATCGTGGTGCCCGACGCGTGGCAATTGCCCAAAATCCCCTCCGTCCCCGCCAGCTGGCAGATCAGCGCGGTCAGGTCAGGCGGGAAGGCAGGCGTGGCATCCGGGAAATGGTGCCAGTCCCATGGCACAGGCACGCCCGCCAATTCCCAATGGCCCGATGGCGTATCCTTGCCGCGCGACACTTCCGTCGCTGCCCCCCACGCGCCAGTCGGCACAGCCCCCAGCCCCGGTGCCGTCAGGCCAGAGGCAAGCTGCAAAGCCGCCCCCAGACCCAAAGCATCCAGATGCGGCAGATGCAGCGGCATAGCCTGCGCGATATGGCCGATGGTATTGGCCCCGGTATCGGGCAGATCGCCGTTGAAAAACTGCGCCGCATCGGGCGCGCCACCGATCCCCACGGAATCGATCACAATCAAAAATGCCCGCGGCATCAGCCGATCCTTTCGATGATCAATGGCCCGGTCTCTGGCGCAGCACCAATCGTGACCGCCGCCTGCACCGCCCGCGCCGCCTGTTCTGCGGCCTCTTCAGACGCGGCATGCAAGGTGCAAAGCGGCTGACCTTTTTCCACATAATCGCCCAGACCGACCACATCGGTCAGCCCGACAGACGGGTCAATCCGGTCGCTTTCCACCCGCCGCCCGCCACCCAAGGCGACGACAACCATGCCCAAAGCCTGCCCATCCATCGCCGCGATGTACCCCGATTGCGGGGCGACAACAGCGCCCACGACAGGCGCTTGCGGCAGATGCGTGCGCCAATCCTCGGCCATGTCAGGCGGACCGCCCAAGGCGGCAATCATCCGCGCGAACCTTTCCATCGCGGCACCGGAGGTCAGCGCGCGGGCGACAGCGCCCTGCGCATCCGCTTCGCTTTGCCCCTGCATCATCAGCAATTGCACACAGATCGCCTGTGACAGCGCGACCAGACGCGGCGCGGCCTCCAGATTGCCCGCGAGAACCTCCATACAGACAGCCACCTCCAGCGCATTGCCCAGCGCGGGGGCCAGCGGTGCATTCATATCGGTGATCACGGCAGAGGTCCGGCAGCCCGCGCCATTGGCGGTATCGACCAAAGCCTGCGCGAGCGCGCGCGCTTCACCTTGTGTTTTCATGAAAGCGCCCGATCCGCATTTCACATCGAGGACCAAACCATCCAGCCCGGTCGCCAGTTTCTTGGACAGGATCGAGGCCGTGATCAGATCAATGGAATCCACCGTCGCCGTCACATCGCGGATCGCATAAAGTCTGCGGTCCGCAGGTGCGATCTGTCCCGTGGCACTGACAATCGCGCAGCCGACATCGCGGGTGATCCGGCGCAAAAGCGCCTCATCCACCTGGCATGACAGACCCGGAATCGCCTCCAGCTTATCCAGCGTGCCGCCGGTATGGCCCAGCCCACGGCCAGAGATCATCGGCACATAGGCCCCACAAGCCGCCAGAATGGGCGCTGCAATCAGCGACACGCAATCCCCGACCCCGCCGGTCGAATGTTTGTCCAGCACCGGCCCCGGCAGATCCCAGGACAGCACATCGCCACTGTCGCGCATGCCGATGGTCAGCGCCACACGCCCCGCATCAGACAGACCGTTCAGACAGACCGCCATGGCAAAGGCACCCGCCTGCGCATCGCTGACCGCACCGCTGGCAAGGCCCTGCGCAAAGGCCGCCAAATCCTCTGGCGCGGGGGTCTGTCCCGCCCTGACCGCCGCGATGATCGCGCGCGCGTCCAAGCTCAGACGCGGCTCATGTAATCAGCGTCAAAACTGCCAGGCAACAGTTCCGCCACCGTCGTTTCCAGCACGATCCCGTCCATCGTGGCCAAAGTCACCACGACATCACCATCCGCGAATTCCGCGATCTTCTGACGGCAACCGCCACAGGGGCTGACCGGTTTGGGACTATCCGCAATCACGGCCACGGCAGCAATCCGCGTATCCCCGCCGGCGATCATTGCCGCGATCGCCCCCGCCTCGGCACAGGTGCCTTCGGGATAGGCCACGTTTTCGACATTGCACCCAGCATAGATCGCCCCCGATGTCGTGCGGATCGCGGCACCCACCTTGAACTTGGAATAGGGGACATAGGCGTTTTCGCGCACAGCGCGGGCTTGATCGATCAGGGACATGGAAACCTCCTGTTTGGTTCCGGCCAGATTGCTGCGCGGCGCGGCGCAATGCAAGACCCGGCACCCCCCGCCTTGTCACATGATTGACGGGAAAGATTTGCAAGATCAGCCGAAGCGTGATTAATCGCAGGGCAGCGTTCCCTTGCGGCAGGGAAATGGTTTAACATTAAACCATATTTTTGGAGGATACGATGGCAGACGAAACAGCAAACAGCCAACGCCAGGCAGCGCTTGATTATCACCAGTTCCCGAAACCCGGCAAACTGGAAATCCGCGCGACCAAACCTTTGGCCAATGGCCGTGACCTTGCGCGCGCCTATTCCCCCGGCGTGGCCGAGGCTTGTCTGGAAATCAAAGCCAACCCCGACACCGCCCGCGATTACACATCACGCGGCAATCTGGTCGCCGTGGTCACCAATGGCACCGCCGTGCTGGGGCTGGGCAATATCGGCGCGCTGGCCTCCAAACCCGTGATGGAAGGCAAGGCGGTCCTGTTCAAGAAATTCGCAAATATCGATTGTTTTGATATCGAGTTGAATGAGGCTGACCCCTACAAACTCGCCGATATCGTCTGCGCGCTGGAGCCGACCTTTGGCGCAATCAATCTGGAAGATATCAAAGCCCCGGATTGTTTCATCGTCGAACAGATCTGCCGTGAACGGATGAATATCCCCGTTTTCCATGACGATCAGCACGGCACGGCGATTGTCGTCGGGGCTGCCGCGCTCAACGCGCTGCACGTGGCAGGCAAGAAATTCGCGGATATCAAGATCGTTTCCACCGGCGGCGGGGCGGCGGGCATTGCCTGCCTCAACATGCTGCTGAAACTGGGTGTGAAACGTGAAAATGTGTGGTTATGTGATATCGACGGTCTGGTCTATCATGGCCGCGAAAGCGAAACATCGCCGCAAAAGGCCGCCTTCGCGCAAGGCACCACGCCGGCCACATTGGCCGATGTGATCGCCAGTGCGGACCTGTTTCTGGGCCTGTCCGGCCCCGGTGTGCTGACGCCCGACATGGTCGCGCGCATGGCCGCGCGCCCGATCATCTTTGCGCTGGCCAACCCCAGCCCGGAAATCGACCCTGCCGCCGCCCGCGCCGTCACCCCCGACGCAATCATCGCGACCGGGCGCTCTGATTACCCCAATCAGGTCAACAACGTCCTGTGCTTCCCCTTCATCTTCCGCGGCGCGCTCGATGTGGGGGCGACCGAAATCAACGATGAAATGAAGATCGCCTGTATCGAAGGTATCGCGGCGCTGGCCCGCGCGACGACAAGTGCAGAGGCTGCCGCTGCCTATAGCGGTGAAAAACTGACCTTTGGCGCGGATTACCTGATCCCGAAACCTTTTGATCCCCGCCTGATGGGCGTCGTCGCCGGGGCCGTGGCCAAGGCCGCGATGGAAACCGGCGTCGCCGTGCGCCCGATTGATGATCTGGTCGCCTATAAGGTCAAGCTCGACGGCTCCGTCTTCAAATCCGCGATGATCATGCGCCCGGTGTTTCAGGCCGCGCGCACTGCCGCGCGCCGCATCGTCTTTGCCGAGGGGGAGGATGAACGCGTGCTGCGCGCGGCCCAGGCGATCATGGAAGAAACCACCGAAACCCCGATCCTGATCGGCCGTCCCGATGTGATCGAAACCCGCTGCGAACGCGCGGGTCTGAAAATCCGCCCCGGTGTGGATTTCAACATCGTGAACCCCGAAAACGACCCCCGCTACCGCGATTACTGGGAAACCTATCACAATCTGATGGCGCGGCGCGGTGTCACGCCCGATCTGGCCAAGGCGATCATGCGCACCAACACCACCGCCATCGGTGCGGTCATGGTGCAGCGCGGCGAGGCAGATAGTTTGATCTGCGGCACTTTCGGTCAATATCTCTGGCATCTGAAATATATCACCGAGATTCTGGGCACGGCCTCATTGCATCCTGTCGCCGCCCTGTCGCTGATGATCCTTGAAGACGGGCCATTGTTCATCGCCGATACGCAAGTCCATCCGGAACCGACACCCGAACAGATCGCCCAGACCGTGATCGGTGCCGCGCGTCATGTGCGCCGTTTCGGGCTGGAACCCAATATCGCGCTTTGTTCGCACAGCCAGTTCGGCAACCTTGATTGCGACACCGGGCGGCGGATGCGTGCGGCCCTTGCGATCCTTGACAGCCAGCCGCGTGATTTCGCTTATGAAGGTGAAATGCATGTCGATGCGGCGCTGAACATGGATCTGCGCCACCGGATTTTCCCTGACTCTCGCCTGCAAGGCGCGGCCAATGTGCTGGTCTTCGCCAATACCGATGCGGCATCCGGCGTGCGCAACATCCTGAAAATGAAAGGCGCGGGGCTCGAGGTTGGGCCGATCCTGATGGGCATGGGCAACCGCTGCCACATCGTCACCCCCGCCATCACCGCGCGCGGCTTGCTGAACATGTCCGCCATCGCGGGCACGCCTGTCGCGCATTATGGCTGATCTGACGCCGGTCTTTTTGTGCTTCAAATGGGGCAAGGGCTATCCTTGCCGCTATACCAATATCCTGTATCGCGCTCTGCGGGACGTGATGCAGAGCCCGTTCCGTTTCGTCTGCCTGACTGATGATGCCGATGGTCTGGCAGAGGGGATTGAGCCGATCCCCCTGCCCGCTTTCGCGATGGACCGCGCGGATTGGCAAAACGGCATGTGGCCGAAACTGACCGCCTTTGCGCCCGGCCTGTTTGCCCCCGGCACACCTGTCATCATGATGGATGTCGATGTCGTCGTCCTGCGCGATCTGACCCCGCTGTTTGATCATCTGCGCGCCAAAGGCGGGTTGCATATCATCCGCGAAATCCCCGACACATTGCCGCGCTGGTTTCCCAAGGTGTTTGGCAAGCCTTTGCTGTCCAATTCATCTGTCGTGGGCTTCATCGCGGGCACACAGGACCACCTGTTCGAGATGTTCCGCGACAAAAGCTATGCCGAACTCGCGCATATCGGCAATGACCAGAATTTCATCCACCATCACGCCCATGACCGGCAAAGCTGGCCTATCGGCTGGATGATCAGTTTCAAAAAAGACCTCGCCTATCATGTCCCGGTCAATCTGGTCCGCCCGATAAGGCGGCCAGACACCTTTGTCGTGATCTTTCACGGCGTCCCGAACCCCGAGGATATGACCAAAGGCCCGTTCAAACGCTGGGGATCGCCCGAAAAATTCGGCTATTTCCCGGTGCGCTGGATCAAGGAATATTGGACAAAACATTCGCGGCCAACGGATCGTTAAAAGATACTATGCGCTCCGCGCGGGGAGTATTTCCAACAAAGCGAGGGGTTGTCAATTTCTTGACACCACCCACCGCTCCCGGCGCTTGCTTTGTTGCGCCACCTGCCCCTCACGCGTAACAAGATTGCGACAGCGGTTTTGGGAGGAGCGCGAGGAATGGGCTATGCAGAGCTTTATGCAGGTTGGAGGCAGGACCCCGAGGGGTTCTGGATGGCACAGGCGAAAGCTATCGATTGGGTGAAAGCGCCGCAAAAGGCGCTCGATGTCAGCCGCGCGCCGCTTTATCATTGGTTTGCCGATGCGCAGGTGAATACCTGCTATAACGCCGTGGACCGCCATGTCGCGGGTGGGCGCGGCGATCAGGCGGCGATCATCTATGACAGCCCCGTCACCGATACCAAACGCACCGTCACCTATGCGCAATTGCTGGAAAACGTGTCTTCGCTCGCCGGGGCGCTCCGCGCGCAGGGCGTCGAAAAAGGCGACCGCGTCATCATCTACATGCCGATGGTGCCAGAGGCATTGGAGGCGATGCTGGCCTGCGCGCGTTTGGGGGCTGTCCATTCAGTGGTTTTCGGCGGCTTTGCCGCCCATGAACTCGCCGTGCGGATCGACGATGCGACGCCCAAGGCGATCATCGCCGCCTCTTGCGGGATCGAACCGGGGCGGGTCATCGCCTATAAGCCGCTGCTGGACGCTGCCATTGCGGCGGCCAAGCATAAGCCCGCATTCTGCGTCATCCTGCAACGCGATCACGCCAAGGCCGATCTGGTGCCGGGCCGAGATCATGACTGGTATCAGGTGCAAGAGGGCGTGACCCCTGCCGAATGCGTCCCCGTCGCGGGGGATCACCCGGCCTATATCCTCTATACCTCCGGCACCACCGGCGCGCCGAAAGGCGTGGTGCGCCCGACAGCCGGGCATCTGGTGGCGCTGAACTGGACGATGAAGGCGATCTATAACGTCGATCCGGGCGATGTGTTCTGGGCCGCGTCGGATGTGGGTTGGGTCGTCGGCCATTCCTATATCTGCTATGCGCCCTTGATCCACGGCAACACGACGCTGGTCTATGAAGGCAAGCCCATCGGCACGCCTGATGCCGGCACCTTCTGGCGGGTGATCCAGGAACATAACGTCCGCTCCTTCTTCACCGCCCCCACCGCCTTTCGCGCGATCAAGCGGGAAGACCCGACCGGCGCGATGATCAAGGACTATGACATCTCCTGCCTGCGGGGCCTCTATCTCGCGGGCGAACGCGCCGACCCCGATACGATTGAATGGGCGCAGCGCGTCATGAACGTCCCCGTCTATGACCATTGGTGGCAGACCGAAACCGGCTGGCCCATCGCCGCCAACCCTGCGGGGGTTGAGGCGCTTCCGGTCAAGATCGGCTCCCCCACCGTCGCCATGCCCGGCTATGACGTGCAGGTGCTGGATGAGGCGGGCCATCCTGTCGCCCCCGGCACGCTCGGCGCGATTGCGGTGAAACTGCCCTTGCCGCCCGGCACATTGCCGACGCTCTGGAATGCCGAAGACCGCTTTGTGAAATCCTATCTGACCACCTTCCCCGGCTATTATGAAACCGGCGATGCCGGGATGATCGACGATGACGGCTATCTTTATATCATGGCCCGCACCGATGACGTGATCAACGTCGCGGGGCATCGCCTGTCCACGGGCGCGATGGAGGAAATTCTGGCGGGCCATCCCGATGTCGGCGAATGCGCCGTGATCGGCGTGGGGGATGAATTGAAAGGGCAACTACCGCTTGGCCTTGTCTGCCTGAACAAAGGCTGCGACCGGCCCCATGCGGAAATCGTCAAGGAAGTCATCAATGCTGTGCGCGACCAGATCGGCCCTGTCGCCGCCTTCAAACTGGTCGCCGTGGTGGATCGCCTGCCCAAAACGCGGTCGGGCAAGATCCTGCGCGCGACGATGGTCAAGATCGCGGATAATCAGGATTTCAAACTGCCTGCCACCATCGATGACCCCGCGATCCTTGATGAGATCAGAGCCGCCCTGCAACCTCTTGGCTATGCCAAGGGCTAAACCCGCTGCGGCCCTTTCGCCCCTTGCAAACCGGGGGCGGCGCAGATCATAAGTGATGCGCCGCCTGTCGCGGTGTGAAAGCGGAGCGTTCTATGGCCATCGAAACCTTTGCCAAATCTGGCGAAACCAAACACACCACCAGCTATTACGCCGCCAGCGCCAATCCGTCGCCAGACCGGCCGAAACTGCAAGGCGACCACCAGATCGACATCTGCGTTGTGGGTGCGGGCTATAGCGGGCTGTCCGCCGCCCTGCATCTGGCCGAAAAAGGCTATAAGGTCGCGATCATCGAAGGCGCGCGTGTGGGCTGGGGCGCATCGGGCCGCAACGGCGGGCAGATCGTCAACGGGCTGAACGCCAGCTTGCAAACGATCAAGAAACGCTATGGCCAGGACACCGCCAATTTCGTCGCGGGCCTCGTGCAGGAAGGTGGCGAGATTATCCGCGAACGTGTCGCCACCTATGACATCCAATGCGATCTCAAACAGGGCAATATCTTCACCGGCCTGACCGCCGCCCATATGCGCGAACTCGAAGAACGCCGCACCCTCTGGGCCAGCTACGGCCTGCACAATCAGGACATGCTGTCGAAATCCGAATTGCGCAACCATATCGGGTCCGACGTCTATGCAGGCGGCATGATCGACCACACCGGCGGGCATATGCACCCGCTGAACCTGTGTCTGGGCGAGGCTGCGGCGTTCGAATCCCTTGGCGGTGTGATCTATGAACAATCCCCCGTCATCAGCGCCGATACCGACGCCGCCAAACCCGTGGTCCGCACCCGCGACGGCACGATGACCTGCAACACGCTGCTGCTGTGTGGTAATGCCTATCTCGGCCATGTGATCCCCGCCCTGACCGCGCGGGTGATGCCGGTGTCCACCCAGATGATGGCGACAATCCCCTTGGGCGACGTGGCCGATGAATTGCTGCCAACGGATAAATGTGTCGAGGATGTCCGCTACATCCTCGATTATTTTCGCCTGTCTGCCGACAAACGGCTGATCTTTGGCGGCGGCACCGTCTATGGCGGCACCGATCCCGCGGATGTCGAGGCGAAACTGCGCCCCGCGATGGAAAAGGTCTATCCGCAACTCAAAGGCGTGAAGGTCGAGCACGCCTGGAGCGGGAATTTCGCCCTGTCCTTCAGCCGCGTGCCGCAGATGGGGCGGCTGGGGAACAACACCTATTTCGCGCATGGCTATAGCGGGCATGGGGTGACGGGCTCGCACACCTTCGGGCGCATCCTGTCCGAAGCCGTCGCCGGCGACCGCGCCCGTTTCGACGTGTTCGCCAAAGTGCCGTGGTATCCGTTCCCGGGCGGGCGGATGTTCCGGGTGCCGTACTCGATGATGGGGTCGTGGTATTATGCGTTAAGGGATCGGTTGGGGGTTTAGGGAACCTTCCATTAAATATGTAGAGCCAGTTTAAGGCGACTATTCCCCGTGACATTTTCTTATCGCAGGTGTACGATCTTAACAGCTTAATCAAGAGCGGCGGATGTGAAATGTACCAGTGGCAAACACTTTGGTCGCTTTCAGGGCCTGAGTTACCTGATGAAGCAATTTCAGTCGCACAGAATATTCATATTAGACCAAGAAATGCATCAGAAGCGGCGACACATTCATCATCTCCCCTCAGTCCAACTGTATCCGTCCCTGGGGGATTGTATGTAGTAAATCATCCTCCAAGGGACGAAGTCCATGGAAGCCACAGGCTGCAAGTTGATGTAAAGGCCAAAACAGAGGATGAAGCCATATCGGAGGCCGAAAAAACTTGTGAGCGTTTAACAGCCAGTTTGTCGCTTGCCGTTTCTGGCACCCCATATTTCTTTGAGCTACTTAGAATAAGAAGAGTTGACCAAAAAGAAGAGTATTCCGGATGGTCTCAGGCAGTCCGATTTTCACAGCTTGTTGCACCTACTCCCTTAAAGGATAGTAAGCTCAAGCTCAGTTTGGATATAGCTTGGTCAATAGAAAACAATGAAACCGCAAACAATGCCTTTCTGCACCTTTCTACAGCGTGGCAACTACAAGCTACCTCTGGTTCGAAACCTCTACAGCGTTCAATTTTGCAGCATTACGTACTTTGCATCGAGGCAATAGTGAATGGTGCAATGGGCCAAGTAAGGAAAGGTAAAAAGGAAGAAATAAGAATTGCGGAGCAGAAATATTCAAACGAGTTCGCTGAGAACTTGGGGAACCGCGTTGACAAGGCAAAAGCAATTCGAGAAGCTTCCACAGCACTTAGGGAAATTAGTTTGGTCAATATGATCCCAAGTCTTGATGCAATTTGTCCTATGCTTGGAATCCCAAGCAATATTTGTGCTTCAGCCAAAGACTTGTATAGATTTAGATCACGAAATTTGAGCCATCCGGGCAAGAAACAGGATGCCGAGATGAAGAAGTGGCTCAACTCAGGTCCTAAAACCTTTGAACACTGTTTGGCAGATACGGTGGCAAGGGCATTTCTTTTATCTTATTGTCAGCGACTCTCAAGGTAGTACTTTAGTTCAGCCCCCCCTCAAGCAAACTGCTCCCTAATCAACCGCTCCTCCAGCCCATGCCCCGGATCAAACAAAATCCGATGCCTGATCCCCGGCTCTGACCTGATCTCCACGCTCACCACATCGCGCACCGATTTCCCGTCCGCATCCGCCATCACCGGCCGCTTGCCGGGATCGATCACGTCAAACCGCACCACCGCTTTTTTCGGCAACAGCGCCCCCCGCCAGCGGCGCGGGCGGAAGGCGGCCATGGCGGTCAGGGTCAGCACATCCGACCCGATCGGCAGGATCGGGCCGTGGGCGGAATAATTATAGGCCGTGGACCCCGCCGGTGTCGCCAGCAGCGCGCCATCGCAGACCAGTTCCGGCATCCGCAGCTTGCCATCCACGGTGATGCGCAGCTTAGCGGCCTGCGGGCCTGCGCGCAGCAGGCTGACCTCGTTGATCGCCAGCGCCTCGTGCATGGCACCATCCACGGTCAGGGCGGTCATGTGCAAAGGGTTGATCACCTCTTCCTCGGCCACGGCCAGCCGCGCGGGCAGGTCCAGCTCGTGATAGGCGTTCATCAAAAACCCCACCGTGCCACGGTTCATCCCGTAAACCGGCACGTCCAGCCCTTGGGTGCCATGCAGCGTCTGCAACATGAACCCGTCACCGCCCAGCGCCACGATCACATCGGCCTTGGCCTGCGGCACATCGCCATAAGCCTCTGACAGGACCCGCAGGGCGGTCTGGGCCGTCGGGACAGAACTGGCAACAAAGGCGATCTTGAGACGTGACATGGTTGATTTCCCCCACAATTCCTCAATGTGTGGGGGGATCAAAGCCGAAACGCAAGTCGCCGATACGAAACTTGCGCTGCCGTTCTCATAAAGATCATGGTCGTTTTGATACTTTAGAACGCGGGGCATCTGCGGTAAGAGGTGCCAATTCCCCACCCGGCACCTGCAAAGAGGATGCAATCCATGAATGCGACTATCCGCGACAAAGGCTTTTTCACCGAAACCCTCGCCACCCGCGACCCCGTGCTGCATGACGCCATGCAGGCCGAGCTGAAGCGCCAGCGCAAAGAGATCGAGCTGATCGCCTCGGAAAACATCGTCTCTGCCGCCGTGATGGAGGCCCAGGGCGGCGTGATGACCAACAAATACGCCGAAGGCTATCCGGGCCGTCGCTATTACGGGGGCTGCGATCATGTCGATGTGGCCGAAAATCTGGCCATTGACCGTGCTTGCCAGCTTTTCGACTGCGGTTTCGCGAATGTGCAGCCGAACTCCGGGTCACAGGCCAATCAGGCAGTGTTTCAGGCCCTTTTGCAGCCCGGCGATACGATCCTTGGCATGTCGCTGGATGCGGGCGGTCACCTGACCCATGGCGCCAAGCCAAACCAATCCGGCAAATGGTTCAACGCGATCCAATATGGCGTGCGCCGTCAGGATAACCTGCTGGATTATGACGAGGTCGCGCGCCTCGCCACCGAACACCAGCCCAAGATGATCATCGCCGGCGGCTCTGCCATCCCCCGCATCATCGACTTCGCGAAAATGCGGGAGATTGCGGATAGTGTCGGTGCCTATCTGCTGGTCGATATGGCGCATTTCGCGGGGCTGGTCGCGGCGGGCCATTACCCATCCCCTTTCCCGCATGCGCATGTGGCGACGACGACGACCCACAAAACCCTGCGCGGCCCGCGCGGTGGGATGATCCTGACCAATGACGAGGCTTTGGCGAAGAAATTCAACTCCGCCATTTTCCCCGGCATTCAGGGTGGCCCATTGATGCATGTGATCGCCGGTAAGGCCGTGGCCTTTGGCGAGGCTTTGCGGCCCGAGTTCAAGACCTATCAGGCGCAGGTGATCAAGAACGCCCAAGCGCTGGCGGATCAGTTGATGAAGGGCGGTCTGGATATCGTCACCGGCGGTACCGATACCCATCTGATGCTGGTCGATCTGCGCCCCAAAGGTGTCACCGGCAATGCGACCGAGAAAGCCTTGGGTCGCGCCCATATCACCTGCAACAAGAATGGTATCCCGTTTGACCCCGAAAAGCCGACTGTCACATCGGGCATCCGTCTGGGCACGCCCGCAGGCACGACCCGTGGCTTTGCCGAGGCAGAGTTCCGCCAGATCGCCGATTGGATCGTGGAAGTGACCGAAGGTCTGGCCGCCAATGGCGAAGACGGCAATGGCGAGGTCGAGGCCAAGGTCCGGGCCGAGGTTGAGGCGCTTTGCGACCGTTTCCCGATCTATACCAACCTGTGATGTGATCCGTAGGGTGGGTCAATGACCCACCCTACCCCGTCAGATCAGCCCGCGCTGCACGACGACGACCAGCACGACCAAAGCCGTGATCAAAAGGCCAAAGGCGATCGAGGCCGCGACACCCAAAGCCGCTGTGCGGCGTCTTTGCCCGATATCGGCCCGTTCCAGAAAATAGACCGCATTATTATAGGCCGCCTCTAACCGGGGGCGGTCGATCATCCGTTGCAGCTTGGGGTTATCGGCCAAAGCCTGCGCCTGGGCGAAATAGACCAATTCGCGCCGCAGCCCGCGCGGCAGCAGACGGCGGGCCTTGCGCACCTGCGCTTCGAACGTGCGGGCGCGCACGCCCAATCTTTGGTCGAGCAATGCGCGGATCTTTTCGACCTTGATGTGAATGTCTGATGCCATGGGCCTGCGGTAAATCCAAACTCCGCGGGTCTCAATCCCTCTGGTCACCGAGGGAAAGGAAGGTTAGCAACAGATGCATGTTAAACACGGTCCATCATGACGGCCCTGAGGCTGTCCCGCTTTTGATCGCGCATGGCTTGTTCGGGTCGGCCCGCAATTGGGGGGTGATCGCGAAAAAGCTGTCGGAAACCCGGCCTGTGATCACTGTGGATATGCGCAATCATGCGGATAGCCCTTGGTTTGATACACATTCCTATGAGGATATGGCCGCTGATCTGGCGCAGGTCATGGACAGGCCGATGGATGTGCTGGGCCATTCCATGGGCGGCAAGGCGGCGATGGTGCTGGCGGTCCAACATCCGGGTCTGGTGAACAAGCTGATCGTCGGCGATATCGCGCCGGTGGGCTATAGCCATAGCCAGAACGGGCTGATCGCCGCGATGCGCAGCGTCGATCTGTCGCAGATCAGCACGCGGGCCGAGGCCAAGACGCAATTGGGCGCACAGCCCCCCGGCGTGGCGGAATTTCTGCTGCAAAGTCTGGATATGAAGGACCGCCGCTGGCGGCTGAACCTTGATGTGCTGGAGGCGGAGATGGACAAGATCATCGGCTTTCCGCAGATCAGCGGGACATTTGAGGGGCCAGTGTTCTTTCTGTCCGGGGGGGAATCGGATTACGTCACCGCCGACCATCGCCCGGCGATCAAGGCGCTGTTCCCGCAAGCGCGCTTTGCCAAGATCCCCGGCGCCGGGCATTGGCTGCATGCGGAAAAGCCGCGTGAATTCATCGGGTCTGTCATGGCGTTTCTGGATTGAGCCTGATCTTGCGCGACGCCGCATGGTCGCTTAAGATTTTGAGATCAACCATGAAAGTGACGCCGATGATCCGCCTGCTTGTGCTTGCCGCATTTCTGACCCTGTCCGCCTGCAACACCGTGCAAGGCGTGGGCCGCGATATCACGACGGCCGGGCAAGCCATCGAGAATGCGCTTTAGCCGCTGGTCAGACGAACAAAGGCGAGGTCAGGATCGCGCCCAGACAGCTGCCGCCGACGATGACGATAAATCCATAGGGTAGATAAGACATGGCGACCTCCTGTGCTGTGCCGGAGGTGTAACGCATGAACATGACAATTCGGTCGGTGGGGTGAGGAATTTTGTGGGGGACCTTCCCCGCGGGGAAGGTTTTTGGTGGGCGTGGGGTGTGCCTTTAGGCGCACCATGAGGTGGCGGTCATGTGGTGCGCAGCGAGTGCGCACCCTACACCTGTGATCGCTTAACCTCCGCAAGAGCGCGGGTTTCTTGTTCGCCTTCCCAAAAATACCAAGAGCAAAAGAGGCCAAATGAAACCACTACGGCTAAACCGTGATCAAACACTCCTATAACAACAAAATATACAACAATTGATACGATACTACATTTCAACAGTTTCCACGGCTTTTCAAAACTTAACCTAATATTGTGCGCAAGCACTAATAGCGAAGCCATAAAACAGAAAAATACAGGCGATATATTCGAAAAGTATTGAAAAATAGCAACCAAAAATAGAACTAACGCAAGCCACTCCATCGCAACATAAACTCCAAAGCGCAAAGTCCTGCCAGCTAGCCTAAACATCATGCGCCGGTTCATCAGCTACCTATCTTCAACGCAGAAATAGACGTCTCTTGCGGGATGAGGGCTTTGCCGAATTGCCGCATCATTGTTTTCTCCACGTTATGCTTGTTCAAAAGTTTACGCTTTCGCATCGCACCACTTTTGTAGCACGTAATCTTCCCCGCGGGGAAGGTTTTCTGCTTGTCCGTAGGGTGTGCCTTTAGGCGCACCGGATGGTGGCGGGGTGATGTGGTGCGCAACAAGTGCGCACCCTACGGTGGCTTCAGTTGGGAGCGCCGTAGGGTGTGCCTTTAGGCGCACCGAAGGATCGTCCAACACCAATACCACCGATAGGTTAAATTCCCGTAAACGGAGGCTCAGCTATCCATCTTCAGCGCGGAAATAAACGCCTCTTGCGGGATATCGACCTTGCCGAATTGCCGCATCTTCTTTTTCCCGGCCTTTTGCTTGTCGAGCAGCTTGCGTTTACGCGTCGCGTCGCCGCCGTAGCATTTGGCGGTCACGTCCTTGCGCAGGGCTGACAGGGTTTCGCGGGCGATCACCTTGCCGCCGATGGCCGCCTGAATCGGGATTTTGAACATGTGGCGGGGGATCAGGTCTTTGAGCTTTTCCACCATCGCGCGGCCGCGCATTTCGGCCCGGTCGCGGTGGACCATCATCGAGAGCGCATCGACAGGTTCGTCGTTGACCAGCACGGACATCTTGACCAGATAATCCTCTTGATACCCCGTCAAAACGTAGTCGAAAGAGGCATAGCCCTTGGTCACGGATTTCAGCCGGTCGTAGAAATCGAAGACGACTTCGTTCAGCGGCAGGTCATAGACCACCATCGCGCGGCTGCCCGCATAGGTCAGGTCCTGCTGCACGCCGCGCCGGTCCTGACAGAGTTTCAGCACATCGCCCAGATATTCGTCAGGCACGAGGATCGTCGCCTTGATCCGCGGTTCTTCGAGGTGATCGACATGGGTCAGGTCGGGCATATCGGCGGGGTTGTGCAATTCGCGCATCTCGCCGTCGCGCATATAAAGGTGGTAGACCACGGAAGGTGCTGTGGTGATCAGATCGATGTCATATTCGCGTTCGATCCGGTCGCGGATGACTTCGAGGTGGAGAAGGCCGAGGAACCCGCAGCGGAAGCCGAAACCGAGGGCGGCGGAGGTTTCCATCTCAAAGCTGAAGGAGGCGTCGTTGAGGGCGAGTTTTTCGATGGCGTCGCGCAGGTCCTCGAACTGGGCCGAATCGACGGGGAAGAGGCCGCAGAAGACCACGGGTTGCGCGGGTTTGAAGCCGGGCAGCGCGTTTTCGGTGCCTTTCTTCTCGGTCGTGATCGTGTCGCCGACGCGGGTGTCGCGGACCTGTTTGATCGAGGCAGTGATAAAGCCGATTTCGCCGGGGCCGAGGATTTCCACGTCCTGCATCTTGGGGCGGAACACGCCGATCTTGTCGATCTGGTGGATCGTGCCGTTGGACATGAATTTGACGCGGTCGTTTTTCTTCATCGTGCCGTCGATGACCCGGACCAGCACGACAACGCCGAGGTAGCTGTCATACCAGCTGTCGACCAGCATCGCCTTGAGCGGCGCATCGCGGTCACCTTTGGGGGCGGGCAGCAGGTTGACGATGGCTTCCAGCGTTTCATGGATGCCGACACCGGTTTTCGCAGAAACGCGGATCGCGCCGGAGGCGTCGAGACCGATGACATCCTCGATTTGGGCGGCCACCTGATCGCATTCGGATGCGGGCAGGTCGATCTTGTTCAGCACCGGCACGATTTCATGGCCCGCGTCGAGCGCGTGATAGACATTGGCGAGCGTCTGCGCCTCCACCCCTTGGGTGCTGTCGACGACAAGCAAGGACCCTTCGACGGCGCGCATGGAGCGGGAGACTTCGTAAGCGAAATCAACGTGGCCGGGGGTGTCGATCAGGTTCAGCACATAGGCTTTGCCATCATCGGCGGTATAATCGATCCGGACGGTGTTGGCCTTGATCGTGATGCCACGCTCACGTTCGATATCCATGCTGTCGAGCATTTGTTCTTTCATCTCGCGCGCGGATACGGTGTTGGTCGACTGGATCAGGCGGTCAGCCAGCGTCGATTTACCGTGGTCAATATGCGCCACGATCGAGAAATTGCGGATATGCGAAAGGTCTGTCATAGCAGGGATATGCTGCGGATTAAGGGCGTCGTCAATGCGGCAAATCTCAAGGCGGCGTCAGCCCGGACCTGTCATTTTCAGCGGCTTGCCTGATCAAGCTTGGCCCGCAACTCTGCGAGACTTGCGAATGGCCCGTTAACATGCGCGTCAATTTCCTTGCGCGGCCTCTTTTCAAGGTGGCTGCAGGCTTTGAAGCGGTTCAGATGGCTGCCGAAAATCTTGTTGAGATAAACGTAATCGTCATATTGTTCCGGCGCGCATTCCAGCGCCTTCAGCCGCCCGACAAGCGTGGCAATCCAGTCAGCCGCCTGCATATTTTGGTTCAGATAGCTTTCAACCTCAAACGGCGGGCTGGCCAATCTGTTGCACGGCGCAGTGCCAAACATAGTTTTTGCCGCTGTTTCAAGCAGTTCCTTGCGCGCTGAATGCCGATCCATAACCACGACAAAGCTTGTGTCACGTTGGTCGCAGAAGGTATTCAACCGCCTCAGCGCATGGGAAAAGCATGTCGTGTAAAGGCCTGTCGGGTTCAGAGTGTCACTGAGTCCCCTTCGTTTTTCCCGACCGTAAAAGAAGAGGTTGCCACCCAGTTCGTCCACCTTACTCATGACACGATGCAGCAACCTGCGCGCTTCGGGGTAATTTTGCATGACCTTGGGACGGATGAATGATGTTCCCTTCTTCTCCCACTTTGCAGCCATCTTGTCAGTTCCGGCCAGATCGGCGGCAAAGTTCGCTTCTTTTTGTTTCAGGAAAAAGGTGGCGAACGGGCGAATCGCATTCTCTGGCAAAATGATGCCTGCAACGCCAAAAACCGGGCTTTCGTTGTGCTTGTTGCTGTCGCGGGACACGAAAGGGCCGATATGGCCAAACTCATCTAAGTAAACGAAATACATAAGCTCAGAAGCCCGCGCTGTTCGCGCGGGCCCTGGAATGAGCGCGGAGCAAGCCCCGCCTCTCGTGACGACTAGCTAACATTACACCTAAATCCTTTCAAGAGCGTAAACCGCAGATCACAGAGCGCACAGACCTGATTTAAGCGCAAATTTCATCGAAATCGTCAATGCGATGCTTTTAAAAGACAACCAGTTTCGATCAATATCATTGTTGGATGGGTCATGTTCGCAAAGATGGGCCGCTTCCGTCAGTCGCAACCTTGCACATAAGCCAACTTCGGCTTCGTGAATTGCAATGCGCGCGCCGACCCGGCATATTGCGCGCAAGAACAGCGGGCAAAGCCCTGCAACAGGCAAAAGCGGATAAAGGGCGGGCAGGATGCGGATTTTTCTGGTGTTAGGTGCGGTGGCCACATTGGCGGCCTGTGGCGGCGGTCGTGCGACCGGCGATGTGAGCAGAGCCTGCATGAGCGCAGGACGCACAGCGGCCTCGCCGCAATTATGTTCCTGCGTGCAACAAGTCGCCAATCAATCGCTGTCAGGCCGTGAACAGGCCCGTGCGGCGACATTTTTCGCCGATCCGCAGCGCGCACAGGATACCCGCCAGTCGGACAATCCCAATGACGAGGCTTTCTGGCGGCGCTATCGCGCCTTTACTGACCGGGCCGCAACGGTCTGCCGTCCGGTCGGCGCGTAACCTGCGGGGCTAGACAGCCGTGTCCTGCCGGATATGAAGGTGGGATGACAAAAGCCCCCTCTCCAACCGATCTGGCGGCACGTATCCGGGCAGGCGAAAGACGTGCGCTGGCGCAAGCGATCACGTTGGTCGAAAGCGGGCGGGATGATCATCGCGCGGCGGCGATTGAGCTTCTGACGGCGCTTGGCACGGAAAAGCAGGCATTGCGGATCGGTTTGTCGGGGACGCCGGGAGTAGGAAAATCGACGTTTATCGAAACATTCGGGTTGATGCTGACCGGGCTTGGCAAACGCGTGGCGGTGCTGGCGGTTGATCCATCCTCTGCCCGCTCGGGTGGGTCGATCTTAGGTGACAAGACGCGGATGGATCATCTGGCGCGCGATCCTTTGGCCTTTATCCGCCCCTCGCCAAGCCAGACGCAATTGGGCGGTGTCGCGCGGCGCACGCGCGAGGCTGTGGCTTTGTGCGAGGCTGCGGGATACGATATTGTCCTGATCGAGACAGTGGGCGTCGGCCAGTCCGAAACGGTCGTGGCGCAGATGGCGGATTTATTCGTGCTGTTGCTGGCCCCTGCCGGTGGCGATGAATTGCAGGGCGTCAAGCGCGGCATCATGGAAATGGCCGATCTGATTCTGGTGAACAAGGCGGATGGTGATCTGAAATCACAGGCGATGCGGACCTGTGCCGATTACGCCGGTGCCTTGCGGTTGCTACGCAAACGCGCGCAGGACCCGGATGGGTTTCCCAAGGCGATGACGGTGTCGGCGCTGGAACAGCAGGGCATCGCCAAGGCCTGGGACGAGATGCAGGAACTTGCCACATGGCGGCAGGACAATGGCCTCTGGGACCAGACCCGCAAGGATCAGGCCAGTTTCTGGTTCACCGAGGATCTGCGCCAAGGTCTGTTGCAAATCCAGATGCGCGATCCCGCCACCAGCGCGCGGATCAAAGCCGCGACCGAGGCTGTGGCCAATGGCACCCTGTCGCCCACGGCAGCGGCGGCGCAGGTGCTTGACCCGTTGCGCGAAGTGTAACAGTTTCACATGCAAATCGGGTTGACGGGGGCCGGGAATCCGCCTATCTCGCGCTGATCTTATAAACGACCCTGCGTTGCGGGGTTCAACCCCGTATGCTGGATGTCCCGCCCGATTGGTCTGGTGATCTCCCTCAGAACAAGGAAAACGCTCATGTCGCGCCGTTGCGAATTGACTGGAAAAGGCCCGATGTCTGGCAACAATGTCAGCCACGCCAACAACCGCACCCGCCGCCGGTTCCTGCCGAACCTGCAGGACGTGACTTTGAAGTCCGACGTTCTGGACCGGACATTCAAGTTCAAAATCTCGAACGCTGCCCTGCGCACTGTCGATCACCGCGGTGGTCTGGATGCGTTCATGGCAAAAGCGAAAGAGGCGGAATTGTCGCCCGACGCGCTGAAGGTCAAGAAAGAGATTGCCAAAGCGACTGTCGCTTAAGCAAGTCTGCTGCTCTGCATTGGACCCGGTAGCTGTGTGCTGCCGGGTTTTTGCGTTTGCGTGGCGGGGCAAGCCCCGCCCTACTTGACCGCGTCTTGCTGCAAGGTCACACCGCGCTGATGACCCAATTGCCGATTGATCCTGTCCTGCCTGCTCTGATGACCGCTTTGGCGGATCACGGGCGTGCTGTGCTGCAAGCGCCGCCCGGTGCCGGTAAGACAACGCGCGTGCCGCTGGCGATGCTGGAGGCCGGCCTGACGGCAGGTAAGATAATCATGCTGGAACCGCGCCGCCTTGCCGCGCGGGCTGCGGCGGAACGGTTGGCGGAATCTTTGGGTGAGGTGGTGGGCGCGACTGTCGGTTACCGCATGCGCGGTGACAGCAAATCGGGTCAGCGGATCGAGGTGGTGACCGAAGGTATCCTGACCCGGATGGTGCAATCGGACCCCGAATTGACCGGCGTCGGTGCGGTGATCTTTGATGAATTTCACGAACGGTCGCTGAATGCTGATCTTGGGCTCGCCTTGTGTTGGGAAACCCGGCAGGTGTTGCGCCCTGATCTGATCCTGCTGGTGATGTCGGCGACATTGGATGCGGAACCTGTGGCGACAATGCTGGATGATGCGCCGGTCGTGACATCGGAAGGCCGTGCTTATCCGGTGACGTTGCATTTTCTGGACCGCGCCTTGCCCAAAGGGAGCCGGATTGCGCAGGCGACTGCTGATCTGGTGGTGCAGGCAGTGGGTGAAACCACGGGCGGCGTGCTGGTCTTTCTACCGGGTGAGGGCGAGATCAGGGCGACTCAAGCCGCCTTGTCTGGCCGGTTGCCCGCCGATTGCGTGATCCGCCCGCTTTATGGCGCTTTGCCGTTCAAAGATCAGCGCGCGGCGATTGCGCCGGTCGCGTCAGGGCGCAAGGTGGTCTTGTCGACCTCCATCGCCGAAACCTCGCTGACCATCTCCGATATCCGCGTTGTTGTCGATGCAGGCCGCGCGCGGCGGTCGCGGTTTGATCCGGGGTCAGGCATGTCGCGGCTGGTGACGGAACGCGTCAGCCGGGCCGAGGCCACGCAACGCGCCGGGCGCGCGGGGCGGGTGGCACCAGGGGATGCCTATAAGCTCTGGACCAAAGGCGAGGATGGCGCCCTGCCCGCCTTTGCCCCTGCCGAGATCGAAGCGGCGGATCTCGCCAATCTGGCGCTGGAACTGGCGGTCTGGGGCAGCGATGATCTGGCGTTTCTCACACCACCCCCGCCCGGTGCTTTGGCCGAGGCGCGCGCGCTGTTGCAAAGCCTTGGCGCGCTGGATGTCCATCTGCGGATCACGGCGCATGGGCGCGCGCTGGCGGCGCTGCCGCTACACCCGCGTCTGGGGCATATGGTGCAGATGGCAGGCGCGCAGGCGGCCCCCTTGGCGGCGCTTCTGGCGGCACGTGATCCGCTGCGCGGCGCGCCGGTCGATCTGGCGCTGCGGATTGCGGCGCTGGCGGGGCGCTATGACGGGCCGGGGCAGGTCAATCACGCGGCACTGGCGCAGATCAAGGGGGATATTCCACGGCTGGTCAAAGGCTTACCCAAGATCGCGGCGATGTCCTTGGCGGAACAGGCGGCATTGGCCTACCCTGACCGGATCGGTCTGCGCCGCAAGGGGGATGCACCGCGCTATCTGCTCTCTGGCGGCAAGGGCGCGGTGCTGGATGCGGCGGATGCTTTGGCGGGGCAAAGGTTGATCGTGGCCACGGATCTGGACGGCGACAAACTGGAAGCGCGCATCCGGCAGGCGGTGGCGATCTCTGACGCGGAATTGCGCGGGCTGTTTGGGGATCAGATCGCGTGGCATGACCTGTGTCTGTGGTCACGGCGCGACAATAAGGTGCTGGCGCGCAAACAGGAACGCTTTGGCGCGCTGGTGCTGGATGACCGGATCTGGTCGGATGCGCCGGATGCGGCTGTGGCAGGCGCGATGCTGGACGGGGTGCGGCAATTGGGGCTGAAGCTCTCGCCCGCCGCAAAGCGCTTTCAGGCGCGGGTGGCGCTGGTGGATGACCTGCCTGCGATGGATGATGAGACGCTGCTGGCAACGCTGGACGACTGGCTGTTGCCGCATCTGTCCGGCGTGCGTTCTGCCGAAGACTGGAAACGCTTTGACGCGCTGCCTGCGCTGCGCGCGATGCTGGGCTGGGACCAGATGCAGCGGCTGGATGCTGCCGCCCCTGCCAGTTTTGAAACCCCTTTGGGCCGCAAAATCCCGATTGATTATGACGATGCGATCCCCAGCATCACGCTGCGCCTGCAGGAAATGTTCGGCGTGACCCGCCACCCGATGGTGGGGCGTGTGCCGTTGCGGATCACGCTGCTGTCACCGGGTCAAAAGCCGGTACAGGTGACGCAGGATATTGTGGGGTTCTGGGCCACGTCCTACGCCGATGTACGCCGCGACATGCGGGGGCGCTATCCGCGCCACCCATGGCCAGAGGACCCCACGCAAGCCGATCCGACACTGCGGGCCAAACCACGCGGCACGTAACGTCATCGTCCGAGCCTAAATATCCCCGCCGGAGGCCAGAATCTTTTTGGCTTAACGCCCCAGACAATAGCGCATGATCGCTTTTTGCGCATGCAGCCGGTTTTCGGCCTCGTCAAAGATCACCGAATGCGGGCCGTCCATGACGCTGCTGGTGGCCTCATCCTCGCGATGGGCAGGCAGGCAATGCATGAACAAAGCGTCAGGTTTCGCGCGGGCCATCAGGGTGTCGTTCACCTGATAACCACGTAACTGGTTGTGGCGGCGTTCACGGGCGGATTGCGGGTCGTGCATGCTGACCCAAGTATCGGTCACCACCAGATCGGCGCCCTGCACGGCCTCATGCGGATCGCGCACGACGGTATAGAGGCCGTCGAGTGCGGGTTCGGGGTCCAAGGGTGGCGGGCCGGTGAAGACCAGATCGAAATCGAATTGCTTGGCGGCGTGGGCGAAGCTGGCGAAAACGTTGTTGCCGTCACCCGACCAGACCACCTTTTTGCCTTTGATCGGGCCGTTATGTTCCTCGAACGTCATGATATCGGCCATGATCTGGCACGGATGAGTGCGGTTGGTCAGCCCGTTGATCACCGGCACCGTCGCATATTCCGCCATGTCGAGCAGGGTCTGTTCCTCGAACGTGCGGATCATGATCAGATCGACATAGCGCGACAGCACGCGCGCTGTGTCGGCGATGGTTTCGCCATGGCCAAGCTGCATATCGGCACCGGAGAGCACCATGGTCTGGCCGCCCATCTGGCGCACACCCACGTCGAAGGACACCCGCGTGCGGGTGGATGGTTTTTCAAAGATCAGCGCGACCATATGGCCTGCGAGCGGCTGATCGGCATCGAGCGTGCCTTTGGGCAGGCCGGCGCGGGCGTCTTTGATCTTGCGCGCGTTCTGGATGATGTCGGACAGATCGGCGGCGGGCGTCGTGTGGATATCTAGAAAATGTTTCATAATCTTTGTCTTTATTATGCAGCGGCTTCATCGGCGCGCAATTGGGCTGCGGCGGCGTCGAGCCGGATCACGGCCTCGGCGATGTCATCATCGCCGATGTTCAGCGCGGGCAGCAAGCGCACGACATTATCTGCGGCGGGCACGGTAAGGACGCCATTGGCATAGCCAGCCTTGACCAGATCGGTGTTTGTCGCCTTGCATTTGAGACCCAGCATCAGGCCGGAGCCGCGCACATCCTCGAATATATCGGGGTAGGAGGCGATCAGTCCTTCCAGCTTTTGCCGGAACAGACCGGATTTGCGGTTCACCTCGGCCAGAAATTCATCTGTCGCGACAATCTCCATCACCTGCGCACCCACGGCGCAGGCGAGCGGGTTGCCGCCATAGGTCGATCCATGGGTGCCTGCGGTCATGCCGCTGGCGGCGTTTTCTGTGGCGAGCACGGCACCGAGGGGGAAACCGCCGCCGATGCCTTTGGCCACCATCATGATATCGGGGGTGATGCCGGACCATTCATGCGCGAACAGCTTGCCGGTGCGGCCCATGCCGCATTGCACCTCGTCCAAAATCATCAGGATGCCGTGTTGGTCGCAAAGATCGCGCAGGCCTTTCAGGCAAGCATCGGGCAGTGGGCGGATGCCACCTTCGCCCTGCACGGGTTCGACCATGATCGCGGCGATCTTGTCGCTGACGGCGGCTTGCAGGGCGTCGTGGTCGCCGAAGTCGAGATGGGTGAAGCCGGGGAGAAGAGGGCCAAAGCCTTTGGTCATTTTCTCTGACCCGGCGGCGGCGATCCCGGCGCTGGACCGGCCATGGAAAGAGCCGGTGAAGGTGATGATTTCGGTCCGGTCAGGCTGGCCTTTGTCATACCAGTATTTGCGGGCCATCTTGACGGCGAGTTCGCAAGCCTCGGTCCCGGAATTGGTGAAAAACACCGTATCGGCAAAGGTCTTGTCCACCAGCATATCAGCCAGTTTCTGCTGCGCAGGAATGTTGTAAAGGTTCGAGACATGCCAGAGCGCATTGGCCTGCGTCGTCAGCGCCGCGACAAGTGCGGGATGCGTATGGCCCAGTACATTGACCGCGATGCCTGCGCCAAGATCCAGAAAGCGGCGGCCATCAGCCTCGGTCAGCCAAGAGCCGGACCCGGCGGTAAAGGTCAACGGGGCACGGTTATAGGTCGGCAAGACAGATGCGATCATCGGATCATCCTTTTAAAGCTGCGAGATTGGTGCAGGACCAATGCCGCGAAGTCAATTTATTTGGGGGAAGGGCAGACGTAGTTCAGGCGCGCGCAAAAATGCGTCGGCGTCGGAGGTTCTGAGTCAGATGATACGTCATGGAATCAGCTTATGGCCTCTGCCGCGCAAAGAGAAGCCAGAACAATCACGGCGCTGAAATTTTATCTGGATAGCGCGAATCGTGTTATTCTTGCGCCAAAATGATGGGGGACGTGATGGCGCAGGTTACCGTTCTCGTTGGCACCACCAAAGGCGCGTTTCTGCTGACAGGCGATGCGGATCGTCGCGACTGGGCCTGTAGCGCCC
The DNA here is from genome assembly GCF_035117555.1 of Yoonia sp. 67-2. Classification (NCBI taxonomy): domain Bacteria; kingdom Pseudomonadati; phylum Pseudomonadota; class Alphaproteobacteria; order Rhodobacterales; family Paracoccaceae; genus Yoonia; species Yoonia sp. 67-2. The sequence continues at coordinate 257,110 of NZ_JAYKPK010000005.1, forward strand.
CGATGTGCGATGGCTGGCCGATCAATCATGTTATCGGCGATCCTGAAACCGGCATGATCTGGGCCGCAGGTGGTGGCGACTGGCATGGCGCGGGCATCTGGCGATCCGTTGATCAGGGGGCGACATGGGAATTAACCAAGCTGACCAAGGGCCAGATGGATGAATGGGCGGCCAATGACGCGGTTTTTGCCGCGATGATTGGCTGGACCGATGCGCCTTTGCCGTTTGGCGATGCGTTCAGCCAGATCTGGTCGCTGGCCTATGCGGATGGCGTTTTATACGCGGGCACCAAGCCTGCGATGCTGATCAAAAGCAGTGATCACGGGCAAACATGGGACAAGGTGGAGGGGTTGACGGATCACCCGTCAGCCGCTGACTGGCATGGCGGCGCGGCGGGGCTGGTGCTGCATTCCATCGTCACAGACCCGGCCAATCCGCGCAAGATATGGGTCGGGATTTCTGCTGCTGGCGTCTTTGCGAGTGAGGATGGCGGTGCCACATGGGACCGGCGCAACCGGCTGTCCAATACCACCGCTTGCGATCACCATGACCACCCCGCAGCACCCCGCGATGGTCAGACCGGGCCTTGCGTGCATAATATGATGCGCGCGCCGGGGGCGGGTGATGTGCTGTATCAGCAGAACCACCATGGTGTCTGGCGGTCTGCCGATGGTGGGCGCTCTTGGGATGACGTCAATGACGGTTTGCCGTCGACATTCGGCTTTCCGATCCGGGTGCATCCGCGCGATCCTGATGTAGTCTGGACCCTGCCGTTGAACGGTGACAGCGCGGGGCGCTATCCGCCGGATGCCGCGGCGGCGGTCTGGCGGAGCCGCGATGGCGGGCAAAGCTGGCAGGCTTTGCGCGACGGGCTGCCGCAGCAAAGCTGCTATTTCACTGTACTGCGGCAGGCGATGGGGGGCGATACGCGTGATCCGGCGGGGGTCTATTTCGGCACCAACAGCGGGTCGGTCTTTGCCAGCCGCGATGAGGGCGATAGCTGGCAAGAGATTGCAAGGCACCTGCCCACGGTGCTGGCGGTCGAGGTGCTGGACCGGGCCTAAGCCTTGAGCCGATAGCCGGATTTCATCCAACGATGGCACACCGCCAGAATGACGATGCAAGCGCCGCCGACAACGGCCAGCCCCAGCCATGGGCTGCTGTCGCTGACCCCGATCATCCCGAAACGCACGCCGTCGATGATGTAGAAAAACGGGTTCGCGTGGCTGAGCGTTTGCAGAAAAGGCGGCAGCGCGTCGATGGAATAGAATGTCCCCGACAGAAAGGCGAGCGGGGTGACCAGGAAATTGGTGATCGCGGAAAGCTGGTCGAATTTCTGCGCATAAATGCCTGCGATCATCCCCAGACCACCCATCAGCACAGAGCCAAGCAGGACGAAAGTGATTGCCCAGCCTGCGTGGATCAGCCCGACATCCAGAAACAGCGCCGCACCGATGGCGATGACCACGCCCACCAGCAGGCCGCGCGCGACGGCACCGCCGATATAGCCTGCGACCAGTTCGGAGGCCGACAAGGGCGGCATCAGCGTATCGACGATATTGCCCTGCACCTTGGCCGAGGCGATGGAGGAGGATGTATTCGCAAAAGCGTTCTGGATCACCGTCATGGTCAAGATGCCGGGGACCAGAAAGGTCATGAAATCGACCCCCATCACATCGCCGCGCTGCGATCCGATGGCGATGGTAAAGATCATCAGAAACAGCCCGGCGTTGATCAACGGGGCCATCACCGTCTGCAACCAGACATTCAAAAAGCGCCGGATCTCGCGGATCATCAGCGTCCAGGCACCCAACCAGTTCACATGGCCAAAGCGGCGCACACCCATTTCAGTTTTACTTGTCATTCAATCGGTCCTTTGTCTTGGGGCAGACATATCCTATCCTGACCGGGTGACCAGTGGCGATCTGGTCTTGCGAAAGGATGACATGATGCGTTTGCTGCTGATGTTGACCCTGACGATCTGGCCTTTCTGGGCCGTGGCGGACGCGAAACCGCCGATATTGCCCGCGCTTTACGAGGTTCTCGGCGTCGCCCCTGACGATCAGTTGAATATCCGCGCGGCCCCTGATGCCGGGTCTGACATCATCGGTGCGCTGGCTTTTGACCGCACGGCGGTCGAGGTGATCGCCTTCAGCATCGAGGGCGGCTGGGCCTTGGTCAATCATGGCGAAAGGTCAGGCTGGGTCGCAGCCCGGTTTCTGCAGCGCAGCGCCACGATCCCCGGCCCGTTGGGATTTTCCACGCGCAACCTGACCTGCTATGGCACTGAACCGTTCTGGTCGATGCAGATCACCGACACAGATGTGCAGTTGTCCACGACGGAAGGCACCGCCATCTATCCGATCACGGATGCCTATTTTGCCCGCGAACAGCGTTTCTTCGGCACAAATACCGCATTTTTCGACTGGGTCGCCAATACTGTGCCCGTGCGGTCACATATCCTGCCCGGCATCTGCTATGACGGGATGAGCGACCAGGCCTTTGGATTGCATTATATTGATGATGCTTTCGGTCATAAGGGCTGTTGCAGCCTCTATTGACCGGTGCCGCGCAAGCGAAGTTCGTCAAAAGACTCCGGACTGCCTTCACATCAGCCGCGGCAATGACTAGTATGGGTGGCTAGACATGGCTTGGCGCGATCCCTCTCAGGCATCCCGGCCAGCGAAACCGAAGGAATTCATATGTCCTGGACAGACGAGCGCGTCGAGACGCTCAAAAAGATGTGGGGCGACGGCCAGTCCGCCAGCCAGATCGCCAAGGAATTGGGCGGCGTGACCCGCAATGCCGTGATCGGCAAGGTCCACCGGCTGGGCCTGTCCAACCGTGCCGGTACGGCAGCAGCGCCCGCCGTCAAACCGGCGGTCAAGGAAAAGGTCGCCGAAACCGTGGAAGCGCCAGCGGCAAAACCTGCCGCGGCCAAGCCTGCGCCAAAGGTGAAGGCCAGCACGGCTGTCGCGGTCAAGGAAGAGCTGGAGCTTGACGAGAACGGCATCCCGATTTCCGCTGCCCGCCGCGCGATCATTCCCGCAGGGCAGCCTTTGCCGCCGCAGCCATCGGCCAACGAGATCAGCCCCGAGGCTTTGGCCAAAGTCAGCGAGATCGAAAAGACCGCCAAACGCCTGACCTTGATGGAATTGACCGAAAAGACCTGCAAATGGCCGGTCGGTGATCCGGCGACCGAGGATTTCTGGTTCTGCGGCCTGCCGGTGCAGCAAGGCAAACCCTATTGCGAGGCGCATGTCGGCGTGGCGTTCCAGCCGATGTCGGCCCGGCGCGACCGCCGCCGTTAAAATCCTGCGTAAGGTGGGGCAAGACCCACCTTACCTGCGCCCCTTTGTCGGTCTATAGGGGGCTATGACAACGAATCCACCCAACCTCCGCCCCGATCTTGCGCGCGCGCAAGTCACTGACACCGCCCGCAGCGGCCAGCCGACCATCGGCATGGTCAGTCTGGGCTGCCCCAAGGCGCTGGTCGACAGTGAACGTATCCTGACCCGGCTGCGCGCCGAAGGCTACGCCATTTCCGCCGATTATGCCGGGGCCGAGGCGGTGATCGTCAACACCTGCGGATTCCTGGACAGTGCCAAGGCCGAAAGCCTTGATGCAATTGGCGAGGCGTTGCGCGAGAATGGCAAGGTCATCGTGACCGGCTGCTTGGGTGCCGAACCTGATTACATCCGCGAACATCACCCCCGCATCCTCGCCGTGACCGGCCCGCATCAATATGAACAGGTGCTGGATGCTGTGCATCTGGCCGTGCCGCCCAGCCCCGATCCCTTCATCGACCTTTTGCCTGCGACGGGCGTCAGCCTGACGCCGCGCCATTACAGCTATCTGAAGATCTCCGAAGGCTGCAATCACAAGTGTAAATTCTGCATCATCCCCGATATGCGCGGGCTTCTGACCAGCCGCCCCGCCCATGCCGTCCTGCGCGAGGCGGAAAAGCTGGTGCAGGCGGGGGTGCGTGAATTGCTGGTCATCTCGCAGGATACCAGCGCCTATGGTCTTGACCGCAAATATGATCTGAACCCTTGGAAAGATGGCGAGGTCCGCAGCCATATCACCGATTTGACCCGCGAATTGGGCAAGCTTGGTGCCTGGGTCCGGTTGCATTACGTCTATCCCTATCCGCATGTGCGCGACCTGATCCCGATCATGGCCGATCCGTCGAACGGCGTGCTGCCCTACCTCGACATCCCGTTCCAGCATTCGCATCCCGATGTACTGCGGCGCATGGCGCGGCCTGCGGCGGGGGCGAAAACGCTGGATGAGATTGCGGCCTGGCGCGCGATCTGTCCCGATATCACCCTGCGCAGCACGTTTATTGTCGGCTATCCGGGCGAAACAGAGGAGGAGTTTCAGCATCTGCTGGATTGGCTGGATGAAGCGCAACTGGATCGTGTCGGGTGTTTTCAATATGAAAACGTTGCTGGCGCGCGGTCCAATGCCCTGCCCGATCATGTCGCGGCAGAGGTCAAGCAGGACCGCTGGGATCGTTTCATGGCCAAGGCGCAGGCGATTTCGGCGGCCAAGCTGGAAGCCAAAGTCGGCAGAACCTTGCAGGTCATCGTGGATGATATCGACGCGGATGGCATCGCCACCTGCCGGACCTGGGCCGATGCGCCTGAGATTGACGGGAATCTGTTCATTGATGAAGGGGCGGAGGGGCTGAATGTCGGCGACATCGTGCAGGTCGAAGTTGAAGAAGCGGGCGAGTATGATCTGTGGGGCGCGTTGAAACAGGCTGTGCCGTAGCGCGATTTGGACGTTCGGCACGGGTTTTCTTTATCAAATTTTCTTGTGGCTTTCGTGATCACGCTGGCGGGAACATATTCCGGTGGGGGCCGTTGACTGGACAGCTGCGCATGACGCAGGTCCTAAAAGGAGAAAAATGATGAACAAGATTTTTGCAACAACCGCCCTCGCCCTGTCCGTGTTCGCTGGTGCCACTGCTGCCACAGCGCAAACGCTTGAATCCCAGACCGGTGCTGATGAAGTGACATGCGCAGAATTCCAGGCCATGGAACTGATCGATCAGGAAACCATGCTGGGCGAGATCGTCGCTCTGTCCGAAGGTCGTTCGATCGACAATACGGACCCTGCGACAGTTGACGTGCTTTGCACAGGCAATGACGAGATGACCCTGGTGGAAGTGCTGGAAGACTAATCTTTTTCCGCTATGACAGCCAACCGACCAAGGCGCGCCCTGCAAAGGGTGCGCCTTTTTCTTTGCGTTACAATTGCGCGGCCATATCGGCGATCACCCCGTCCAGATAGGCATCAAAACCCGCATCCGGCTGGCGCAGCGGAAAGACCTGCGCGAAGGGGTCGGGGGCGTGGACCGCGCTGCCGGACATTTCCTGTAGCACCGCATGACCGCAGAATGGCACATAGGTTTCGGAATAGCCGCCCTCATGCACCATCACCAGCCGACCGTTGCAGTGATCGCGGGCCAGATCCATCACCTGCCGGGTCATCCTGGCAAAGGTTTCCGCCATGGCCAGCATCCGCCCCAAAGGATCAATCGCCGCCGCATCATAGCCACAGGCGATGATCAGCACGTCAGGCGCGAATGCGCGGATCGCAGGCAGGGCCAATCTTTCCATCGCGGCCAGATAGCCCCGATGCCCGGTGCCGGGGGGCAGCGGGATGTTCAGATTAAACCCGGCCCCCGCCCCAAGACCACGATCCGCGAAACCACCTGTGTCCATGGGGTAATTCCGATCCTGATGGATCGACACTGTCAGAACATCGGCGCGGTCATAGAAGACTGCTTCGGTCCCGTTGCCGTGATGCACGTCCCAGTCCAGCACAGCGAAACGTTGCGCCAGCCCGGCAGCGCGTGCGGCTTCAATGGCGATGGCGATGTTGTTGAGCAGGCAAAAGCCATTGGGATAATCCGGCAGGCAATGATGGCCGGGCGGGCGCGACAGGGCATAGGCATTGTCCAGCTCGCCCTGCAACACCGCCATAAGGGCCGCCTTGGCCAGCCCTGCCGATTGGGCCGCGATCTCAAACCCGCCGGGGCCGAAAGGCGTGCGCCGCCCCAACTCACCGCCGCCCGCATCGGACAGAGCCTTGAACTGATCCAGATAATGGGCGGGATGGACCCGTAGCAAATCATCATTTGTCGCCGCCTCTGCGCCGCGCAGCACCAGATCGCGGGCGAGGCCGGTCACCTCGATCAGGTTTTTCAGACGCCTTTTGGTTTCGGGGCTTTCGGGCAGACCGCCATCCAGCGGCTGCACCAACCCGCCCACCGGCAACATGCCCGCATAATTGCCGCCGCCATGCCAGAAACAGCGCTCATCCCAGAAAAACCCCGTCGCCATCGCACCACCTTTCGCATCGTCAGAGTAAAAATATCCCCGCCGGAGGCCGCCCTGACAACGTCAGGGCGTCAGGCCTTGCGCAGCCGGTAAATCCCTTCGGGCAGATCAAGCGCTGCCTGCAAATCGCGCAGCTGGGTCATCGACATGGTGATCCGCACATCTTTGTCGCTGCGCGGATCATATTGGGTCAGGGTCACGCAATCATCAAAGGCATTGATGATCACATCCTCGCGCAGGGGCGGCCCGCCCTCATCAACAAGGGTGACCACGGTCGCGTCATAATCGTGTTCAATACTAAACATGAATCCACCCTAGCGGGACTGCGCCGGGCAAGCAATCGTGACTGGCAGCGGCGGGGCGACCTGCTATTCTTTCCGACAATCCCGCCCTGTATCGGAGTTGCCTATGCGTCGTCTCGCCGTCCTCTTTGCCTTTGGTCTGGCCGCTTGTGCGCCGATGGACATGGCCCCGCCTCCTGCCCCGACAGCGGCGGTGATCCTGCAACCGACCGATGCGGGCGGGCGGGTGTCGCCGGATCAGGCGATGCGGAATTTCCAGATTGCTGTGGCGCGGATCGAGCCTTTGGCCGAACAATTGTGCCGTCAGCGCGGCAATAACAGCAATTGCGATTTCCTGATCCTTGTCGACGACAGGCCCGGCGCGCCGATGAATGCCTATCAGACGCTGGACCGCAATGGCCGCCCGGTGATCGTTTTCACCGAAAGGCTGCTGAATGACGCGCGCAATGTCGATGAGATCGCCTTTGTTCTGGCGCATGAGGCCGCGCATCACATCGAAGGCCATATCGCGCGCCAGCAACAGACGGCAGTGATAGGCGCCACGCTGGTCGGCGGTCTGGCCGAGGCAATCGGCGGCACCTCTCCCGATGCGATCCAGACAGCACAGCGCTTGGGCGGCACGGTCGCCGCCCGCGCCTATTCCAAGAATTTCGAGCTTGAAGCAGATGCCACCGGCACAAGGATCGCCCATGCTGCCGGGTTCAACCCGTTGCGCGGCGCGGAATTCTTTTTCCGCATTCCTGATCCGGGCAACCGGTTCCTTGGGACGCATCCGGCGAATGCCGACCGGCTGCGCGTTGTCAGGCAGGTCGCAGCGACCCTTTAGGCCTGCGCCGCCACCCCTGTCGCGATGGCGATAAAGAAACAGGCAGAGGCGATGACAACAAAGCCATGCCAGATTGCCGTGGAATAACGCAGCCTTGTGGCTGCGTAGAACGGCACACCTGCGGTATAAAGCAAGCCGCCAATAGCGATCAGCACCATCGTTGACACAGGTACCAATGGCCAGAGCGACCAGATCAAAGCAAGGCTCAGCCAGCCCATGATCAGGTAGAGCGCCGGGCCAAACCGCCCCGGTGCGCGCCAGAAGAACAGCTTCAGCACGATACCGATCACCGCCAAAGCCCAGACCACGCCCAGCACCAGATAGGCAAAGCCACTGCCGATCAGCACCACCAAGGGCGTATAGGTCCCTGCGATTTTCAGATAGATCGCCGCATGGTCAAACCGGCGCAATGTCGGGCGGAGGCCGTGCCAGGGGGCCAGATGATAGGCCGCCGAAGCAACGAATGTCGCGATCAACGTCGCGCCATAGACCGCAATTGCCGCGACCTGTGCCGGGCTTGCCGTGCCCGCCGACCAGATGATCAGCACCACGGCACCCGCCACGGCCCCGATCACGCCCACAGCATGGACGGTCCCATCGGCAATGCGTTCGGATCGGGCTGGGGTCGGATACATCGGGCAGGCTCCTGTCTTTTTGACAGGACATCGGGCCGGGGGGGCTTGCGGTCAAATGTTCCGTCAGGTCAGAAGCAGCCTTGGCAGAACGCGGCGCTTCCCGCAATCTGGCCAAAAGTCGCAGCGACAAGGAAAGGCAACCGCCATGTGGCATCAGATCATGCGGGTCCGGCAAAGGGCGATCTGGTCCTGGCAAGGCTTTGTCCATGTCTGGCGGACCGAAGGGTCGCTGATGCAATGGCTGGTGGCGAATGCGATCTTCGCAGTGCTGGCCTTTGTGCTGCCTTTATCGGGGGCGGAACGGGGCATGCTGCTGATGGGCGGGATCTTCGTTCTGGCGCTGGAATGTATGAACACCGCCATCGAACGTGTGGTCGATGACATCAGCCCCGCCCGACGCGAGGCCGCAAAACAGGCCAAGGATTGCGGCTCTGCCGCCGTGGCGGTTGCCGGGATCGCCGTCGGGGTCGGATGGGTCTGCGTGATCGGCGGGCTGATATTGTAGCGGACCCCCCATTTGATCCATCGCAAAGACCGCACCTGTGCCCCGTGGCAGTCTCGCAGGCAGTGCATGGAGGTTCATGATGCAAACACCGGGCGACATACGCGACCATTTCCTGCGGGTGGTGAAAATGTCGGATGCCTGCGATGTCGACCTGTCCACCGCTCTGGACAGAGGCGATATCGCCGCTGATGATTATGCCGATATGGTCACCCGCTGCCGTGGCTGCACGCAGATCGGCAGTTGTGACAAGCTGCTGGCGGCGAAGCCCGACCTGCCGGAAGCGCCCGATTATTGCGTCAACGGCGCGGCATTCGCAGACCTGCGCGATCTGCAAAGGCGCTGACCTCCGTTCCCGGCGGTGGCGTTCTGACCGCCTGCCGGTTGTCAGCGCGGCTGCGACCACATATCTGTGGGCTGCCTTACGCCGCAGGAGCCGCTATGCCCGATCCGAATCCCGAAGCCATGTCCTTTCTGCTGACGCGCCGGTCGCGTCCGGCCAAGACCCTGACCACGCCAGTGCCGGACCGGGCGGCGATCAGCATTCTGCTGGCCGCCGCCGCGCGCACGCCCGATCATGGCAAGCTGGAGCCATGGCGGTTCATCGTGCTGGGCAAACCGGCGCTGGCGCGGTTGGCGGGGCTGATCCCGGTGCGGGGGGCGGCTTTGCAGATCGACCCGGACAAGATCGCCAAGGCGCAGGATCAATATGGCTCTGCCGATCTGGCGATTGCGGTGGTCAGCAGCCCGAAACCTTCGGATAAAGTGCCGCAGATCGAACAGATCTATTCCGCTGGCGCGGTTTGTCTGGCACTGCTGAATGCGGCCTTGGCCTCGGGCTGGGGCGCGAATTGGTTGTCGGGCTGGGCCAGTCATGACCGCGATTTCATCCGCGACGGGCTGGGGCTGGAAGATCACGAGAGCATCGCCGGGTTTATCCATATCGGGACCGAGACCAGCGCGCCGCCCGACCGCCCGCGCCCTGATCTGGGTATGATCACAACATGGGTGGCGGCATGATCCTGTCGTCATTCATGCTGGCGCTGGGGCAGATGTCTGACCCGCGGTTCCGCAGCGTGCTGTGGCGTGGCATCGGATTGACCATCGCCTTGCTGGTCGCGATCTATGCCGGTGTTTTGTGGTTGATCGAGGCTGTCGCCTCTGGCCCGGTCACCCTGCCCGGCGTGGGCGAGGTGACATGGATCGGCGATCTGCTCAGCTGGGGGTCGCTGGGCGTGATGATCGTCTTGTCAGTGTTCTTGATGGTGCCGGTCGCATCGGCCATCACATCCTTGTTTCTGGATGAGGTAGCAGAGGCGGTGGAGGAAAAACATTTCCCCACATTACCCCCGATGCCCGGCCCCAGTTTCAGCGAAGGTCTGCGCGATACATTCGGTTTTCTGGGTATCCTGATCGGCGCGAACCTGATGGCCTTCGTACTTTATGCGCTGCTGCCCTTTGCCGCGTTCTTTATCTTTTACGCGCTCAATGGGTTTTTGCTGGGGCGGGAATATTTCCAACTGGCCGCGATGCGCCGGATCGGGCGCGCGGGTGCGCAAGCGTTGCGCAAGAAACACCAAGGCACGATCTGGTTGGCGGGATGTCTGATGGCGGTGCCGCTGTCATTTCCGTTCATCAATCTGGTAATCCCGGTCCTGGGGGCCGCGACATTCACCCATCTGTTCCACCGGCTTAATCGGCGCTGACCTCTGCCGGGCCCATCCGGTTGAACATGTCGATATCGCGCACTGATATCGCGCCCGACAGGATCACGCCCGCGATGATGCACCAGATCGGCACGGCCCACATGGTTGTGATCTTGGCCTTGCGCCCGATCTGCGCGTCAGCGGGGGCAGAGGAATGCGTGCCCGGCACCACCTCGCCCGCGTCGCCCTGGCTGACCATGCGCAAAGGCAGGACGATGAAAAACACCATCGACCAGATGACCATGAACAAAACGATGCCTGATGTGACTGCCACTTGCTTTCCTTTCGGGGTTACCCGTCAGATACGCCGATTTCAGACCTGTTCAAGCTCGATCAGGCAACCGTTGAAATCTTTGGGGTGCAGGAACAGCACTGGTTTGCCATGCGCGCCGATCCTTGGCTCCCCCCCGCCCAGCACGCGCGCGCCCTGATCCAGCAGATGATCGCGGGCGGCGATGATGTCATCGACCTCATAGCAAATATGATGAATGCCGCCCGAAGGGTTCTTGTCCAGAAACCCTTGGATCGGTGAGCCGTCGCCCAAAGGATAAAGCAATTCGATCTTGGTATTGGGCAGGGTGATAAAGACCACTGTGACCCCGTGATCCGGTTCATCCTGCGGCGCGCCGACATCGGCGCCCAGCATCTGGCGATATTGATCGCTGGCCGCGATCAGATCCGGCACGGCGATGGCGACATGGTTCAGACGTCCGATCATGGCTTTTCTCCCTTGGTTGCCGGTCTTTATGCCGCAGCGCAGGCCGGCCTGCAACGCGCCTGTCTGTTCAGGACCTGTTCATTCTGGCCTGCTCTGATCATGGGACTGCCACCAAAAGGACGAATCACTATGGATGGAACGGTGAGGTGACAGGTGCATTCTGCCCCCTTTGGCCGTCACCCCCTACGGGGAGACTGTGCTGCTGAAAGGCGCAGACGGGTTTCTGGCGAAACCTGTTGCCAATCTGGCCGCGTTTCAGGCGGCGATTTTGTGCCACCTGCCAAAACCCCGTCTGGTGCGTGGCGACAGTGCCCACCCGAGCAGCCTCGCTACGGCACCTCCGGGCTGATGCTAGCCCTGCAGCGACCGCACGCCGATATCGCCTTCTTCACGCGCTTGCATGGCCAGCACGGCGGCGACTTCAAAAAGAGGTTGCTTCGGGTAACGGCCCCGAAGCAACCGATCAGACTGACCTACGACTAGATCAATCTATTTCTTCTTTTGCCCCTTTGTCTCATCTTGGCCGAGCACTGAGGCTGCAAGCGACTTCGCTTCGGCAGAGGTTGGTTTTTTTCCCGACAGCACTTTCGATGCAATCGTAGAAAGCCTTGGTGAACTTTGCTTCTTTGCCATGATTGCTTCCTATCCTGTGTGACATGCTTTTGAGCAGTGGACGCAGCCATTGCTTTGACGATAGTGCTTTTTTGCTTCTGTCACCGCCGGCGCGCATGACCCAAATGAGCCGAGATAGGTCCGGTTCTCCGAGGCGGGAAGCCAAGCGCATCCCTCCTTATGAACCTCATGATCACCGTTTTTTTTGCGCGTTCTTGTTAACATAGTAATATGGCATATTGCTGCCCTTTCATCAGATTGAATGACGAAGGGCCCTTGACATATTGTCCGCTCTTGGATTCAAAGAGAGGTGTCTACCAACATTTCAAGTGCCCCTCGCCGGGTTACATGATGAGGAAACAAGACGTCGCCATGGCTGTAACCATCGGCGGCGTCGCCTTACTTCAACACCTGAAAGTGATATGACGACACTCCAATCGGGTGGTCAACAGAAATATAGCGTATTTTGGGGAAAAACGACGCTTGACACAAAATCATGCGTTATCCCCATAGATATACACCGAATTCGAACCGGGTCAACATATATTTGACTCTCACAGACTAGGGGTGGTGGATAAAAACCTGATAATCGCAACTGGCGGTACGATGAATGCTAGATCTTAACGACGAATCGTAGCACCGCCTGCATTATCGATTACCCCTGCAGCGACCGCACCCCGATATCGCCCTCCTCACGCGCCTGCATGGCCAGCACGGCGGCATGGCTGGCGGCGGCGGTGGTGAAATAGGGGATCTTGTCGTAAAGGGCGACGGCGCGGATATCGCGGCTGTCCTCGACCGCTTGCGAGCCTTCGGTGGTGTTGAAAACCAGCGCGATATGGCCGTCTTTCAGACGGTCGACGATGGTCAGCCCGCCTTCGTAGACTTTGTTGACGATTTCGCAATCGATCTGGTGTTCCGTGAGCCAAGCGGCGGTGCCGCGTGTCGCCACGATCTGAAATCCGAGCGAGAGGAGGATTTTGCCCGCTTCCACCATATCCGCTGTCTTGTCCTCATCGCGGATCGAAATGAACACGGTGCCTTGCGTGGGCAGGTTGGTGCCAGCGCCCATCTGCGCCTTGAGGAAGGCACGGGGGAAGGAGCGGTCCCAGCCCATGACTTCACCGGTGGAGCGCATTTCGGGACCAAGGATCGTATCGACACCGGGGAAACGGGCGAAGGGAAGCACCGCCTCTTTCACCGAGAACCACGGCGTGTTTGGATCGGCGAGCGTGAAAGCATCGCCCAAAGGCAGCACATCCATCGGGTTTTCCGTGACCGGATAAGGCGCGCGCAGCGGGAAGTTGGACAAAGGCTCGCCCGCCATCAGCCGTGCGGCGATGGAGGCGATAGCGCTATCCGTCGCTTTGGCCACGAATGGCACGGTGCGGGATGCGCGGGGGTTCACCTCGATCAGGTAGACTTCTTCGTTTTTCACGGCGAACTGGATGTTCATCAGGCCCACGACCTGCAAGGCCAGTGCCAGCTTTTCGGTCTGGCTGCGGATTTCGGCGATCATTGCCGCCGACAGCGAATAGGGCGGCAGGGAACAGGCGCTGTCGCCGGAATGCACACCCGCTTCTTCGATATGCTGCATGATGCCGGCGACATGGGTGTTTTTGCCGTCGGACAGGCAATCCACGTCCACCTCCACAGCACCCGACAGATAGCTGTCGAGCAGAACGGGGCTGTCGCCGGAGACGACTACGGCTTCGGAGATATAGCGTTCCAGCTGCGCCTGATCGCGCACGATCTCCATCGCGCGGCCGCCCAGCACATAGGACGGGCGGATCACGAGGGGGAAGCCGATGGTTTTGGCAATCTCGAACGCTTCAGCATCTGAATGGGCAATGCCGTTGACGGGCTGTTTCAGCCCGAGCTTTTCGACCAATTGCTGGAACCGCTCCCGGTCTTCGGCCAGATCGATGGCGTCGGGGGTCGTGCCAAGGATCGGAATGCCCGCGTCATGCAAGGCATTGGCGAGCTTCAGCGGTGTCTGGCCGCCGAATTGCACGATCACACCGTGCAGCACACCGTTTTCCTGCTCAACCCGCAGGATTTCCATGACGTGTTCAAAGGTCAGCGGTTCGAAATAAAGCCGGTCCGAGGTGTCATAATCGGTCGATACCGTTTCGGGGTTGCAGTTGATCATGATCGTCTCATAGCCCTGATCGGTCAGGGCATAACAGGCGTGACAGCAGCAATAATCAAATTCAATCCCCTGCCCGATCCGGTTCGGGCCACCGCCGAGGATGACGACCTTTTTACGGTCAGACGGACGCGCCTCGCATTCCACATCGCCCATGACGGGGGTTTCATAGGTGGAATACATATAGGGTGTCTGCGCCTCGAATTCCGCGCCGCAGGTGTCGATGCGTTTGAACACGGCGGTGACGCCAAGATTGTGGCGGGCGCGGCGGACGTTGTCTTCGGTCCTGCCGGTCAGCGTGGCAAGGCGGGCATCGGTAAAGCCCATCATCTTAATCTTGCGCAGGCCGGTTTCCGTCACAGGCAGGCCGTTTTTGCGGATCTCAGCCTCTGCCTCGATGATTTCGCGGATACGGGCGAGGAACCAAGGGTCGAATTTGGTCACCGCATGGATGTCATCATCGGACATGCCGTGGCGCATGGCTTGCGCGATCACGCGGATGCGGTCGGGGGTTTGCTGGGCCAGCGCCTTGGTGATGGCTGCGGCATCGGGCGCGCCGGGGATGGTGATTTCGTCAAAACCGGTCAGGCCGGTTTCTAAGGAGGCCAGCGCCTTTTGCATCGATTCGTGGAAGGTGCGGCCAATCGCCATCGCCTCGCCCACGGATTTCATGGCGGTGGTCAGGTGCGGTTCGGAGCCTGCGAATTTCTCAAAGGCGAAGCGGGGGATTTTGGTGACGACATAATCGATGGTCGGTTCGAACGATGCGGGCGTGACGCCGGTGATGTCGTTGTCGAGCTCATCGAGGGTATAGCCCACGGCGAGTTTCGCGGCGATTTTCGCAATCGGGAAACCGGTGGCTTTGGAGGCGAGTGCCGATGACCGCGACACCCGCGGGTTCATCTCGATCACCACCATCCGGCCATCGGCGGGGTTGATCGCCCATTGCACGTTCGACCCACCCGTCTCGACCCCGATTTCGCGCAGAATGGCGATGCTGCCGTTGCGCATGATCTGATATTCCTTGTCGGTCAGCGTCAGCGCGGGCGCGACGGTGATACTGTCGCCAGTATGCACGCCCATCGGATCGACGTTCTCAATCGCGCAAACGATAATGGCATTGTCGGCTTTGTCGCGCACCACCTCCATCTCGAACTCTTTCCAGCCGAGCAGGGATTCATCGACGAGGATCTGACCAACGGGGGACGCTTCCATGCCCGTGCGGCAATAATATTCATATTGTTCACGGTTATAGGCGACGCCGCCGCCCGTGCCGCCAAGGGTAAAGGCCGGGCGGATGATCGCGGGCAGGCCCACATATTCGATGGCGTCGATGGCCAGTTGCAGGCCCGCCTTGATGTCGCGCTTGCCGTTGTCCATCTTTGGGGCGGTGATGATTGTGGCTTTGGGGTTTTCGATCCCGAGCCGGTCCATCGCTTCGCGGAACAGCTTGCGGTCCTCGGCCATTTCAATGGCTTCGCGTTTCGCGCCGATCATCTCGACCCCGAATTTTTCCAGCACGCCCATATCGGCCAGCGCCAGCGAGGTGTTCAGGCCAGTTTGCCCGCCCATGGTGGGCAGCAATGCATCGGGGCGTTCTTTTTCGATGATCTTGGCGACGATTTCAGGTGTGATCGGTTCGATATAGGTGGCATCGGCCAGACCCGGATCGGTCATGATCGTGGCGGGGTTGGAGTTGACGAGGATGACGCGATAGCCTTCCTCGCGCAGCGCCTTGCAGGCTTGCGCACCGGAATAGTCAAACTCGCAGGCTTGCCCGATGATGATGGGCCCCGCGCCGATGATCATGATGGATTTGATGTCGGTCCGCTTTGGCATCGCCCTGCCCCCTGATGTGCAAATTGTCGTGGGTTATAGGGATGGCGCGCGCAGGTGCAAGGCTTAGCTTGGCGGATATGGTGTAAAGTCAAAATCAGCAGATTTTGACGCCTCCGGCGGGAGTATTTTAACCAAAGCGAAGCAATGGTTGACATAGGTCGG
The DNA here is from genome assembly GCF_035117555.1 of Yoonia sp. 67-2. Lineage (NCBI taxonomy): Bacteria > Pseudomonadati > Pseudomonadota > Alphaproteobacteria > Rhodobacterales > Paracoccaceae > Yoonia > Yoonia sp. 67-2. The sequence goes on from NZ_JAYKPK010000005.1 coordinate 272,911, forward strand.
GCAAAGGGGTGTATCGGGCCTGCCCGTATTTTCGCCAAAGGACCATCCCATGCACGCCTATCGCAGCCATACCTGTGCCGATCTGACCGCCGCCGATGTCGGCAAAACCGTGCGCCTGTCCGGTTGGGTCAATCGGGTGCGCGATCACGGCGGCATCCTGTTCATCGATCTGCGCGACCATTACGGCATCACGCAAGTGTTGTGTGACCCTGATTCTGCGGTCTTTGCCGAGGTGGAAAAGGTGCGGTCGGAATATTGTATCCGCATCGATGGCGAAGTCGTGGCGCGCAGCCCTGAACTGGTCAATGCCAAGCTGCCCACCGGCGAGGTCGAGGTGTTCATCCGCGATATCGAAGTGCTGGGCGCGGCCAAGGAATTGCCGCTGATGGTGTTCGGCGATCAGGAATATCCCGAAGAAACGCGCCTGAAATACCGCTATCTCGACCTGCGGCGCGAGGCGATGCAGAGCAATATGAAACTGCGCTCTGACGTTGTGGCCTCCATGCGCCGGCGGATGTGGGACAAGGGGTTCCGCGAATATCAGACGCCGATTATTACGGCGTCCAGCCCCGAAGGTGCGCGGGATTTTCTGGTGCCGTCGCGTCTGCACCCCGGCAAATTCTATGCGCTGCCGCAGGCGCCGCAGCAGTTCAAGCAGCTGATCATGGTCAGCGGCTATGATAAGTACTTCCAGATCGCGCCCTGTTTCCGCGATGAAGATCCCCGCGCGGACCGGTCGCCCACCGATTTCTACCAGTTGGATCTGGAGATGTCGTTCGTCACTCAGCAGGATGTGTTCGACACGATCCAGCCGGTGATCGGCGGGATTTTCGAGGAATTCGGCGGCGGGCGCAAAGTGGACCAGACCTGGGAGCAGATTTCCTACAAGGACGCCGCCCTGTGGTACGGCACCGACAAGCCCGATCTGCGCAACCCGATCAAGATGCAGGTTGTGTCGGATCATTTCCGTGACAGCGGTTTTGCGATTTTTGCCAAGCTGCTGGAGCAGGACGGTACCGAAATCCGCGCGATTCCGGCGCCCACCGGCGGGTCGCGCAAGTTTTGTGACCGCATGAATGCCTTTGCCCAGAAAGAAGGGTTGCCGGGGATGGGGTATATCTTCTGGCGCGATCAGGGTGAGGGGATGGAGGCCGCAGGCCCGCTCGCCAAAAACATCGGGCCGGAACGCACCGAGGCGATCCGCCAGCAATTGGGTCTGGGGCTGGGCGATGCGGCATTCTTCCTTGGCGGCAAGCCCAAGGCGTTTGAGGCTGTGGCGGGGCGTGCGCGCACTGTCATCGGTGACGAGTTGGGCCTGACCGACACGGACCGTTTCGCCTTTGCCTGGATCGTGGATTTCCCGATCTATGAAAAGGATGCGGAAACCGGCAAGATCGATTTTGAGCACAACCCGTTTTCCATGCCGCAAGGCGGGATGGAGGCGTTGCAGGGTGATCCGATGGATGTGCGGGGCTATCAATATGATCTGGCCTGCAACGGCTATGAGCTGGTGTCGGGTGCGATCCGCAACCACAAGCCAGAGATCATGTTCAAAGCCTTCGAGATTGCGGGTTACGGCGAGGAAGAGGTGCGCAAGCGGTTCGGTGGCATGGTCAATGCGTTCCAATATGGCGCGCCGCCGCATGGTGGCTGTGCGGCAGGGATTGACCGGATCGTCATGCTGCTGGCCAATGCGTCCAACATCCGCGAAGTCATCATGTTCCCGATGAACCAGCGTGCCGAAGATTTGATGATGGGCGCGCCATCCGAGCCGATGAACGAACAATTGCGCGAATTGCGCCTGCGCGTGCTGCCGCCCGAAAGCTGAGGACGCGGGGTCGCGGTGGACATTGCTGTCGCCGCGACCCTAATCTAATCTGCGCATCAGGGGGGCCTTCATGCATCACGCAGCGATTACCGGAACCGGTGTGTTCACGCCGTCACAAGTGATTACCAATGATGAATTGGTCATCGCCTTCAACGCCCATGCCGATCTGTGGAATGCCGACCATGCGGATGCGATTGCCGCGGGCGAGGTGGCGGCCAAGCCGCATAGTTCCGCCGATTTCATCCTTGCCGCTTCGGGGATCGAGCAGCGGTTCGTGCTGGATAAATCCGGGCTGATGGACCCTGCCCGCATGTTCCCGCGCCTGCCACAGCGGCCGGATGACGCGCCGGGCTATATGGCGGAAATCGGGGTTGATGCCGCGCGCAAGGCGCTGGCGATGGCGGGTGTGGATGCGGGCGATGTCGATCTGGTGATCTGTGCCGCGTCCAATATGGAACGCGCCTATCCGGCGATTGGTGTGGAAATTCAGCAGCTGCTGGGTGCCGGTGGTTTTGCCTTTGACATGAATGTCGCCTGTTCCAGTGCCACTTTCGGCATCCAGACAGCGGCGGATATGATCCGTGCCGGGTCGATCCGCCGCGCGCTGGTGGTCAACCCCGAGATTTGCAGTGCCCATCTGGAATGGCGCGACCGCGACTGTCATTTCATCTTTGGCGATGTGGCGACGGCGACCTTGCTTGAACGCGATGAAGGGCTGGAAGGGCCGCATTTCAAGGTGATCTCCACCCGCTGTGCGACGCAATTCAGCAATAATATCCGCAACAACAACGGCTATCTGCGCCGCACCCATGATGCGATGGACGACCGCCGCGACATGCAATTCATGCAAAACGGGCGCAAGGTGTTCAAAGAGGTGCTGCCGCTGGTCAGCGACCATATCGCCGCCCATCTGGCGGATGCTGGCGTGGTGCCGGATGATTTGCGCCGCCTTTGGCTGCATCAGGCGAACAAGACGATGAACGATTACATCGGCCGCAAGGTGCTGGGCCGCGTGCCGGAACCGGCAGAGCAGCCCAATATCCTGCAGGATTACGCCAACACGTCATCAGCGGGGTCGATCATCGCTTTTGCGCAGAATTCCAATGATCTGGTGGCGGGCGACAAAGGGCTGATCTGTTCGTTTGGCGCGGGCTATTCGGTGGGGTCGGTCATTCTGGAACGCGCCTAACCGCTGACGCGGTCATGCACGTCCTGCAGGGTTTCGACCCGTTCAGAATAGCGATCCGTCAGCATTTTGTCGCGGCTGCGTGTCATCAGGGTGAAGCGGGCGAGTTCCTCCATCACATCGACGATCCGGTTGTAAAGGGGGGAGGGTTTCATCCGCCCACCCTCAAACTCTTTGAACGCCATCGGGACAGAGGATTGGTTGGGGATCGTGATCAGCCGCATCCAGCGCCCCAATATGCGCAACTGATTGACTGTGTTGAAAGATTGCGACCCGCCAGAGACCTGCATCACCGCCAAAGTCTTGCCCTGCGTCGGGCGGATGCCGCCAATGGGCGACAGCGGCAGCCAGTCGATCTGCGCTTTCATGATCGCTGTCATCGCACCATGCCGCTCGGGGCTGGACCAGACCATGCCTTCGGACCAGAGCACCAATTCACGCAATTCGGCAACCTTGGGGTGGGTTGCATCGACGCCATCATCGGGCAGCGGCAGGCCTGCGGGGTCGAACATCCGCGTCTCGCAGCCCAAGGCGCGCAGCACGCGCGCGCCCTCTTCCGCGCAGAGGCGGGAATAGCTGACCGGGCGGAGCGATCCGTAAAGCAACAGGATGCGCGGCGGATGGCCCGGATCACCCGGCCCGGCCAAAGCGGCATGATCCAGCGGCTGCAAGGCACCGGGCATGATGTTGGGAAGATCTGTCAGGTCCATGGCTTGCATCCTTTCGTCTTGGTCAGGACCTAGCAGATTGCAGCGGGAGGAAAAGACCTGTCCGTCCCTCTTGCCATCACGTCTGTCACGGGGCTAATCAGCCGCATGGCAAAGCTCTATTTCAATTACTCGACCATGAACGCGGGCAAATCGACTGTCCTGTTGCAGGCGTCGCATAATTACATCGAACGCGGCATGCAGACCTATCTGATGATCGCGCAGCTCGACAATCGCGCGGGGCATGGACGGATCGGCAGCCGCATCGGGATTGGTGCCGATGCCGACACCTTTGCCCCCGGTGAAGATCTGTTCGCCAAGATCCAGGCGCGGCTGGCTGCTGGCCCCTGTGCCTGCGTTTTCATCGACGAGGCGCAGTTTCTGGATAAAGATCAGGTCTGGCAACTGGCGCGCGCGGTGGATGATCTGAACGTGCCGATCATGACATTCGGGCTACGGGTGGATTTTCTGGGGGAATTGTTTCCCGGCTCAGCCGCGCTGCTGGCACTGGCCGATGAAATGCGCGAGGTCCGCACGATCTGCCATTGCGGCAAGAAGGCGACGATGGTGGTGCGCAAGGATGCCGAAGGGCGGGTGTTATCCTCGGGCGATCAGATCGTGATTGGGGGAAATGATCGCTATGTCTCGCTCTGTCGGCGGCATTGGCGGGCGGAGATGGGTCAGGATTAAGAACTTTTATGCCTCCGGCGGGGATATTTGGGCTCCGACGATTGGGTTAATAAAAGCTTTGTGGGTCGATGTCGATGGCGAGGCGCAGGTTGCTAGGCAAGCGGAACTGCGCGACCCATTGCGTCAGAGCAGCCTGCAAAGGCGCTGATTTATCTGCCTTGACCAGCAGCCGCACCCGGTGGTTGCCCCGCACGCGGGCGATGGGTGCGGGGGCCGGACCGTAGACCTGCGCCCCGATTTGGTGCAAAGGGCCATCGCGGCGGGCCATATCATTGCCAAGGTCAAACACCGCTTTCAGATCAGGGCCGCTGAGGATGATCCCTGCCATCCGCCCGTAAGGCGGGACACCGGCGGCGCGCCGCTCTTCCGCTTCGGCGGACCAGAAGCTTTCCTCATCCCCGTTCAGGATCGCGCGGATCACCGGATGGTCAGGCTGATAGGTCTGCAGCAACGCCACGCCGGGGGTGGCAGCGCGCCCCGCCCGCCCCGCGACCTGGCGCATCAGCTGAAAGGTCCGTTCCGCCGCACGCAGATCAGAGCCTTGCAGACCCAGATCGGCATCAATCACGCCGACCAAGGTGAGCAGCGGGAAATTATGGCCTTTGGCAACCAATTGCGTGCCGATGATGATATCGGTCCCGCCTTGCGCGATTTCGGCGATATGCGCCTTCATGGCGCGGGCAGACCCGTAAAGGTCGGATGACAGCACAGCGATCCGCGCCTTGGGGAACAGTGCTGCCACCTCTTCGCCCATCCGTTCCACACCGGGGCCAACAGCGGCGAGCTTATCCGCCGCACCGCAGGAGGGGCAGATCACCGGAATCGGCTTTGTCTCACCACATTGGTGGCACATCAGCCGGTTCTGGAACCGATGTTCGACCATCCGCGCATCGCAATGATCACAACCGATCTGATGCCCGCAGGCCCGGCAGAGCGTGACAGGCGCATAGCCGCGCCGGTTGAGGAAAATCAGCGATTGTTCGCCTTTTTCCAGCCTGTCGGCGATGGCAGCGCGCAAGGTCGATGACACCCAGCGCCCATGCGGCACCTCTTCCACCCGCATATCAATCGCATCCATCTGCGGCATGACCGCCGCACCGAAGCGGGACGTCAGGTCAAGCCGCTGATACTTGCCCGCCTGCGCATTGGCCCAGCTTTCCAGACTGGGCGTGGCCGAGGCCAGCACCACCTGCGCGCCACACAAAGCCGCGCGCAGCACCGCCATGTCGCGGGCGTTATAAAGCACGCCATCTTCCTGTTTATACGACGTGTCATGTTCTTCATCGACGACGATCAGGCCAAGATTCTGGAATGGCAGAAACAGAGCCGAGCGTGCGCCGACGATCAGTTGCGCATCACCCTGCCCGACCATCCGCCAGCAGCGGCGGCGTTCGGTCATCGTCACGCCGGAATGCCATTCGGCGGGTTTGCGGCCAAACCGCGCCTCGACCCTTTCGATGAATTCACCTGACAGGGCGATTTCGGGCAGCAGCACCAGCGCCTGACGGCCCAGGCGTAAGCATTCCGCGACAGCCTCCAGATAGACCTCGGTCTTGCCGGACCCGGTCACGCCTTTCAGCAGGGTCGTGCCATAGCAATCATCGCGCAAACGTTTGCGCAACGCCTCGGCCCCTGCGGCCTGATCAGGGCTCAGCGTCTTGCCGCCAAACTCCGGATCAAGCCTTGGATAGGCCGTATCGCGCGGCGCATCTTCTTCCACCACCGCGCCCTGTGCCACCAGACCTTTGACCACCGACGGGCCGACATCTGCCGCCTCGGCCAGTTCTTTCAGGGTAAACGCCAGCCCGCCGTAATCTCGCAGCACTCCTAGCACTTTGTCGCGGGCAGCGGTCTTGCGGTCTGGCTCGCCGCCGCCCAGCCGATAGACCTTGCGCATGGACGGCGCATCGCCCAGACCCGGCGCGCGGGTGCCAAGGCGCAGCATCGCAGGTAGCGGCGTCAGCGTGTAATCCGCCGCGCGGGTCAGGAAATCGCGCATTTCATCGCGCATCGGCGCAAGGTCCAGCACCCGGATGACCGAGCGGATCTTGGCAAGGTCATAATCGCCCTTGCCCGGCCCCCAGACAACACCCAGCACTTTCCGCGGCCCCAAAGGCACCTCGACAAAAGCCCCCAGATGGCATCCCCCTTCCGGCGCTTTGTAATCCAGCACCCGGTCGAGCGGTTGCGTCGTCAGCACACCGACCAGATCGCCTTGATGAAAATAGCTGTCTGTCATAACCGCCTTTTGAGGGTTCACGCATCGCCTGTGGTCAGGTAAACGCTGGGACAGCAAACACCAACCCATCCCCGGAGGGAAGTTATGAAGTTTTTCGTAGACACAGCCGATATCGACCAGATCAAGGAATTGCACGATCTCGGGATGGTGGATGGGGTGACAACCAACCCATCGCTGATCGCCAAATCCGGCCGCAACATTCTGGAAGTGACCAAGGAAATCTGCGATTTGGTTGCAGGTCCGGTCTCCGCCGAAGTCGTGGCATTGGACGCTGAAACCATGCTGGCCGAAGGCCGCAAGCTGGCCAAGATCGCCGATAATATTGCGGTCAAAGTGCCGCTGACCTGGGCCGGTCTGAAAACCTGCAAGACATTGTCGGACGAAGGCATCATGGTCAATGTGACCCTGTGCTTCTCGGCCAATCAAGCCTTGCTGGCGGCCAAAGCCGGCGCGACCTTCATCAGCCCCTTCATCGGGCGCTTGGATGATATCAACATCGACGGTCTGGAACTGATCGAGGATATCCGCACGATCTATGACAATTACGGCTTTGCCACGCAGATCCTTGCCGCCTCGATCCGCACCGCGAACCATATGTCCGATTGTGCCAAGATCGGCGCCGATGTGGCCACGGCACCGCCTGCGGTGATCAAGGCGATGGCCAATCACATCCTGACCGACAAAGGTCTGGCAGGCTTTATGGCCGATATCGAAAAAGCCGGCATCACGATTTTGTAAGCCGCCCGTAGGATGGGTGATATCACCCATCCTGCCTCCACCACCCGTAAAAAAGTTGCGGCACTGCCCTGCCAGACCTGTTAATGTGTCACAAAACAAAAGCAGAGCAGCCCATGACCAAACCAGCACTTGCCGATGATCTTCGCGCGAAAATCATCGCAAACCCCGATTTTTTACTGGACGATCCCGATCTGATGCGCGCCCTTGTGGGGGCCAATGACGATGCCAAAGGCAATAATATCGTCGATCTGCGCGCCATCGCGATGGACCGGCTTGAGGCGCGGTTTGACAAGCTTGAAGACACCCATCGCAATGTGATCGCCGCCGCCTATGACAATCTTGCCGGCACCAATCAGGTGCATCGCGCGATCCTGCGGATGATGGATGCGGCGACTTTTGCCGGATTTCTGACCGATCTGGCGGGCGATGTCGCCAATACTCTGCGCGTCGATGCGATCCGTCTGGTGCTGGAGGTCAATGACCCCGACCATCAAAGCGATCTTGGCCCGGTCGTGGCTTCGGTTGCGTCGGGTTTTGTCAGTGATTACATCACGATGGCGCGCAATCTGCCCGCACGGCAGGTCACGTTGCGCAAATTCACCAATGTCGGTGCCAGCCTTTACGGCGAAAACGCGAGCGAGATCAGATCCGAAGCCTGTCTGAAGCTCGACCTTGGCACCGGGCGTCTGCCCGCGATGCTGGTGATGGGCAGCAAGGATGCACAACTATTCAGCCAGAGCCAAGGCACTGATCTGATGGCGTTTTTCACCGGCGTGCTGGAACGGGTGCTGCGCCGCTGGCTGGGATGATCGCGCCTGCGCTGACACAGGCGCTGGATCATTGGCTGGACCAGCAGCGCGCATTGGCCGGGGCAGCCCCCAATACGATCAAGGCCTATCAGGCCGATGTGCTGGGCTTTCTGACCTTCATGACACAGCATCATGGCGGCGCGACGGGGCTCGCCCCTTTGGCCCGGATCAGCGTCGCCGATATGCGCGCCTGGATGGCGCATGAACGCAGTCGCGGCGTGGCGGCGCGGTCATTGGCGCGATCTTTGTCGGCGGTCAAATCCTTCTACCGCTGGCTGGCCCAGCGCGAAGGGTTTGAACCGACAGCGGTCTTATCGACAAGATCGCCGAAATTCAGCGCAAAACTACCCCGCCCGCTCAGCCCGCCAGCCGCCAGTGACATGATCGATCAGGTCGGGCTGCAATCGCGCGAGGCTTGGGTCGCCGCCCGCGACGGCGCGGTGATTACCCTGCTTTACGGCTGCGGTCTGCGGATATCAGAGGCTTTGTCACTGACCGGCAAGGATACCCCCCTGCCACCGGTGCTGCGGATCACCGGCAAAGGTGGCAAGGAACGGATTGTCCCGGTGCTGGATGTCGCCCGGGATGCTGTCGCCGAATACATCCGGCTTTGTCCTTATGAGGTGACACCCACAGCCCCCTTGTTCCGCGCGATCCGTGGTGGCCCACTTGCCCCCCGCGCGATCCAGAAAGTCGTGGAACAGGCCCGCCTGCAACTGGGTCTGCCTGCAACGGCCACACCGCATGCCTTGCGCCATTCCTTTGCCACCCATCTGATGGCGGCGGGCGGCGATCTGCGCAGCATTCAGGAATTGCTGGGCCATGCGTCGCTGTCTACAACCCAGGCCTATACTGCGGTGGATAGCGCGCAACTGATGGCTGTCTATGACCGCGCCCATCCCAAAGCCTGAGTTTACGATTGCCCCGCAGTGAAAATTAGCTATGACAGTTTGATGAATCTTCGTGCCAAAGCCCTTTCCGTTCACCTGCTCACCGCCTCGGGCGCTGTCTTTGCGATGCTGGCGATGCTGGCCGCGGTCGAACAGAAATGGGATCTGATGTTTTTGTGGCTGGTGGTCGCGTTCTTTGTGGACGGGATCGACGGCCCCTTGGCCCGCAAATATGAGGTCACGCGCAACGCACCGGTCTTTGACGGTGTGCTGCTGGACCTGATCATCGATTACCTGACTTACGTCTTCGTGCCTGCCTATGCCCTGTTCAAATCCGGCCTGTTGCCCGGCTGGACCGGATGGTTCGCGATCATTGCGATCACTTTTGCCTCGGCGCTCTATTTCGCCGATACAAGGATGAAAACAAAAGATTATTCCTTCTCCGGCTTTCCGGGCTGCTGGAACATGCTGGTGCTGGTGATCTTTTCGCTGGAACCGAATTTCTGGATCTCGCTGGTGTTGGTGTCATCTCTGGCCGTAGCGATGTTCCTGCCGCTGAAATTCGTCCATCCGGTGCGCACCAAACGCTGGCGGATGGTGACTTTGCCGATGGCGCTGGCCTGGACCTTGTTTGCCGGTTGGGCCGCCTGGGTGGATTTCCATCCACAAAGCTGGGCGCATACAGGGCTGGTCGTGACCTCGGTCTATCTGCTGTTCGCCGGGATTTCGCAGCAGATCATGTATGGCAAGGACGGCTAAGACAAAAACTTTGATGCCTCCGGCGGGGATATTTATGCTCTGACGATGTGAAAAGGGGCAGCGTTTTCGCCGCCCCTTTCCCGTTTTAGCTCAAAGCCTCATCGCAGCGCCCGCAGACGCCCGGATGGCTATGAGTGCCGACATCCGGTAGGATTTTCCAGCAGCGTTCGCATTTCTCGCCATCCGCGCGGGCAAAGACCACGGCGATATCAGCCACATCGTCCAGCTTGAACGCGCCGTCTGGTGCGGCATTGGTGCTGATCGTGATGCCGGACGTGATGCACAGATCATCAAAGGCAGTGGTTTCCAGCACCTTCGCCACATCGGCACTGACATAGACGGTGGGGGCCGCCTCCAGCGATGCGCCGATGACCTTGGCGGTGCGTTCGACCTCTAACGCGCCGGTCACGACACGGCGGGCGCGGCGCACTGTCGCCCATTTCGCGGCCAAAGCATTGTCGCGCCAATCGTCCGGCGTTGCGACGAAATCTTCCAGATGGATCGAACTGTCATCGCCGGGGAACCGTTCCAGCCAGACCTCTTCCATCGTGAAACACAGCATCGGTGCCAGCCAGCGGGTGATCCGGTGGAACAGGATATCCAGCACGGTCCGTGCCGCCCGGCGGCGCGCCGTATCGCCATCGCAATAAAGCGCGTCCTTGCGCACGTCGAAATAGAAGGCAGAGAGATCGACAGTGGCGAAGGTAAAGACCGCCTGAAACACGCCCTGGAAATCATAGCGCGCGTAACCTTCGCGCACGGTGACATCCAGTTCCGCCAGCCGGTGCAGCACCCAGCGTTCCAGTTCCGGCATATCTGCCGGGGCGACTCGGTCAGCCTCGCTGAAATCAGCCAGCGAGCCCAACATAAAGCGCATCGTGTTGCGCAACCGACGATAGCTGTCGGCGACGCCTTTGAGGATCTCATCCCCGATCCGCAGATCAGCCGTGTAATCCGACTGCGCCACCCAAAGCCGCAGGATGTCCGCGCCATATTGCTGCACGACCTTTTCGGGCGCGATGGTATTGCCGATGGATTTGGACATTTTCATGCCCTTCTGATCCAGCGTGAACCCATGCGTCAGCACGCCGCGATAAGGCGCATGGCCTTTGGTACCGCAGGCCTGCAACATCGAGGAATGGAACCAGCCGCGATGCTGGTCGGTACCTTCGAGATACAGATCGGCCATCCCATCCGTCGACCCATCGGCGCGGTCGCGCAAAACGAAGGCGTGGGTGGAGCCGGAATCGAACCAGACGTCGAGGATGTCGAACACCTGATCGTAATCATCAGGGTTCACGCTGCCGGTCAGGAAACGTTCCTTGGCACCTGCTTTATACCAAGCGTCCGCGCCTTCTGCCTCAAAAGCTTCCAGCACGCGGGCGTTCACAGCTGCATCGCGCAGCAGGAAATCCGGGTCGCCGGGTGCGGCCCCTTTCTTGGTGAAACAGGTCAGCGGCACGCCCCAGGCGCGTTGCCGAGACAGGACCCAATCAGGCCGCGCCTCGATCATCGAATACAGCCGGTTCCGGCCCGTCTTGGGCGTCCATGTCACCAATTCATCGATGGACCGCAAAGCGCGTTCGCGGATCGTCGTGCCATAGGTGTCGTTGCCGTCGCCCAGCGGCTGATCGACCGCCACGAACCATTGCGCCGTATTGCGATAGATCACCGGCGCTTTGGACCGCCAACTATGGGGGTAGGAATGCTTGATCTTCCCGCGTGCGAGAAGTCCACCGACTTCGACCAGCTTGTCGATGACGGCGGTGTTTGCATCGCCTTCCTTGCCATTGGCTTTCAGGATCAGCTTGCCGCCAAAGAAGGGCAGCGTTTCGCGGAAAGACCCGTCGTCCATCACATTATAGGTGATGACCTGCTGCAACATGCCAAGGTCACGATAAAGCTCATATTCCTCCATCCCGTGGGACGGGGCGCAATGCACGAAACCGGTGCCTTCTTCATCGGTGACGAAATCAGCAGCGCGGAAATCGCGCGGTCCGTCCCATTCGCCATTGGCCCCTTCGGCCCCATGCAGTGGGTGGGTCAGTGTCATCCCGGCAAATTGGGCCGGGGTCACATCGCGCACGCGCCGCCATTGACCCTCTTCCAACCGGGCGCGGGCAAAGGTCTGTGCTGCCAGCTTATCGGCAAGGATATAGCGTTCGCCTTTCCTGACCCAGCTTTCCGCGGGCGTGTCCACAACCTCGTAAAGGCCATAGTCAAAGCCAGCACCATAGACGACAGCCTTGTTCGACGGGATCGTCCAAGGCGTTGTGGTCCAGATTACCACATAGGCACCCACCATATCGTCATGGGTCTGCGCCACAGCCTCGGCCACGGATTCGCGGTCGCTGTCCGTCGCTTCTTCATCTGACAAGGCGACATCGGGCAGATCAAAACTTGCCACCCGGAATTTCACCCAGACGGTAAAACTTTCCTTGTCATGATATTCCACCTCGGCCTCGGCAAGTGCGGTCTTTTCCACCGGCGACCACATCACGGGCTTGGACCCTTGATACAGCGTCCCATTCATCAGGAATTTCTGGAATTCCTCTGCAATCACTCGTTCTGCATGAAACGCCATCGTCAGATAGGGGTCGTCCCAATTGCCGGTGATGCCAAGGCGTTTGAATTCCTCGCGCTGGATATCGACCCAGCCTTCGGCAAATTTGCGACACTCCTGCCGGAAATCGACGACATCCACGGCGTCTTTATCCTGCCCCTTGGCGCGGTATTTCTCTTCGATCTTCCATTCGATCGGCAACCCGTGGCAATCCCAGCCCGGCACATAGCGCGCATCGCGGCCCATCATCTGCTGGCTGCGTACGACCATATCCTTCAGGATCTTGTTCAGCGCATGGCCGATATGCAGGTTGCCATTCGCATAGGGCGGGCCGTCATGCAGGGTGAAGGGTTTGCGCCCTTCGGCCTTGGCGCGGAGTTTGTCGTAAACCCCGATCTGCGCCCAGCGCGCCAGCCAATCGGGTTCGCGTTTCGGCAGGCCCGCGCGCATCGGGAAATCGGTTTGCGGCAGGTTCAGGGTATTTTTGTAATCAGTCGTCTCGGCGCACATGTGTCGCGTCCTTTGGTCAATCGTGAATGTAAGGAAAGATGAGGCGCGGTGCGCAATCGCTTGCACCATAGTCCCGGTCGGTCTGAAAGATCAAACCGCCGGGCAAGTAATGCGTAGGATCATCATGCTGGTCATGGCCGCGCTTATAGAACCCAAGCCACGCAGGGTAAACCCGTGATCAGCGGCAATAGGTGCCGTTGCGATACCGTGCCGTGTCAAAGTGGAAATGGTCATGGTGAAACCGGTTCGCTTCGGGCCCAAGCACGGTGCCGAACGGCCCGCAAGCCGCCTGCCACATGCGGCGCAACAAAGGCCCATGGGTTGCGTTGTTCCACCCGCGCAGCACAGTGATATCAGAGCCATCGCGCAAGCCGATTGCGGCAATATCGATGGCGCGACCCAGCGCATGTTCTGACATCCGCCCGGCGGTGGCATTGTTGCGGTTGCGGCAGGCGTAATGCGATCCGACGCGCAGGCTGTCGATGCCGCCGCCCAGATCGCCGATGGCGGGCACAGCACCTTCGGTCACCCAGTCTTTCAGGGCCTCTGCCGTGCCGCAATCCATCGTCGCCTGCGGCACCAGCGTCACCCCAGCGACAGCCTTGACCCGCACCGCATCGGTGACACCGCAGGCACCCGGCCCTTCGACAACGCCCAGCACCTCGCCTTGCAGCGATACATCACCACAGATCTGGCCACGCTGGCGGGCAATCTGCTGTTCCTGCGCGACGGAGGCGACGCTGGCAGGACGCGGCACCGGGCGCAAAGATTGCTGGACGGCCAAAGCACTGGTTTGAGGCGAGACGATCTGGGGTGGTCTGTTGCCGATACTCTCCGGCCGCGCGACAGGACGCAGAACTGAGGCGGGCACGGCAGTGCTGCCCTCATCCTCCTGCGCCGCCAAAGGGCTGACCCAAAGGGCAAGACCGATGGCCAGCGCGCGCATCATCCCCGCTTGGTCGCCGGTTTGCGGCCAAAGTTCGGGGCATCGGTATCCTGCCCCGCCTCGATAATCGACCGGCGGATCGACCTTGTGCGGGTAAAATAGGCATGCAGATGATCACCATCGCCGAGCCGGATCGCACGCTGCAGGGCGAATAATTCCTCGGTAAAGCGGCCCAGAATTTCCAGCGTCGCATCCTTGTTGTGCAAGAACACATCGCGCCACATGGTGGGGTCAGAGGCCGCGATCCGGGTGAAGTCCCGGAAACCGGCGGCGGAATATTTGATCACTTCGCTATCGGTCACCCGGCGCAATTCATCCGCCACGCCGACCATCGTATAGGCAATCAGATGCGGCGTATGGCTGGTGACAGCGAGCACCAGATCATGGTGATCGGCGTCCATCTCATCAACATTGCTGCCAATTTCGCGCCACAGATCCGCCAGACGCGCGACCGCCGCCGGATCGGTGCCCGCGACCGGCACCAGAATGCAGAACCGATTGTCGAATAATTCGGCAAAGCCGGACCGTGGTCCCGAGTGTTCGGTCCCTGCCAACGGATGGGCGGGGATGAAATGCACCCCTTCCGGCACAAAAGGGCTGACCGCATCGATCACGGCCCGTTTGACCGATCCGACATCGCTCAGCGTGGCCCCCTTTTTCAGATGTGGCCCGATTTCACGCGCAACAGCCTCCATCGCGCCGACCGGCACGCAAAGCACGACCAGATCGGCATCCGCCACAGCCTCGGCCGCCGTGTCGGTCACGAGATCGCAAAGGCCAATCTCACGCGCGATGGCGCGGCTTTCAGCCGACCTTGCATAGCCTACGATCTGTCCCGCCAGACCGCCCCGCCGCATCGCATGGCACATGGATGACGCAATCAGCCCCAACCCGATCAGCGCAACCTTGTCATAGATCACTGCCATCAACGCGAGCCTTTGAACTGCGCGACGGCATGCACCACCCGGCGACAGGCCGATTCGTCACCCACGGTGATCCGCAGACATTGCGGCAGACCGTAACCCGCCACCTGCCGCACGATGATCCCCTGTGACCGCAGATAGGCATCACAGGCCTGCGCCTCTTCCGCGCTGGCGAAACGGGCGAGGATGAAATTGGCACTGGACGGGTCCGACGGCACGCCCAATTCAGCCAGCCCCGCGGCCAGCCAGTCGCGCCAGCGGGCGTTTTCCACCCGGCACCGCTCGGTATGGGCCGCATCGCGCATTGCGGCCTCGGCAGCGGCAAGGGCGGCGGCAGACAGGTTGAACGGCCCACGCAGGCGGTTCAGCACATCGATCACCGCCTGCGGGCCGTAAGCCCAGCCGATCCGCAACCCGCCCAGACCGTAAATCTTGGAAAAGGTCCGCGTCATGATGACATTGTCACGCGCATCGACCAAAGACCGGCCCGCATCAAACCCTTCGACGAATTCGGCATAGGCCCCGTCCAGCACCAGCAACGCCTGTGGCGGCAGGCCGGCCGCCAGACGGGCGACCTGATCCTCGGATATCATCGTTCCAGTTGGGTTGGCCGGATTGGCCAGATAGATCAGCCGTGTCTTATCCGTGCAGGCGGCCAGGATCGCATCGACATCGACGACACGGTCGCGTTCCGGCACGACGACAGGGGTCGCGCCACAAGCATGGGCATAGATCGGATACATCGAAAACCCGTGTTCGGTGAACATCACCTCATCACCCGGCCCGGCATAGGCTTCGCCTAGCAATTTCAGAATCTCGCCTGATCCCACGCCACAAATCACACGGGCCGGATCAACCTCCCAGACATCTGCAATCGCGTCGCGCAGTGAGGCATGATCAGTGGACGGATAACGGTGCAATTCATGCGCGGCACGGGCAAAGGCCTGCATCGCCGCGGGGCTCGCGCCCAAGGGGTTCTCGTTCGAAGAGAGTTTCAGAACATTGCTCTGCCCTTCCAGCTGCGATGCCCCGCCCACGTAAAGCGCGATATCGAGAATGCCGGGTTGCGGTTGAATGCCATTCGCCATGCTTAGGTCTTCCGTATGAAATCAGGGCCGTTCTAACGCCGCGACAAGGCCGTGACCAGAGACAAGACAATTCGCGCAACAAGAGATTAAAGATATGTGCACGCAGCGCACGGCACTTCATGCACATCCGCGCCGCAGGCCGTGAATGACGCTGATCTTCCCCGCAGGGAAGGTTGCCTGGCTTTGTTCAAAATCCGGATCAACAATACAAAAACAAAAGGCCGCCCCAGTGGGACGGCCTTCCGAAACTGCAACAGATATGCAGTAAAATCAGTTCTTGGCGTAGAATTCGACCACGAGGTTCGGTTCCATCGTCACCGGATAAGGCACATCGGCCAAAGTCGGTGTACGCACGAATGTCATGACCATCTTGTTGTGATCGACTTCCATGTAATCGGGCACATCACGCTCTGGCAATTGTGTTGCAACCAGCACGATTTCCAATTGCTTGGATTTCTGACGGACTTCGATCACATCGCCTTCTTTCACACGGTAGGAAGGAATGTTCACGCGCTGGCCGTTCACGGTCACATGGCCGTGGTTCACGAACTGGCGTGCGGCAAAGACTGTGGGAACGAATTTCGCACGGTAAACAACCGCATCCAGACGCCGCTCCAGCAGACCGATCAAGTTTTCACCGGTGTCGCCTTTGACACGTTCCGCTTCGGCATAAATGCGACGGAACTGTTTTTCGGTCAGGTCGCCATAGTAACCCTTCAGCTTTTGCTTGGCGCGCAGCTGTGTGCCGAAGTCGGACAATTTGCCCTTGCGGCGCTGACCATGCTGGCCGGGGCCGTATTCACGACGGTTGACGGGGGATTTTGGGCGACCCCAGATGTTTTCACCCATCCGGCGATCAATTTTATATTTGGCAGCGGTACGCTTTGTCATACGCTGATCTCCTTCATTCAGTTGCGAAGGGCGTTGTCCTTTGCGTGGATTTTGCCACGCCGACAGGGTTCCGCTTGCGCGGTCCACCAACACCAATGAAAGGGCCGGTTACAGACCTGTCCGGCCTATGTCAACGGGCAGTGTAAAACCAAAGTCGTTAAAATATGCGTTTTATGACAAATTCTAACCACATCTCCCGGTCATCTAGGGCGTGGGACAGCAAGACCGATCTCACGCGCATTGTTTGTTAATGATTGTGGTGGTGGTGTGGTCTGGTGAACAAGCGGCGCCTGTTACGCATTGCTATTGTTGGTAATGTACTTTGCAAGTGCCACTTGCCACCGACGCGAGTGTGGTTGCTATTGTTGTCCCACCCGCCCGCCGCCGCAATGATTTTGCGCCAGGCGCGCGGATAGCGATTGCCTTTCCCTGGACCAGTCGCGAGATATTGCGCATGTCTGATCTGGTCCGGTCCCCACGTCTTTTGCATTTTGCCGCCGCCTTTGGGGCCGGTGGTCTGCTGTCGCTGATGGTCTTGTTCAACGGCACGCTGGCCGCCTATGGGTCATTGTTTTTTGCCTCTTGGGTGCCACATCTGACAGGTACCTGCCTTGCGGTTGTCATCCTGCTCGCCCTGCGCCCCGGACGTGCCAGCCCAAAGCGACCGCCGCTCTGGGCCTATCTGGGCGGGATCGCCGGCGGCGTCACTGTCATGCTGACCTCGGCCACAATGAACAGCGCGCTGGCATTGTCGGGCACCATCGCGCTTGGGCTGGCCGGGCAGATGGTGTTCAGCCTGATCGCCGATATTCGCGGGTTGTTCGGATTGCCGCAAAGGATGCCAAAACCGCGCGATTATCTGGCACTGGTGCTGATCATCGCGGGCAGTCTGGTGCTGATCTTTTTCGGTGGCGTGGCATGATTTTTGCGGCTCTCGCCATTCTGGCAGGCGTGCTGGTGTCGCTGTCGCGCCAGATCAACGGGCGGCTGGCTTTGTCCACCTCGGCGCTGGAATCGTCGTTCTGGAATCACTTTGTCGGGCTGGTTTTCATCACGTTGGCGGCGCTTGTGTTTGGCGGGCTCTTCGCCGGTGCGCCGCAGGATGCGCCCTATTGGGCCTATCTGGGCGGGCCGGTCGGTTTTGTCTTTATCGCCGCCGGATCCTGGCTGATCCCCCGGATCGGGGCGGCGCAGACCGCGCTTTTGATTATCGCGGGGCAGATGATTTCGGGCGTGGTGATCGACATCATCATGGGCACGGCGGGAAATCCTTTGGCGCGCATCGCCGGGGTGGCGCTGATCCTTGCGGGCATGTGGGTGTCGCGGTCGGCCAAAGACTGACCGCGACCAGCCTCAGGTCGTCTTTTTATCGTTCACCACGCCAAGGGCGGCGACACCGGAATTGCCCAGTTCAACGGTGGCGAAAGGACCGCCGATGCACAGATTTGCAAGGTCCTTGTTGTCCAAAGGCGGGGTCTTGGCAAAGACATCCTTGGCGAATTCTTCGGCGTTATCCTTGGGCCGGTAGCCCAGATGCCCGGCCTTGCTGTTATCCACCACGGCACGGTCATTGTTGGAAATGCCCCAGACCTTGGTGAACCCCACGACAGGGCTGTCGATCGACCGTTCCACCAGATGGATCAGATCATCATAGGACAGCCAAGTGCCGATGCTGCGGGCATTCGTGGCCTGCGCGCAGGAGAAAATCCGCATACAGACCGATTCCACACCGCGTTTGTCCCAGTACAAACTCGCCAGATCCTCGGCAAAGCACTTGGCCAGACCGTAATAGGTGTCTGGCCGGTGCGGCGCATCCAGCGTGATGGTGTCGGTTTTCAGATGCATCCCCACGGCATGGACCGAACTGGCATAGACAACACGTTTGACGCCATTGCGATAGGCAGCTTCCCAGACGTTATAAGCGCCAATGATATTGGACTGAAGGATATCGTCCCAAGGTGCCTCGTCCCCGATGGCTCCGAAATGCACGACCATATCGGCACCTTTCAGCACCTCTTCCATCGCGGACAGATCGGTCAGATCAGCCTGCGTATATGACTCGCCCTCATAAAGTTTGCCGATATCATGAATAATATCGGTAGAAACGAGGTGATCCGCCATCCGCGTCAGCGGTTCGCGCAGGTAGGACCCAAGCCGGCCTGCGGCCCCTGTCAGCACAAGTTTCTTCATCATCTTTCCTTTCAACATGATCAGATCACCGCTTTTTCGGTGAACCTTTCACCCTTTTCGATGCGGGCATAGCTGAATGGGGTCAAGTCCAGCGTGCGATATGCGCCATAGGTGATCCATTCCGCCATCCCGCGCCCCATGGCGGGGGCTTGCTGGAAACCATGCCCGGAAAACCCGTTCACAAAGATGAAATTGCCGATCTTCGTATGCGGCCCGGCAATCACATTCTGGTCCAGCGTGTTGTAATCATAATGCCCTGCCCATGAATTTCGCAGTTTGACCGCCTCGAACTGGGGGATGCGGGTCGCGATGATGGGCCAGACGTGATCCTCCCAGATCGCATGATCCTCGGTGAAATCAGCGGGATCAACGGCATGGTCATCCTCGGGCGGACACCCGGCCATGTAATATTGACCATCGGTGCGGACATGGACCCCTGACGGGTCAATCGTCAGCGGCAGATCACGGTCCAGCGGTTCGGCAGCATCAAAAATGAACGTATAGCGTTTGCGCGGTTCCACCGGGATGCTGATCCCCGCCATCGCTGCTACCTGCGCGCCGCGCGTACCGGCGGCGTTGACGAGTGTGCCGCAGGCGATGGTTTCGCCACTGGCCAGTGTTACGCTTTCGACACGGGTGCCGGATGCGTTGCGGGTGATGGCGGTGACCTCGTTGGTGATATATCCCACGCCACGCTCTTTCGCGGTGCGTTTCCACCAATCAAACAGGGTATTGCCATCAAAATATCCCTCATCCACCAGATTATGGTTCCCCGCGATGATATCGTCGAGCTGGTAGAACGGATAGGCGGCGGCAATTTCATCGCGTGTCATGTGCCTTGTGCCAGCCCCGCAAGCGGCCTGCACGGCCTGCGCCGCGCGCAGGCTTTCGGCAAAGGCTGGGGTATCGGCCAGATAGAGATAGCCGAAACTATGCAGGCGCGGCTGTGGCACGCGGGGGTCATTGCCCATGTAACGTGGGAAATTCTTCACAAATTCCGCGCCGAATTGCGAAATCTGCACATTGATCGCGGCGCTGAATTGCTGGCGGATGCAGGAATTGGTCAGCGATGTCGCCGCCTGCGCATAGGTCGGGTCGCGTTCCACCACCAGAACCGATCCGTCGAAATCGGGATTATTGGTCAGAAACCAGGCCACCGATGACCCCAGCATCGCGCCACCGATGATCACCACGTCATAGCTGGATTTGGCGGGGGTCTGCATGTTTTTCTGTCTCGGCTTGAATGATCACCGGGGCAGCTTTGCCGGAAACACCGATCTGCGCAAGATCAGCCACAGCGCTAATGAAAATCGCGCGATTTTGGGATCACCCGCACATCGCGCGGATGCCCGCCGCGCGCGCCCGCGATAACAGGGCGGCGCACCTCATCCGCGCGGGCAAGGGGCGGGTCCATCGCATCATCCGACAAACGGTCCAGCGCATCGCTGCGATCGGTCAGCATATGGGCGACCACATGGATCACCGCACCGTCGCGCTGCACCACGCCTTGCACATCGATCAGGCGGGATTGCATCACGGTTTTGCGGTTCGCTTCCATCACCTTGGGCCAGATCACCAGATTGGCGACACCGGTTTCATCCTCCAGCGTGATGAAACAGACGCCTTTGGCGCTGCCCGGGCGCTGGCGGATCAGCACCAGCCCGGCCAGTTTCACCCCCTGCCCATGCCGCATCTGCGCCAGATCAGCGGCGGGGCAATAGCCTTGTTTCGCCATGCTGCGGCGCAAGAACCCCATCGGATGCGCCTTCAGCGACAAACGCAAAGTCTGGTAATCGGCGACCACCTGTTCACAGATCGGCATCTGCGGCAGGTCAAAGCGCATCTCTGCCCCCTCATCCCGGGTCTGCGCGAAAAGCGGCAGATCGGGCGCATCGCGCAGGGCGCGCGCATCCCACAAGGCCTGCCTGCGGTCGAGTATCATCGACCGCATCGCATCCGCCGCCGCCAGTTTGCGCATGGTGCCTGCATCGAGACTGGTGCGGTCCTTCAAATCCTTGAGGTCGGTAAAGGGACGTGCGCGCGCATCCATCATTCTTTGCGCCATATCGCGGCGCATCCCGTCGATCTGGCGCAGGCCCAGCCTGACCGCGAACACATCAGGGCTAAGCGGTTCCAGCGTTGTATCCCAGTCAGAGAAATTCACATCCGCCGCCCGCACGATCACGCCATGTTCGCGGGCATCGCGCACGATCTGGGCGGGGGCGTAAAACCCCATCGGCTGGGAATTCAGCAAGGCGGCGCAGAACACATCGGGGTAGTGGCATTTGATCCAGCTGGAAATATAGACCAGCAGCGCGAAACTGGCGGCATGGCTTTCGGGGAAACCGTAATCGCCGAAACCTTTGATCTGGTTGAAACAGCGCGCGGCGAATTCGGGATCATAGCCGCGCCTGATCATGCGACCGACCATCTTTTCCTCCAACATGCCGATGGTGCCATGCGACCGGAAGGTGGCCATGGCCTTGCGTAGTTCATTCGCCTCTTTGGTGGAAAATTCAGCGGCGACCATGGCGATCTTCATCGCCTGTTCCTGAAAGATCGGCACGCCCAAGGTTCGTCCCAGCACTTTTTTCAGCTCATCCGGATCATGGTCGGGTCCGGGGGTGGGGTATTCCGTCACCTCTGCTCCCGACCGGCGGCGCAGGTAGGGATGCACCATATCGCCTTGAATGGGGCCGGGGCGGACGATGGCGACCTGAATGACCAGATCGTAAAACTTGCGCGGTTTCAGCCGTGGCAGCATATTCATCTGCGCCCGGCTTTCGACCTGAAATGTACCGAGACTGTCGCCTTTGCAGAGCATATCATAGACGGCAGAATCTTCCTGCGGGACTGTGGCCAGATCGAACCGCTTGCCATGATGCGCGTCGATCAGATCAAAGGCTTTGCGGATGCAGGTCAGCATCCCCAAGGCCAGAATATCGACCTTCAAGATCCGCAATTCATCGATGTCATCCTTGTCCCATTCGATGAAACTGCGGTCCGGCATGGCACCATTGCCGATCGGCACGGTTTCGGTCAGCGCCCTTTCGGTCAGGATGAACCCGCCGACATGCTGGCCCAGATGGCGCGGCATCCCGATCATCTGATCCGCCAGCTTGATCGTGCGCGCCATCAGGGGGTCTTTCAGATCAATCCCCGCCTCTGCCGCTTGCGCCGCACCGATCTCACGGCCCCATGATCCCCAGATGGTTTTGGCCAATGCGGTAGTAATATCCTCGGACAGGCCCATGACGCGCCCCACCTCGCGCACGGCCATGCGCGGGCGATAATGGATCACGGTGGCGCAAAGTGCGGCCCGGTGGCGACCGTATTTTTCATAGATGTGCTGGATCACCTCTTCACGGCGTTCATGTTCGAAATCAACGTCGATATCGGGCGGTTCCTTGCGTTCCTCGCTAATGAATCGTTCAAACAGCAGATCATTCTTGGCCGGGTCGACGGCGGTGATGCCCAGCACATAGCAGACAGCCGAATTGGCGGCTGATCCGCGCCCCTGACACAGAATTGGCGGGTTACATTCATGGCGGGCAAAATGCACGATCTGGTGGATGGTCAGGAAATATTGGGGGATATCCAGCTTGGCGATCAGAGCCAGTTCCTTGCGCAACGTGTCCTTGAGCGTAGCGGGCACACCATCCGGATAGCGCGCTGCGGCCCCTGCCCATGTCAGCTCTTCCAGATAATCCTGCGGGCTACGCCCTTCAGGGACAGTTTCGCGGGGGTATTCATAGGCGAGATCGCTCAGCTTGAACCGGCAGGCATCGGCCACATCACGACTGGCACGGATCGCATGTGGCCAGTCAGCGAATAATTGCACCATCTGGGCGGGTGATTTGAGGTGCCGTTCGGCATTGGCGGCCAGCAGAAACCCCGCCTTGGCAATGGTGGTCCTGTGCAAGATGCAGGTCATCACATCCTGCAGCGGGCGGCGGTCAGGCGCGTGGTAATGCACATCATTGGTGGCCAGGATCGACAGCCCGTTTTGGCGCGCCAAAGCATCCAAGCAGTTGATCCGCGCGCGATCATCGCCACGATAAAGATAGCTCGCCGCGATATGGCGCATCCCTTTCAAGGCGCGCACGAGACGCGGCAGGCCTGCCGCAAAATGCGCCAGATCCGCCCCCGGCACGGCAATCAACTGCACGCCTTCACTATGGCCCGCCAGATCATCAAGGCTGATGTCACAGGCCCCTTTGGTCTGCCACGCGCCTTCCACATCATGCATCTTGCCTTTGGACAACAGAGCGCACAGCCGCCCATACGCAGCGCGGTCGCGCGGATAGGCCAGAAACACCTCGCCCGAGCGCAGTTGCAACCGGCAGCCGATCACCGGCCTGATCTGCGCCTTGCGCGCCGCCGCATGCAGGCGCACCACCCCGGCCATGGAATTCAGATCTGCACAGCCCAAAGCATCATAGCCCAAAGCCCAGGCCGTGCTCGCCAGATCGACGGCATCAGAGGCCCCGCGCAGAAACGAAAAACAGGTGGTCACCCCGAGTTCGACAAAATCGGCGCGCGGATTGGGCGCAAACGCCTCGCCCTCCAATTCCCGTTTGGGGTGCTGATGGTCATTTTGTGGCATGACATCCCCGCTTCTTATTTCGCCAAATACTCCCGCCGGAGGCAGCGCAACCTATCCGCATCACGCAAACATCCCATGGACAAACCAGCGCGGATCACCGCCGCGACCATCGGCATGCAACCCTTCACGGTAGAGCCATAACCGCCGCCCCGCCTGATCCTCGATCTTGAAATAATCGCGCAACCGCGTGCCGGGGCGGTCCTTCCACCATTCCGGCGCGATCCGTTCGGGGCCAGCATAGCGCGCCACGCGATGCACCTGCCGGCGCCATTGGAATTGCGCGGGCGGGCCTTCGGGCACGGCATAAAGCACGCGGATTTCCTCGGGCGGGGCCAGCAGGCGGATCGGGCGTTCGCTGGCGGGCGCGGGCATCACCGCGGGCGGCGTGGCCAAAGCGGGCAAGCGCGCCTCGGCCCGTTCGGGGATATGGCTTGCGCGCAAGATGGGGCGGGCGACAGCGCGGTCGCCAAAACGCGCGGCCAGCCGGTCGAGCAATTGCGCCAGTTGCAGATCATCATCCGACCCGCCCTCCAGATCATTCTGGATATTCTGCATCCGCGCCAGATCGCCCGCCGCCAGCGTGATCAGGTCAAAGCCGAAACCGGGGTTGATCTGTGCAACCTTATCGCGAAACAGGCTGTGCAGATGCACAGGGTCGCGTGACGGGGCAGACATGGCGACATCGACATGGCTGACATCGCCATCGGTGCGATACACGGTCAGATGCAACCGCCGGCAGCCTTGGCCTGCCTGATGCAGCAGATCACACAGATCGGCACAAAGCGCGGGCAGATAGGGGGTGGGGTCGAAGATCGGTTCGGGCAGACGGCTTTGCACGACAAAACGCGGCGCGGCATCGACGCTGGACACTGGTTCTGCAAGGCTCCCCAGCGCCTGATCCAGCCGCAAGACCGGATTGGCCGCAAGGGCCGCCTTGGCGAAACGGCGGGTCAGCGACAGGCGCGGCACATCGATCAGCGCACCGATGGTTTTCAGCCCCAGACGGCGCAACAACAGCACGGTGGCAGCGTCCAGCCGCAAACCCGTGACCGGCAGCGCGCCCAGTTTCACCGCCACCTGATCCGCGCCACAGATCGCGCGGACCGGCCCGAACCGGGCCAAGGCCCAGGCCGCGCCCCAGGTCGGGGCCACGGCGAGCTGTGACGTCAGGCCGAGCAAGGACAATTGCGTTTCCATCTCGACCAGCATCGCGGCCTCACCACCCAGCAGATGATCGGATCCGGTGGTATCCAGAATGATGCCATCCTCGCCATCGCGCACGCTCCACGGACACCAGCGCCGCGCCCAAAGCACCAGACGGTCCAGCGCCGCACGGTCGCCCGCCTGATCAGCATAGGCGACCTGCAAATCCGGGCAGATCGCGCGCATATCAACGACCCGCGATCCGGGCATCACCCCTTCCAGCCGGGCTGTGCGATTGGCGGCATGGACCACCGGGCCATGCTGCGCCGCGCGCGCCAGCACGAAAGGCACGTCATCCGGCGGCGCGTTGCCTTGCCGGTCCATCACCCGCGTCCAGCGGTCCATCGCCAGCTGCGGCAACCAGATCGACACGATCCGTCGCCCGGTCATAGGTCGCCACCCATTGGCCCGGTTTGGACCGGCGCGAGCGGAACAGTTCCAGCGCCCAGCGCGGCGCCCCCGGTGCCTGAGCATCGTGCGGATGCGGGGCGGACGGCAAGGCACCGATGCGCCAGCGGTCGCGCGCCGCACTTAGATTCGGGCTGGCGGCACGGCGGATCAGCCAACAGGGGACCGCTGCCGCCTCTGACCGCAAGGCCAGCCGCTTGGTCGCGGTGAAATCCAGCGCTGCGGGATCGCCCCAGACCTCGCCAATGACAGCGCCTAAGGCCTGACAACGTAGCCCTTCCTCCATCGCCCAAAGCAGATCGGCCGCACGCGACAGGCTGACCATGATCAGAGGCCGCGTCATCCTCATACCTGCCAGAGACGGACCGCCGGTTTCCTTGCGCGACAACCGGTCCTGCACCCACAAAACCGGCCGTTGCCCGGCAGGCAGAGAGGCCAGCACAAACCCCAGCACAGCCGCATCCCAGGCCGTTTCGGCAAAAGCCTCTGACAAAACAGGCTGCGCCAGCGCCGGATGATCCCCCTGCCCTGCCAAAACTTTTGGTATATGCAGCAAACCCATACACGTCAGACCTAATCTTTTGCCAAAATGTTCATGCTTTGTTCTATTTCATTCTGATGATTCTGACAATTGGCCTGCGCGACCTGCCACAGGATGACGCAGGGTTTGCAGTTCCGGCAGACCGCAGAACAAACGACATGACCTGTAATTTCCGCTTGTTCTTGGCGCTTCATTGCTGCTAGACCCCGCGGCGGAGATGTGGCCGAGTGGTCGAAGGCGCTCCCCTGCTAAGGGAGTAGGCGGGAAACCGTCTCGAGGGTTCGAATCCCTTCGTCTCCGCCACATGGCCTAACCTATTGATTTGCAACCCTGTATTTGGCAGTGGTACACAGGCTAGGGAGGTACATGATGGACCTCATCAAGAACACGCCCAGCGCCTCAGGTTCACAGGAGCCTGACATGCAGTATCTGACAAAGCCACGTGGGCATGGGTACTCTCTTCGCATGACTACACCGGAAATCCTAGTCGGGACTGAAAATCCTTGGACAGGAAAAACATTCGGGCGAGAGATCAAACGTAAGCGGTAGCTGGACAGCACGATCAGCTTAGCTTGACGGCTTGAAGTTCCACGGGAGCAGGTCGTCGAGACCGCT
>NZ_JAYKPK010000006.1:0-232902 GCF_035117555.1 Yoonia sp. 67-2
AACAGCAGAAAGCTTTCTGGGCTTCATCGATATCGTTTCGATCCGCCTCTGGCTGCGTCTTTTGTCAACATGACCTAGCTTTTGTCATTTTCCACATCGGGCCATGCCACGGGGAAAACCACATGCAATTCGTAGCGGTCGGGCAGCTGGTTGATCTCTAACGTGCCGTTGAGCTGGATCACGAAGGATTCAATCAGTTTCGACCCCAGACCGGAGCTTGCGACGGGCTCGTCTTCTTCTGACGGGGGAGCATAGGAATTCACCACGCTGAGGCCGTAATTGCCGTCGCCCAGATCCTTGAGCGCGATATTGATCCAAGAATCGACGCCGCTGGTCATACCGCAATATTTCACCGCATTGATCGATGCCTCTGTCGTCAGCAGTGACAGGGGCACGGATTGGTCGGGGCTGATTTCCACCGGGTCAAATTGTGTCGACACCCGCACCTGCCGCCCAGAGTCGTCCAATGCGCCGACGATGACCAATTGCTGCACGATCCCGTCGAGCAATTCATCCGCCCGCACCGAGGACAGGTTGCGCGCCATGTAAAGATAGCGGTGGATCGCGGACAGCGCCATGACCCGGTCCTGCACCCGGCGCAGCAAATGCTTGGCTTCGCCGCTGCTGGTGGTGCGGATCTGCATGTTCAACATGCTTGATATCAGTTGCAGGTTGTTTTTGACGCGGTGATGCACCTCGCGCAGCAGGACGGTTTTTTCGCGGATATCCTCTTCCATCTTGCGTTCCTGTTCGGACAGACGGCGGGTCATCGCGCGAAAGGCTTCGGCGACCACCTCCAGCTCGTCCGGGGCGTTGTCGAGCCTGGCGGTTTCCAGATCACCGCGCCCGGCGGCGTAAAGCCGCATCCATGACCGCAGGCGGCGGACATGCCGGATCACCAGATAATGCACCATGACATAGGCGACGGCGATGCTGATCAGCCAGATGACCAGCGGCAGGAACAGCGCGAACATCTGTTCATAGCGCAGGCGGATAAGGCCGCTTTGTGCCGGTTCCCACGACCCCAGCGCCAGCACCCGGCCCCCGACAATCGGCACGACGGCAAAATCGCGTGTCACACCGTCGCGGTTGAGATCGCGGAAGGTCTGCCGCCCGTCGCGCGCAAGATCAGCCAAGGATTTTGACGCAGGCAAGACCGACCGGCGCTGATCGGTGAATTGTCCTGTGGTGATAATATCCCCATTGTCCTGAAACAGGACCAGATCGACACCCTGTGATGCCGCGGCAAGGTTTTCCAGCATCACCTGCATCGGCACCGCGATCCAGATGACGCCGTGCTGTTGGCCGTTGTCGGTTACCGGAACCAGCACGCTGATCGCCGCTACGCCGCTGGCAGATCGGAGCGGATGCATAAAGACCTCGGTCTGCCCGCTGGTCAGCTGCGAGCGGATGTCGGCGAGGCCGTTGGTATCACCATTGTTTTCGTCAGAGGCACAGGCGAGCGTGAACTGGTCGTCAACGAAACCTGCAAAGATGTAATTCGGGCTGTCAGCGACAAGGCGGCCCATCACGGCATCGCAAGCTTCGCCGGAGACGGGCGTGCCGCTGATGATCGTGGCCAGCGTTTCAGCCGCGCTGACGGTGGATTGGATAATGTCGCGGCTGCCGTCAAAGGCATTCTGGGTCTGCGCGAAAAGCGCGGTTTCAGAAAGAACCTGCCGTTCTTCCAGCAATTCATAGGTCTGATAGACCGAAATCAACCCCAACGGCAGGATCGCAAGGCTGAGTGCCAACCCAAGTCGCAGCGCCAGCTTGGGGCGGAAAGCCCGCGGCAGGCCGCTGCTGCGGTCTGTCATGCAGCCGGTTTCCCCATCACCACGGCCATTGTCGCAGCATCGGTCATTTCAAGCTGATCCTCGTCATCGATATGCATCAGCTCTGCCAGCCGTTTGCGGGCGCGGTTGGTGCGGCTTTTCACGGTGCCGACGGCACAGCCGCACATCACAGCGGCTTCTTCGTAAGAAAAGCCTTCGGCACCGATCAGGATCAGAACCTCGCGCTGTTCATCGGTCAGCTTGGTAAAGGCAACGCGAAAATCCGCCATCGCCAGATGCCCGTCATGTGCGGGTTTTTCCGACAATTGTCCCGCCATCTTGCCATCGGGGTCTTCGACCTCGCGCCGGCGTTTGCGGTAAAGCGAATAATAGGTGTTGCGCAGGATAGTGAACAGCCAGGCGCGCAGGTTCGTGCCGGGCTGGAATTTGTCGAAATTGCTCCAGGCCTTGACCACGGCGTCCTGCACCAGATCATCGGCGGCGGCAGCGTTGCGGGTCAGGCTGGTGGCAAAAGCCCGCATCGCAGGCAAATGTGTCACCAGTTCGTCGCGTGGGTCAGGATGCGTTTCTGTATCGGTTTTCACAATTGATCCTCGGACGGTTTGGGTTGTTCTTCATCCCCGCGGGCGCGCAATTGTTCGAGCAACTTGGCAAAACGATCAGGCACAGGCTCTTGCGCCGCATCCGCGTAAACGCGGCGGAGATTTTCATCAATCTGCTGATCCAACTGGGTCGTTTTGCGCTTGTTTGCCATCTTGCCTATGCTCTGCCATCGCCAAAAGAGGGACTTTTTTAGACCCTATCTGGAACATAACATGCGCGACGGCGTTTGGTTCCAAGGAAGATACATTTTTTAAGGATCGCCATGAATGTTAGCAGACCCACCCCCGATTTCGCCATGGACATCGCTGAAAAGCTTCCTTTCCTGCGTCGCTACGCACGCGCGCTGACCGGCAATCAGAAAACCGGCGACAATTACGCCGCCGCCACATTAGAGGCGCTGCTGGCGGACAAGTCGCTGTTTGACACAAGTCTGTCGACAAAAACCGCATTGTTCCGGGTGTTGCATCAGATCTGGGAATCCTCGGGGTCGCCGGTCGGCGAAACCAGAGATCCGGGTTCCATCGAGGGGCGGGCGCAATGGCGTCTGTCCGGGCTGACCGAAAACACGCGCGAGGCTTTGCTGCTGCATAGTATCGAAGGATTTCGGGCAGAAGACATCGCCAGCATCATTGACAGCACGGTGGAGGAAGCCGCTGACCTGTTGGCTATCGCGCGCAGTGAAATGTCTGACGCGATCCATGGCCGCATCATGATCATCGAGGATGAGGCAATCATCGCAATGGATATCCGTGCCATCGTGGAAGAGATGGGGCACACAGTCACCAATATCGCCCGGACCCGCGATGAGGCGATTACCCTGGCCCGGAAAGAACCGCCGGATATGATCTTGGCGGATATCCAATTGGCGGATAAATCATCAGGGATCGATGCGGTGAACCAGATCCTGAGCGAGTTGGGCGATCTGCCGATCGTGTTCATCACTGCCTTTCCGGAACGGTTGCTGACAGGGGAACGCCCGGAACCGGCGTTTCTGATCACCAAGCCCTATACCGAAACGCAGGTTGAATCCGCGGTGTCGCAGGCGATGTTCTTTGCGGGGACGGACACGTTGCGCGCTTAGGCCTGCAAATAAACCTGCGTTTGCGGGAACAAATCCCGCAGGCGCGCGTTTGCCTGCCAGAGACACACCGAAAGGACCATGTTATGGCACAAGTAAAAGCAGTCAACGAGACACCACAGGACAACATCGATCAGCTGTCTAGCCAGATCGCCACATTGCGCAACGATATTGCTGCAATCTCGAAATCACTGGCCGACCTGAGCGTGAACAGCAAAGACGCTGCCGTGCAGAAGGCCCGCCAGACCGCCGCAGAATTGCGCGCATCGGGTGAAGAGCAATTGCACAACGCACAAATCCGCGCCGAAGAGCTGGGTCAGCAAGCTGTCGATGCAGTGCGCAAACAGCCAGCGACCGCTGTTGGTCTGGCCGTTGGCGTGGGCTTCCTTCTTGGTTTCCTGTCAGGCCGGAAATAAACCATGCCGGGACTTGTTTCCGACATCAGCATCCGCGCGCGCCTGGCGGCCCGCGCGGCTGCTTTCACCGTTGCAGGTATCGTCTTTGCAATGACGGGGCTTGTTTTTTTGACAGTGGCGCTGTGGGTTTTGTTGGCCACACATGAAGGCGTGCTGGCCGCGTGGACTGTCATCGGCCTGATGTATATGGCACTTGGCATTGCGTTTCTGGTGATCGCCAAACGCAGGCATCCGGCATTGCCACCGGTCGCGCCGATTGAACCTGTCCAACCTATCGAACCATTCCTGCGGGTGGCCGAGGCTTTTGCCGTCGGTCTGAACGCCGGGCGCGCCGCAAGACGGCCCCGCGATTAAACCTCGCGCACCGATGAATCCAATGTGGCGTGGATCATATCTTCGGTGAAGGGGCGGACCAGCATGGCCCAGCCATGGTTCTGGACCGCCGCTTCGTCACCTTCGCCCACCGTCAGCACGATCTTTGCGCCGCGCAGCAGGAACGATTCCTGTAATCCCATAGTCAGCGCCTGTTCATACCGCATTTCCAGAAATGCGGCAGAAACGGGGTGTTCGGCATTGACCATATTGGTCAGTTCCGATGGATCAGCGATCCTGATCACCTGACAGGGACCGAAGGCCTGCAAGGCACCACATATATCTTCTGCGATCAGAAGATTGCTTTCCATTACAAGGTAAGTTGGCGGCAGTTTTTGGACCGAATCGTCATAGGGCATATGCTTCTTTCTGAAGTGATCGTCATGATCGTTGTTCCTTATTGACAACATTTTCAAAGCACGCGCATTAAACTGTGACACTTTTGAAAGAGTTTATTCGCATGGTTATCGACTGCGCCCGCTGCCCGCTGCGTCAACGTCCGATCTTTGACGACATGACCAAAGGCGAAATCACCTTTATGCAAAGTTTCAAATCGGGCGAGCTGCGCGTTGCCGCTGGCACGACCCTGTTGATGGAAGGTGCCAATAGTCCGCAGCTTTACACAGCTTTGTCAGGCATGGGCCTGCGCTATAAAACCATGGTTTCCGGCGACCGGCAGGTGATCAATTTTGTGATGCCCGGTGACTTTCTGGGGCTTCAGGCCGGTGTGATGCAGGAAATGCAGCATTCGGTTGAAGCGACGTCCGATATGGTGCTGTGCGTCTTTGACCGCAAAAGGCTGTGGGAATTGTTCCGCGACCAGCCCGGACGGGCCTATGACCTGACCTGGCTGGGCGCGGTGGAGGAACATTTTCTGGGCGAAAGCCTGGCCATTCTGGGCCATATGAGCGGGATCGCCCGCGTCGCGCGCGCGCTGGTCCGGCTTTACGACCGGGCCGAGGCGGTCGATCTGGGCAAGGACCACGTCATGCCCCTGCCCTATAAGCAGCAGGATATGGCAGATGCTTTGGGCATGTCACTGGTCCATACCAACAAGATGCTCAAGAAACTGCGGGAAAAAGGCGTGGCGACCTGGCGGAGTGGTCAGTTGCAGATCCACGATTACACCGCGCTTTGCATATTGGCCGAGCTTGAGAAAAGCGAAGAACCGATGTGCCGCCCGCTGCTATAGCGGATCAGACCATTTCGGCCGGGATGCCCGGCACTGGTCTGGCCATTTCGCGCGCGGCGTCGGAATCATATTCGACCAGAAACCCGCGGCGGTGCTGTGGCGGCAAGGCCCCGTTGGTGCGCACCAAGGTGGACCAATGTGCAAACCCATGGTCGCAATCAAGAAATTCCGGGCCGGCATCTTCGGGCAGCCAGCAGCCCATTACGCGCTGGCGCAAATTTTCGACCTGATCCTTACGGGTCACATGCAGCCCTGCTTCGGTGTCCCAGCGCAGACTGCGCCCGTTGAGGTTGGCTGATGACACGATGGCGGCAGTGTCGTCAAAGACCGATACTTTGGAATGGACATAGACCAAAGGCGCGTTTTCCAGCGCATCGCGTTCGCTGCTGTTGCTGCTGCGTGGCTGCACGGGAGAGGCGATCAGCAGACGATCCGCGCCAAACGCGCTGCGCAGGCAGGTGATCGCCCGCATTTGCTGATGTTCGCCAAAGCGGCTGTCGAGCCCCGGATCATCGGAAAAGGCCACATCCTCGGGCGCGGCAGGCACCACGATGATCAGCTTGAGATCCGGACGTTCCTGTGCCCGTTGAGCCAGGGCGCGTGCGATTGGCATATAGCGCAGGAACTGGGTTTCCAGATAGATCAGCCGCTGCGCCTGACCGATAGCGCGCAGATGCGCGGCTTCGATTTCACGAATGACGGTCTTTGGCGCCAGCCGCAGCGGTGCGTTCATCCGCTGGCGCGACAAGGTCCGCAGGAACCCCGGAGCGGGCGGCGGCGGCGTGGTTTTGCCAGCGACATTATCCAGAAAGCTGTCAAGATGCGCCAAGGCCGCTGCTGCAACCGGGCCGGTCGCCATGACCTGCACGTCATGCCAGGTCTGGCTGGCGACTTGCGCGTGATCTTTGGTGTCGAACCGGCGTTCGTTCAGATCGAGCCCGCCGATATAGACGCGCTTTCCGTCAAATACCGCCAGTTTCTGGTGATGCGTCGCAGGATGAAGCTGTGGTCTTTTCCATGGAAAGCGCAGCTGATCATTCTCGTCCAGTTGCGTGATGTCGCGCAGACCGGGGGTTTCGATGCGAAAACGGGCGCGCTGTCCCGGCGTCATTTTTGACCAATTGGCCGCCATTTCGCGCAGCTTGGTCCGGGCCATGGGGTAGAATACCGTCCGCGGCAAAGCCCCGGCTTGCGCCGCATGCAAGGCCAAGCGGAACGTCAGTCTGGCCTCTGGCCTCACCACCTCGCGCAGACCGGCGATCTGGCGGTGGGTCCGCCAGGCCTGACGGTGCAGGTCAACGGCGGCGACGGCATCGAAATCCGACACCACCAGCCGGACCGAGACGCCGCGGTCAAGCGTATGGCGCAACAAGTCGAACCAAGTCTGCCCGATCCGTCGGGCCTCTGACGACCGCAGTTTTGTGGTCAGGTCGAAAATCCGGAAACAGGCAGAGATATCGTTCTTCGCCTCCAGCACAGCCCGTTCCAGCGCAGGATAAGCTTCACTGGCCGTGATGAAGACGGTCAGGTCATCAATCGCCGCATCGTTGTTCATCGGCACTTGCATAATCGGCTTCAACTTTCTGCCAGTCGGGAAAAGGAAGGCGCCGGATCATGCCAGTACCTGTTGTCGTAAAATCAACGCGGCCCACCGTAGAAGAGTTCCGTGACGGTCAGGACACAACGTCGCGGCATTTAAAGGTGTTCACGCGTCAAACACAGGCGGCAAACGCCGCCAATCCCTGATGGTTCCGCATATTTTTACGGTTTATTTGTGGCGCTGCGTGCAACCTTCGGCGGCTGGCGCGGTTGTCTAGGCATAACGGGTCGCGGTTCTGCGATCTTGTACCGACGCAACCAAGGAGTACTGATATGAAACGTATTCTCGCAACCACCGCTCTTGTCGCGCTGACAGCCATGCCTGTCTTTGCGCAGACAGACGCGACCGACCCTGCAGCAACGGACGCAGAGGTCACAACAACCGACACAATGGAAATGACGGGCCCGGATCTTGCACCGTCGGATTTTATTGATCGCAGCCTTTACGCAAGCTCTGCGGAATCCGCACCGGGGATCACCGTGGAAAGCATTGACGCGCCCGCTGATGACTGGGACGATGTGGGCCGGATCGAGGATCTGATCCTGACCCCGGATGGTGAAATCGATGCGATCATCGTGGATGTCGGTGGATTTTTTGACATGGGCGCGCGGCAGGTGAGCATTCCGCTAAGCGATCTCACGATTGTCGATGAAATCGATGGAGAGGGGGAATTCTTCGTCGTCTACAACGGATCTTCCGCAGATCTGGAAGGTCTTCCCGAACTGGACCGCACTGCTGTCAATGACAGCGGCAACAGCTTTCATACCGCTGGCAACACGGCTGTCGGGTCCGATGAAGGTCTGACCGAAGATGCCGTGACCGAAGTGCCACCATCGCCCGAGACAGATGATGCAACGACATCGGATCTGGCAGAGGACGCTGGATCTGATGATGCGGCGACGACAGAGGCCGCACCTGCGGACACTATGGCACCGACGGATGATGCAACCACATCGGACATGGCCGAAGACACTGGATCTGACGATGCGGGCATGACAGAGGCCGCGCCTGCGGACACTATGGCACCGACAGATGAAGAGATGGCCGATGGGACACCAGTCGAAGGTGACGAACCCTATTTGATGGGCGATGAACGCAGCGCGCTGACCGCCAGTGATCTGCAAGGCATCAATCTCACTGACATGGCGGGTGAACGTATCGGCACGATTTCCGAGATCGTTCTGACTGACGACGGTCAGGTCGGCGACGTCATCATCGATGTGGGTGGTTTTTTGGGCATCGGCGCGAAATCTGTCGCCATCGCCTTTGAAGATATCGAACTGACCCGCGAAGAAGGGGCAATGTCCGATACATTGCAGGCAACGACGATGATCACCGCCGATCAGTTTGAAACCATGGAAGAATGGGACGGCTGACGCCGTGATCTGCGTGACACAGGAAAGGCCGGGCAATTGCCCGGCCTTTTGCATGCGGGGTATCTTTTCGGATGCGATTACAGGCAGGATGCGATCACATTAACCATAAGGACATTCCATGACTGACAGACCTGTCGTTCTGATCCCGCGCAAACTTGCCCCTGCTGTGCTGAGCCGGGCCAATGTAAATTACAATGTCATCCTGAACGAAGACGATCATGTCTTTACCCGCGACGCGCTGATTGCGGCCTGCCAGAATGTTGATGCGGTGCTGCCCTGTCATTCCGAACATTTCACAGCTGAGGTGATTGCCGCCCTTCCTGACCGGCTGAAGATCATCGCGAACCATTCCGTCGGTGTCGATCATGTCGATCTGGCAGCGGCCAAAGCGCGGGGCATTGTTGTGACCAATACCCCCGATGTGCTGTCCGACGCGACTGCTGAAATCGCGATCCTGTGCATGCTGGGTGCCGCACGGCGCGGGTCCGAGGGTGACCGGATGGTCCGCGAAGGGCGCTGGAATTTCTGGTCGCCTGCTTTCATGGTGGGCCGACAAGTGACCGGGCGGCGGTTCGGCGTGCTGGGCATGGGCCGTGTCGGACAGGTGACCGCCGAACGTGCGCGCGGCTTTGGCATGGAAATCCATTACCACAACCGCAGCCGCCTGAGCCCGGAGCAGGAAAAAGGTGCAGTTTTCCATGACACCGTCGAAAGCCTGCTTGCCGTGTCTGATGTGTTGTCACTGCATTGCCCGAACACGCCTGAAACCACGGGTCTGATCAATGCAGATACCTTGGCGATGCTGCCGGAGCGTGCGATTCTGGTGAATACCGCGCGGGGCGCCTTGGTGAATGAAGATGATCTGGTCGCTGCATTGAAAAGCGGGCGACTGTTTGCCGCGGGGCTGGATGTGTTTCGCACCGAACCGGGCGGCAACCCTGAACTGGCGACCTTAGACAATGTGTTCATGCTGCCGCATATCGGATCTGCGACCTTTGAAACCCGTGACGCGATGGGATTCCGCGCGCTGGACAATCTGGATGCGTTTTTCGCTGGCCGCACGCCTATTGATCGGCTCGTGTAATGAGGCGCAATAAAACGCCCATGGGTTGCGCAGTTTTGTTAGTTTATTTCGTGTGTTAGCGCAAACTCTGGCGAGGAGGTCGCTTGAGTGCTTGCTTTTGCCGGATTGGTGAGTAATTTTTACCAGATCGGCATCTTCGGAGGCTGACAACTTTCTGGGAGGAAAAAATGAAAACCAAATCGACTCACACGAGCGCGAGCAAACTGTCGCGCCGGTCGTTCCTGAGCAAGGGTGCCGTGGGAGGAAGCGTTGCCGCCGGTGCAGCGCTGGCGGCCCCTGCTGTTCTGGCGCAAGCCCCGATCCAGATGCGGATGCAGACCTCATGGCCGTCATCGAACATCTGGCAGCAATTCGCACAAAACTACGCGGATCGCGTCGAAGCCATGTCCGGCGGCCGCATTTCCGTGGATGTGCTGCCTGCCGGTGCCATTGTCGGCGCGTTTCAGGTGATGGACGGCTGCAGCGACGGTATTCTGGATGCCGCGCATTCGGTGCCACCTTACTGGTACGGCAAATCCAAAGCCTCGTCCCTGTTCGGTACCGGCCCGGTACATGGCGGTGACGCGATCAACCTGCTGGCCTGGTTCAACGAAGGTGGCGGCGATGAGCTTTACCGCGAATTGACGCAGGACATTCTGGGTCTGAACGTTGTGGGTCGGCTTGGGTATCCGATGCCGTTGCAGCCATTCGGCTGGTTCAAGAACGAAGTCAGCACGCTGGCCGATATGCAGGGCTTCCGCTACCGGACCGTCGGTCTGGCTGCTGATCTGTTGCAGAAAATGGGGATGAGCGTTGCCCAGCTTCCCGGCGGGGAAATCGTGCCGGCGATGGAACGCGGCGTGATCGATGCGTTTGAATTCAACAACCCGACATCAGACCGTCAGTTCGGTGCGCAGGATGTGGCCAAGAATTACTATCTTGGGTCCTATCATCAGGCGTCAGAAACCATCGAATATATCTTCAACAAGGATTTCCTTGATGATCTTGATGACGATCTGCGTGCGATCCTGATGCATTCGGTTGAAGCAGCGACGTTGAAGAATATCGGCTATGCGCTGGACAATTATTCGGCCGATTTGCAGGCGCTGGTCGCAGAAGACGGCGTCATCCTGCACCAGACCTCTGACGAGATCCTTGACGCACAGCTTGCCGCCTGGACAGAGCTGGAAGCAGAGCTGATGGCCGAAGATCCGTTCATGAAAAAAGTCCTCGACAGCCAGCGCGCCTGGAACGAGCGGACGGCCTATTACCAGATCATGAACAACGGCAAAGCCAGCCAGGCACGCGCCTTTGAACATGTCTTCCCCGGTCGTCTGACCCAAGGCTAATTTCAAGACGACGTGAACCGCCCGGCAGTTCCGGCTGCCGGGCTTGGTCTATCAGATAGGTTTCACATGATCAGCTATATTAGGTTCGCCGACGCGCTATCGGGGTGGTTTGGCAAGATGTTTGCCTGGCTCATTATCCTGATGACCGCAGGCACAAGCTACGAAGTGTTTATGCGCTATGTCATGAACAAGCCGACGCCCTGGGCGCTGGATGTGTCTTTCATCATGTATGGCACTTTGTTCATGATGGGCGGGGCCTATACCCTGTCGGTGGGCGGGCATGTGCGGGGCGATTTTCTGTATCGGCTTTGGCAGCCGCGCACGCAGGCCCGGCTTGATCTGTTTCTCTACATTTTCTTCTTTTTTCCCGGGATCACCGCGCTGATCTTTGCAGGCTGGAAATATGCCGCATCGTCATGGAGCTATGGCGAAGTCTCGGTCAACAGCCCGGCGGGCATTCCGATCTATCAATTCAAAACCGTCATCGTCGCTGCTGGTATTTTGCTTTTCATTCAAGGGATTGCGCAGGTGATGCGCTGCATCATCGCGATCCGCAACAACGAATGGGTCGATGCCGATGACGACGTGATGGAAACAGAAGACCTGCTGGTCAAGCAGGCAGCGACAACACAAAAGGACGCCCAAGAATGACCGACCCCCAAGTCGCCCTGTCCATGCTGGGCATCTTCATTATTCTGGTATTTCTGGGTTTTCCCATCGCATTCACCTTGATGGCGATGGCGATCGGTTTTGGCTATTACGCCTTTTACGATGAAGGCCGCATGTGGCGATCCTTTAACCGTCTGGGTGAAGAGGCGGGTTTTTGGGAATCGACAAGCCTGTGGATTGAAGGGTTCTTCAACAACCGTATCTTCGACTTGTTCGTGAACCAGACCTTTACCGTCATGTCGAATGAGGTTCTGACCGCGATCCCGTTGTTCCTGTTCATGGGCTATATCGTCGAACGCGCCAATATCGTGGACCGCCTGTTCAGCACATTGAACATTGCGGCCAAGGGGATGCCGGGTTCTTTGGGGATCGCCGCCTTGATCACCTGCGCGCTGTTCGCGACCGCGACCGGGATCGTGGGCGCTGTGGTCACATTGATGGGGATGCTGGCGCTGCCGGCGATGCTCAAGGCGCGGTATGACACCAGCTTTGCGGCAGGGATCATCTGTGCGGGCGGCACCTTGGGGATTCTGATCCCACCATCGATCATGCTGATCGTTTATGCGGCTTCTTCCGGCGTGTCGATTGTCCGGCTTTATGCCGCCGCGCTTTATCCCAGCCTCGTTCTGGTCGGTCTTTACCTGAGCTACATCATCCTGCGGTCAATCATCCAACCGAGCTTTGCGCCAAAACCGAGCAAAGAAGAAATTCCTGATGTGCCATGGACCAAACTGCTGTGGATGCTGCTGACGTCATTGTTCCCGCTGGCCTTCCTGATCCTGTCCGTGCTTGGCTCGATCCTGTTCGGTCTGGCCACACCGACGGAAGCCGCCTCTCTGGGTGCTTTGGGCGGTATGATTTTGGCCGTTGCCTATCGCGCGATGACTTATGACCGGCTGCGCGAAAGCGTCTATCTGACCGTGCGCACCACGGCGATGGTCTGCTGGTTGTTTGTGGGGTCTTACACATTCTCATCGGTGTTTTCTTATCTGGGCGGCGAACATCTGATTTCGGAATTCGTGATGGGGTTTGATCTGACCCCGTTCCAGTTCCTGATCATGGCGCAGCTGATCATCTTCCTGCTGGGCTGGCCGCTGGAATGGTCCGAGATCATCATCATTTTCGTACCGATCTTCCTGCCGCTGTTGCCATTGTTCGGCATCGATCCGCTGTTCTTCGGCATTCTGGTGGCGTTGAACCTGCAAACCTCGTTCCTGACGCCGCCGATGGCGATGTCGGCCTATTACCTCAAAGGGATCGCGCCGCCACAGGTGCAGCTGACCGATATCTTCAAAGGCGTCTTGCCCTATGTCGGTATGGTCTTTCTTGCGATGGCGCTGATGTATCAGTTCCCGCAGATTGTCTTTGCATTGCCGGAGGCGATCTATGGCCGTTGAGAATATTGTCCCGAAACAACGGCGGCCAGAGCAGATCATCGTGCTGGATGCTGTGACCCTGCGGGACAGGATGGCGTCAGGCATCCTGCGCCCCACGGATGTTGCTGCTGCCTTCGTGTCGCAGGTCAAAGCGCGCGAGGACGAAGTGCAGGCCTTTGCCGCCTTTGACGAGGGGCATGTCATGGCGCAGGCCGAGCATCTGGATACGATGCGCAAGGCGGGCCTGCCGACCGGGCCTTTGTTCGGGATGCCGGTGGCGTTGAAAGATGTCATCGACACCAAAGGGATCCCGACCGAAAACGGCACCAGCATCGATGCGGGCCGCGTGCCCAACGCGGATGCCACCGTCGTGCGCAAGCTCAAGGCTGCAGGTGCGGTGATAATGGGCAAGACCGTCACGACGGAACTGGCCTTTCTGCACCCCGGCAAGACCCGCAATCCGGTCAACCCCGCCCATACGCCGGGCGGGTCATCACAAGGATCGGCAGCGGCTGTCGGTGCGGGCATGGTGCCTCTGGCGATTGGCACGCAGACCGGCGGGTCGGTGATCCGACCTGCCGCCTATTGCGGGACAGTGGGCTATAAACCGAGCTTTGGTGCGATTTCGCGCGCGGGCGTTTTGATGCAATCGCCGACGCTGGACACGATGGGCGTCTTTGCGATGTCGGTCGAAGGGGTGGCCATGCTGGGCGATGCCTTGTTCGGCGATGATCCGGCTGATCCGGCCACCACGCCATCGGCCCCGCCTGCCCTGCTTGCCACTGCGTTGTCCGATGTGCCGGTGCGTCCGGCGCTTGCCATCGTGTCCCAGATGCCCGGCAATGTTCCTGCCTGCGAAGACATGATGCTCGCCATGGAAGAACTCGCAGGCATTCTGGGCGACGAGTCTTTTCCGCTGATCCTGCCACCGATGTTCGATGACGCCGCAGAGATCCGCGAAAGGATCAATTTCGCGGAAATGGCGAAATGCTATTACGCCTATGAACGCCGGGCGCGCGCGCAATTGTCAGAGGTGACGCTGGAGGCCATCGACAAAGGCAAGGTCATTCTGGCGCGTGATTACCTGGCCGCATTGGACTGGCCCAAGTTGCTGAATACCGCGCTTGATGAAATCTTTGAGCGCTGCGACGCGATCATCTGCCCCGCGACGCCAGCCGCTGCCCCTGCCGGGCTGCACGCAACCGGCAATGCGATTTACAATGGGTTATGGACGCTTTGCGGTGTGCCAGCCGTCACCTTGCCGGTGTTTGAAGATTCAAACGGCATGCCAATGGGCCTGCAACTGGTCGGCAGACGGGGCAATGACGCCCGGCTATTGCGCACGGCGCGGTGGTTGATGAATGAAATCAAAGTCACAAGCGGGGAAATGACCGATGCTTGACCGCGTTCTTGCAATTTTTGCCTATATCGTTCTTTGCCTCTTTGTTGGCGTGCTGGTGTTCAAGCTGCAACGGCTGGACATCAGTATCGTTGCGGCCATCGCGATCCTTTTGGCTGGATGGGATATGCTTGGCCGCAAGAAAAGCTGACGGCCCGGCGGCACGCCGCTGCATTGTGATACCCCCAACCATGCCAAACGGACCTGTTTTCCTGAAAACCGCTTGACCTTTGCCCCCCCGACAGGTTGAACGTCCCTGATTATTATGTGGGAAACAGGTGTTTTCAGATGAACGACCAGAACCGGAACCTCATCCTTGCGACGCTGCTCAGCTTTGCAGTGATCATGACATGGACATTGCTGTTCCCACCTGAGGAGATTATCCCCGACACAACGGCAGAGGTTGCGACACAA
Source organism: Yoonia sp. 67-2 (assembly GCF_035117555.1). Classification (NCBI taxonomy): domain Bacteria; kingdom Pseudomonadati; phylum Pseudomonadota; class Alphaproteobacteria; order Rhodobacterales; family Paracoccaceae; genus Yoonia; species Yoonia sp. 67-2. Next base: position 14,704 of record NZ_JAYKPK010000006.1, read on the forward strand.
ACCGTCGATCCGACTGTTCCATTGGCCGATCCGACCGCGGCCGGCGCCACGGCACCTGCCCCGACCGAAGAGCCGGCGGCGGAGGTTGCGCGCGTCGAGATCCACACACCGGAATTGTCGGGGTCGATTTCCATGCTGGGCGCGAGGATCGATGATCTGGCGCTGACCGACTATCGCGAAACACTGGACGAAGGTGCCCCAATCGTGCGCCTGCTGCGTCCGGTGGGCGAACAGGATGCTTACTTCGCCTCTTTCGGGTGGACAGCGACTGACGGGATCGAGGCCACTGCCGTCCCCGGCCCCGATACGGTCTGGTCGGTGGAAAGCGGCGATGTGCTGACGCCAGACACGCCCGTCACGCTGGTCTGGGACAATGATGCGGGTCAGATTTTCCGCACTGAAATCTCGGTCGATGATCGTTTCATGTTCAGCTTTGCGCAAAGCGTTGAAAACGCTGGTGAAGCCCCGGTCAGCGCGCGTCCTTACGGCCTGCTGCGGCGGCATGGTGAACCCTCCGAGCTGAAAAAATTCTTCATCCTGCACGAAGGTCTGGTGCGGATGTCGGATGGTGAGCTGGAAGAAACCTCCTACAGCAATATCACCGATCATCCGTTCAATGATCTTGAGCGCACGCAGGCAGAGCGTATCGACGTCGCCCAATCGGGCTGGATCGGCTATACCGACCATTACTGGATGACGACGCTGATCCCTGATCAGACCTCCCCGTTCCGGTCCACATCGAAATATTTCGAAGCGCGCGACCTGTATCAGGCCGAAGCCGTGATGCCCGCCAGCACAATCGCCCCCGGTGACAGCGTCACCGTCACCACCCGCATGTTCGCTGGTGCCAAAGAATGGGACGCGATCCGCGATTACGAAAACGAAGGCGGCGTTGAAGGCTTTCTGGATAGTATCGACTGGGGTTGGTTCTTTTTCCTAACCAAGCCGATCTTCTGGCTGTTGCACACGCTGAACCTTTATATCGGCAATATGGGCTGGTCGATCCTTGCGCTGACCTTGATCCTCAAGGCGCTGGTGCTGCCTTTGGCCTATAAATCCTACGTCTCGATGGCAAAGATGAAAGAGCTTCAGCCAGAAATGGAAAAGCTCAAAGAACGCGCCGGTGATGACAAGCAGGCGATGCAGCAGGGCATGATGAAGCTCTACAAGGAGAACAAGGTGAACCCGGCCTCTGGCTGTTTGCCGATCCTGTTGCAGATCCCGATCTTCTTCTCGCTTTACAAGGTGATTTTCGTCACCATCGAATTGCGGCACGCGCCCTGGATCGGCTGGATCAACGACCTGAGCGCGCCGGACCCGTCATCGCTGTTCAACCTGTTCGGTCTGCTGCCCTATGCAGCGCCCGAGCCGGGCTCGATCCTGGCACTGATCTTTATTGGCGTGCTGCCGATCTTCCTTGGCGTCTCGATGTGGATGCAGCAGAAACTGAACCCGGCCCCGACCGATCCGACACAGCAGATGATCTTTGCCTGGATGCCCTGGGTGTTCATGTTCATGCTGGGCGGCTTTGCATCCGGTCTGGTGCTCTACTGGATTGCCAACAACATCATCACCTTCGTGCAGCAATATGCGATCATGCGCAGCCACGGGGCGAAACCGGATGTCTTCGGCAACATCAAATCCAGCATGAAACGCAAAAAAGCGGATGCGGCCAACAAGCCGGACAAATAGGACAGATATGGAATTACGATTTCCTGAAGCGCCCCAGCCTGATGACGCCGCAATCGAGGCGGGGCGCTTGCTGTTCGCGGGTGAGACCACATTCGTCAAAGGCGTCGTCGCGATGGACGGCCTGCCCCCCGCCGACCGGGTCGAGGTGTGCTTTGCCGGCCGGTCCAATGTCGGCAAATCATCCCTGATCAACGCACTGACCGGGCGCAAAGGTCTCGCGCGCGCCTCCAACACGCCGGGGCGCACGCAGGAGATCAACTTTTTCACGGCTGGCCAATTTTATGTCGTCGATTTACCCGGCTATGGTTTTGCCAATGCGCCGGTTGCCGTGGTGGAAAAATGGCAGCGCCTGCTGAAACAATATCTGCAAGGCCGCCAGACCCTGCGCCGGGTGTTCGTGCTGATCGATGCGCGCCACGGGGCCAAGGCAGTGGATGAAGAGATCATGTCGCTGCTCGACGCCTCTGCCGTGACCTTTCAGGTGGTGATGACCAAGGTTGATAAATTGCGCGGTGATGCTTTGGCGGAATCGCTGGCCAAGACCCGCGCGGCCTTGGTCAAACATCCTGCCGCCTATCCCGAACTGATCCTAACCTCTGCCGAAAAAGGCGAAGGCATCCCCACATTGCGTGCCATCATTGCAGGAATATCATGAAGAAAAGGACCGACGATATGAACCGTGACTGGATCGCGACCGCCCGGACCCTGTCAGAGGCTTTGCCTTACCTGCAACGCTATTCCGGCGCTGTCGTCGTGGTGAAATTCGGTGGCAATGCGATGGGCGATGCCGATGCGATGGCTGAATTTGCCCGCGATATCGTGCTGATGAAACAGGTCGGCATGAACCCGGTTGTCGTGCATGGCGGCGGGCCGATGATCAACCAGATGCTCGACAAGCTGGGCATCAAGACCGAATTCGTGCGCGGACAGCGCGTGACCGATCAGGACACTGTTGAAGTGGTGGAAATGGTGCTGACCGGCCTCGTCAACAAACGCATCGTGCAGGCCATCATGGATGAAGGCGGGCGCGCAGTCGGCCTGTCCGGCAAGGACGATGATCTGATGGTGGCCGAGGCGCTGAACCCCGAACTGGGCTTCGTCGGCCGTCCGGTGGAAATGAACGTGCAGGTGCTGCGCGATCTGAACGCGGCGGGGATCATTCCTGTGGTCGCGCCCGTGGCCACTGGCATGGATATGCTGGAAACCTTCAACGTCAATGGTGACACCGCCGCCGGTGCCATCGCTGGCGCGCTGAAGGCAGACCGTTTGCTGCTGCTGACCGATGTGCCCGGCATCAAGGATGCTACGGGCGAGGTTGTCACACAGCTCTCCCCCGATCAGGTCCGCGCGATGATCGCCGATGGCACGATCAACGGCGGGATGATCCCGAAAGCGGAAACGGCGCTGATGGCGGTTGAGCAAGGCGTGCGCGCCGTGGTCATCCTTGATGGACGTCTGCCCAATGCAAGCCTGCTGGAATTGTTCACCGAACACGGCGCCGGGTCGATCATCCGCGAACCGCGTTAAACATCATGGCGCTCACCCTGATCCTGATCCGGCATGCAAAATCAAGCTGGGATGATCCGGGGGCCGACGATCACGCGCGCGTGCTGAACACGCGCGGAAGTGGTGCTGCCCCCGCTATCGGCGGCTGGTTGGCGGCGCAGGGCTATGTGCCGGATGTCATGCTCTGCTCTGACGCGGCGCGCACGCACGAAACTGCGGCACTGATCATGCCGCATCTGACACCCGCACCAGATCTCCAGATCCTGCCGGGACTTTACCACGCCAGCCCAGACAGCATGCTGGACCTTATCCAGAAACAGACAGCACGTGTTGTCGCGTTAATCGGCCATAATCCGGGAATCGGGCTGTTGGCGAGCGGTCTTGTCAAACGCCGCCCGGCGCATCCACGCTTTGGCGATTACCCGACCTGTGCGACCGCCGTGATCCGCTTTGACACGGACAACTGGCACGATGTCGCGCCCCGCACCGGGAACTGTGACGATTTCATTGTGCCGGGCGACCTGACCAACTGATCACGCCGCCCATCGTCAGAGCCTGAATATCCCCGCCGGAGGCATTGAATCTTTTCTGTCCCGTCCTCAATGCCCCAGAATCTGGCTCAGGAACAATTTGGTCCGGTCCGATTTCGGGTTGTTGAAGAATTCTTCCGGTTCGTTCTGTTCCACGATCTGGCCCTGATCCATGAAAATCACCCGGTTCGCGACCTGACGGGCGAAGCCCATTTCATGGGTGACGCAGATCATGGTCATGCCATCCTCCGCCAGGCTGACCATCGTATCCAGCACTTCCTTGATCATCTCGGGGTCCAGCGCCGATGTCGGTTCGTCAAACAGCATGATCCGGGGGCGCATGCACAGCGACCGTGCAATCGCCACGCGCTGCTGCTGGCCGCCGGACAGCTGGCCGGGGTATTTCAGCGCCTGTTCGGGGATCTTGACCTTGGTCAGGAAATGCATCGCGATTTCCTCGGCCTCGCGCTTGGGAATTTTGCGCACCCAGATCGGCGCCAAGGTACAGTTTTCCAAAATCGTCAGATGGGGGAACAGGTTGAAATGCTGGAACACCATCCCGACCTCAGACCGGATCCGGTCGATGTTTTTCAGATCGGATGACAAGACCGTGCCATCCACGGTGATCTTGCCCTGCTGATGTTCTTCCAGCGCATTGATACAGCGGATCAACGTCGATTTGCCCGACCCAGACGGCCCGGCGATGACGATCCGTTCGCCACGATAAACGGTCAGATCAATATCGCGCAGAACGTGAAATGTGCCATACCATTTGTTCATGCCGCTGATGTCGATTGCCACCTCTTCGGACACATTCGCCGCCAAGCGGGGCAACCCCATGGTATCCAGTTCTACTTCAGCCATGATGCACTCTCCTCAGCGGTGGTCGGTCCGGAGACGTTGCTCCAGATACATTGAATAACGGGACATGAAAAAACAGAATGTGAAGAACAGCAGCGCCACGAATATGTAGAGCTCCCAGTAAATCCCGTTCCATTCACTGGTGGCGCGGATCGCATTGGTCAGCCCTAGCGGATCGCGCAGGCCGATGAACACAACCAGCGTGGTGTCTTTGAACAGCCCGATAAAGGTGTTCACGATACCGGGGATCGAGATCTTCAGCGCCTGCGGCAGGATGATCAGCCGCATGGATTTCCAGTAATCCAGCCCCAGCGAATTCGCTGCCTCATATTGTCCGTTGGGCAAGGCGGCAAGACCGCCGCGCACCACCTCGGCCAGATAGGCAGAGGCGAAAAGCGTGACCATGATGATCACCCGCAGCAGCAGGTCAAAGGACGTGCCCGGCGGTAGGAAATAGTTCAGCAGCAGCGAGGCTGTGAACAGCCAGACAATCAGTGGCACGCCGCGGATCACCTCGATAAATGACACGCAGACCCATTGGATCAACGGCATGGAGGATTGCCGCCCCAGCGCCAGTGCAATCCCCAAAGGAAGCGACAGCACGATGCCGGATGTCCCAATGATGATCGCCAGCATGAAACCACCGAAAGCATCAGATTCGATATAGGGCAATCCCCATGGCATGACGCTGTCCAGAAAGCTGCGCAGATGCGGCAGCAGCGGGAACAGCCCGTCGATCCCCAAGAACCCCAGCGGGTTTCTGAAGATCAAAAGGAAAACCACGATCCCTGCGATCAACCCGATCAAGGCGCCTAACCGTGCCGACACCAATCGACCGATGAGGATTGCCGCGACAATGCCCAAGGCCACAAGCACGGGCAGCCAGACCGACCCACCCCAGAGGAAGAAGAAGGCGACGAAGGGGTACATCAGCGAGAACACCAGCATCACCCGCGGCAGGCCGGAATAAAGGATCGGCGCAACAGCGACGATCAGCAGGATCAGCGCGAGGATCGGCCGCCAATAGCCGAACAGGAACAGAACGCCGTTGCTGAGCTCGTTTTTCATGCCAGAGATGAAAGCAACACGCTGTGTCGCTGTCATGCCGCCGCCAAAGACCGCCTCGGCCCCGCCAGCGGCAGCCAGTTCATCGGCATAGAACAACCGTGCCAGCAGCGGATCATCCGTCGGGTAAAAACCGAACAGGATCTGCAGCCAACGTTCGTTGATCACCGCCCAACAGGCCGCTGTATCCAAGCCACGCGCGGCGCGAATCTCGCGGCATTCGGTCAGTGATCCGGCGTTCCAGATCCCGTTGAACACCCAAGGCACAATGGCCGACAAAACCGACCAGACCACATAGATTGCAATCAGCGTCAGGATCGTGTTGATCGGACCAGAAAACAGGTTTTCGCGCAGCCATTTGACGACACCGGCGGCGCCGGGCGGTGGCGGTGATTCCGGCAGCATATTCGCGCGGACGTAAGCAACGTTATCGACTTTGCTCATCTCAGCGCTCCTTCAGTTTGACGCTGGAGTTATAAACGTTCATCAGCCCCGAAATGATCAGACTGGTGATCAGATAGAAGATCCCCAGCAACAGCATCCCCTCCAGCTCTCGGCCGGTCTGGTTGATGGTGATCCCGCCCAGCGTAGAGCGGACATCCATATAGCCCACCGCAATCGCCAGCGATGAGTTCTTGGTCAGGTTCAGATATTGTGAAATCAGCGGCGGGATGATCACCCGCAATGCCTGTGGCAGGATGATCAGTTGCATCGTGCGGTTTGGCTGCACACCAAGGGCAAAGGCAGCCTCGGTCTGGCCTTTGGATACCGACAGAATGCCGGAACGGACGATTTCCGCGATAAAGGCGGACGTATATAGCGACAGCGCCAGCCACAACGCGATGAACGAATTGCGGATTTGCAAGCCACCTTGAAAATTGAAACCACCCAGCACCGGATAATCCAGCGTGATCGGTCGGCCGAGCAGGAAAAACACCGCCAGAACCGGCAGGATCAGCAGCGCCAGGGACAGGGGCAGAACCGGCAATTGCTGGCCAGTATCTTCCTGCCGTTTGCGCGCCACATAGCGCAGCACAAAGATACCAATGATCGACAGACCAAGCACCGCCATCACGATGCCAGAGCCATCCGCCCAGATCGGCGCAGGCATGAAGACACCACGGTTGGAAATAGCGATCGTGTCCCACAGAATCATCGATGCCGTGCCACCTTCACGGAATTGCGACGGTTGCGGTGTCGCTTCTGTCATCACCGCGAAAACGATCAGGATCCAGATCAGCAGTGGCGTATTGCGCATGCATTCGACGTAAACCGTCATGACCTTGGCGATCAGCCAGTTTTTGGACAGGCGCAGCACACCGGCAAGCACGCCGATGATTGTTGCAAGGATGCAGCCCAGAAAAGCCACCAGCAGCGTGTTGAGAATACCGACATAGGCGGCGCGGGCATGGGTGTCTTGCGATGTGAAAGGGATCAATTGCTGGTTGATGTCATAGCCAGCGGTGGACCACAGGAAATTGAAACGGATATCTTTGCCCAAGGCCGCCAAATTGGTGACGGTGTTATCCACCAGTTGCACCAGCAACAGCATGATGAGGATGGCAGCAACCACCTGAATGGTCAGCGACCTATACCGCGCATCATACAGCAGCATGCTTATGCGGAAACTTTCGCGCGGTTGATCAGCAACGTCTGCCATGCGCACTCCTGCGGTTGGGTAAAGCAAAGCCGGGACAAGCAAGAACCTGACCAGCATTCATTTATTAAATTGGATAATGGATCTGCGAAAAAGGGGCCTGACAGATGTCAGGCCCCCTTCAGTCAGAGCTTAGCGGAACGGCCCACCGTACATCAGACCACCTTCGGTCCATTGTGCGTTCAGACCGCGCGCCAGACCAACGGCGGTGGATTCACCGATATTGGCTTCAAAGATTTCACCGTAGTTACCGGCAACGGAAATCGCACGGACAGCCCAATCGTTTTCCAGACCGATCATCGCGCCCAGTTCACCTTCGGTGCCCAGCAGGCGGTTGACCTCTGGATTGTCGGTGGGTGCAGCAGCCATTTCAGCCACGTTTTCCATCGTCACGCCATATTCTTCGGCCGCGATCAGCGCATGAAGTGTCCAACGGACGATGTCGCCCCATTCTGCGTCACCGTGGCGCACTGCGGGGCCCAGTGGTTCTTTGGAGACGACTTCCGGCAGGATGATGTGGTCACCGGGAGCCTCGAATGTGGCGCGTGTCGCGGCCAGACCAGAGATATCGGTGGTGTAAACGTCACAGGCACCTGCAAGGTACTGCTGCTGACCTTCGGCGTTGGTGGCAACTGGAACCGGCTCATAGCTGATGCCATTGGCGCGGAAATAATCGGCCAGGTTCAGTTCGGTCGTGGTGCCGGTCTGGATACAGACGGTCGCGCCATCGAGTTCAGCTGCCGAGGAAACACCCAGCGCGCTTGGCACCATGAAGCCCTGACCATCGTAATAGTTGATGCCGGGGAAATCGAGCGCAAGGTCGGTATCGCGTGTGAAGGTCCAGGTGGAGTTGCGGACCAGAACGTCAACTTCGCCAGCAGCCAGCGCGGTGAAACGGGTCTGGCTGGTCAGTGGCACGAATTCCACGGACTGGCCGTCGCCCAGAACAGCGGCAGCAATGGCACGGCACAGGGCCACGTCGAAACCTTCCCAGACGCCATTGGCATCGGGTGCGGCAAAGCCGGCCAAACCTTCGTTCGAGCCGCACCGCAGTGTTCCGCGCTCGACGACGTCATCAAGCGTCGCGGCGGATGCGATGCCAGCGGTCAAGCCAGCCACGGCCAGCGCGCCGATAAATACGGTTTTTGTCATTTTAACCTCTTCCTGAGTTTCTGCCACACAGAGCGGCAGCCAATTTTTATTCCGCCGCTTTACGACGGCAACTCCCACAAGGGCCAAGCCCTGATGTAAGTTTGCCTAGACTGTCCGATGAAACGCCATCAGGTCAAGCAAAACCCGCATGGATTTACGGGCAAATGCTTTGAAATTAGGCAACCTTCAGGCCAAATGCACAGATCCGTGCTCTGCCGGTTTACGCCCGCGAAAGGTGAAACACTCTTTCCGCATGCAGGAAGGCGTCACGTTTGACCGCCGTGGCGGCGGCAGCTTCTTCATCCAGGCCCCATTGGGCGATCTGCCAGTCTTCATCGACACGCGAAATGTCCCAGGCCTGTGCCGCAAGCAGGTACTGACGGGTTACGGCCAGAGCCAGCACCAGCGATCCCGACAGGCTGATCAGGTCATGCGCGGCGGCCAGCGCAAAGTCGTCGAAGGCTTCCAATGCGCGCTGTAATGTCGCAAGGCTTTCGGGGGGCTGCGTGACATGCATGACCCCCTGCCCCACGGCCAAAGGCGCGTCCAGTTCGCGCGCGGCCCAGTCGAGCAACGGGTCCCAATGTTGCGCCTGCTTTGCGACCAGCCCGTCTGGCGTTGCCGCGCGATAGCATAACAGATCACTGTCACCATATTCCGCCAGCAGTGCGATCACCTCGGCCCGCTGGCTGCGGACCTTGTCAATCGCGGCATTGGCGCTGCGGGTGACGGGCATGGTGCGGGGGTCAACCAGACCCGTCTGCGCATCCCATTCCAGTGCAATCGCCTCGGCCATCGGCATCGTCGGCACCACCAGCAAGGCCTTGGCGGGGGTTTTCACCGCGCGACCGTCGAGCGTGACGGTGAAACCGCCATCGCAAGGTTGCGCCGTGGCGGCTTGCCAGAATCGTTTGGGTTTCCAGTCGCTCATGTCTTGGGTCCGGTCAGTTGGTCAATGGCGGGGATCAGATCGGAGAAGCTGTCGATCAGCAGATCGGGGCGCAAGGTGACTGCGTCATGATAGCCCCATGATACGCCGATGGTCCGCACGCCAGCGGCCCGGCCCATATCCATGTCAAAGGTGGTGTCGCCGATCATCACCGCCGCGCTTGCATAGGTGCCGGTGTCATTGAGCGCTGTCAGGATCATTGATGGGTTCGGTTTGGACGGGTGATCATCGGCCACCTGTTCGCTGTGGAACAGGTTCTGCAGCCCGTGCTTTTCCAGTATCTTATCCAGCCCGCGCCGGGATTTACCCGTCGCGATGGCGAGCAAGGTATTGTCCTGCCCTGCCAGATGATCCAGCACGTCACGCGCGCCGGGGTAAAGTGGGCTTTGCTCACCCTTCCCATCGGCACCGCGCAAAGCCATATAGCTGTCCTTATAGGCTTGCACGACACGCCCCTGTTGCCCAATCGCCAGATCGGGGCAAAGCCGGGCGACCGCAACATCCAGCGACAGGCCGACAATGGACAAGATGCGCCCACGGTCCGGGACCACCAAGTCCTCGGATGTGAAGGCCGTGGTCATTGCGGCCACAATCTCGGCCTGACTATCGACCAGCGTGCCGTCGACGTCGAAAATCACGAGGCGCAGATCACTCATCGGGCATATTGAACGGATCAACCGGGGCATGGCCGACGATCCAGCCAACGAAATCCCAAGTGTTCTGCATATGCTCTGGCAACGGCGCCGTCAGATGCAGGATTTTGCCGGTGGCCGGGTGTTCGATGGTCAGGCTGCGCGCGTGCAGATGCATCTTGCGCCCGATCTCGCTGCCCATGCTGGCACCCCAGCCGTCGCCAAGGTTTTCCTGACCCGATCCGCCATACTTACCATCACCGATAATCGGATGCCCGATCTCGGCCATATGCGCGCGCAGCTGATGCGTCCGCCCAGTGATCGGCACCAGCGCGCACCAAGCGGCACGGCTGGCCAGCGTATCCATCACGGCATAATCGGAGGTCGCGCGCTTTGCGCCTTCGGTGCTGGCGATGTCATTGGGATGCACGCAGCGCATCTTTTCATTCTCGCCGCCTTTGCCATGGCCGGGGGCCTTGACCAGCCCGTATTTAATCGTGCCTGCCCGCGGATGCGGCACACCGGCGACTGCGGCCCAGTAAATCTTGCGCGTCTCGCGGTGTTTGAGGTTCTCGGTCAATTGCTTGGCCATCATCCGCGTGCGTGCCAACAGCAAGACACCGGAGGTATCGCGGTCCAACCGATGCACCAGTCGCGGCTTTTCGTCGTAATCGAACATCAAAGCCTCGGCCATGCCATCGACATGGCGGGTGGTGTTGGTGCCGCCTTGTGTGGCCAGACCATGCGGTTTGTTGATCGCGATGATATGCTCATCCTTATAGATCACGCAGGACTGGATCAGCTTGGCATCCGCCTTGGTCACGCCGTGGCGGGCCAATGACGCAGCTGCTGCTGCCTCTTCCTCTGTCGGCAGTGGCGGGATGCGGATTTTCTGGCCGACTTCCAGCCGCGTGCTGGTTTTCACCCGCCCGCCATCGACGCGCAATTCACCCTTGCGGCACATCTTTTCGATGCGCCCTTGGGTCAGATGCGGAAACAGCCGCCGCAGATAGCGGTCCAGCCGCTGATCGCCATCATCCGGGCCGATGACCCGCGTGTGTACACCGCTCATGTTGTTATTCCTTTGGCAAGCCACAGGCCCAATCCGCAGGCCGCAATTGATAAGATCACCGAAGCCAGCACATAAAGGCCCGCTGCGGTGATGCGCCCAGTCTCGACCAAGCGGATGGTGTCGAGCGAGAAGGCTGAAAATGTTGTAAAACCACCCAGAAGGCCGGTCATCACGAAGGGCAGCCAATGCTGCAACCCGCGCGCGGCAAGCAGCACCCAGACCAGCCCTATGGCAAATGACCCCAATACGTTGATCACCAAGGTGCCCACCGGAAAGCCCAAGGCGCTGCCCAGAAGATAGCGCAGCACAGAGCCGAAAGCGCCCCCAAGTGCGACAGAGATCACAGGTGTCATCATGGCTTTGCCTTGGCCTTTTGGCGCGGGGATGTCAATTCTTGCCCCGCTTGGCGCGCAATCCGGCAAAGAAATCGACACGTTTCTTGAGTTCACGTTCAAAGCCGCGATCCACCGGCAGATAGTAAATACCACGTTTCATGGTTTCGGGGAAATAATTCTGGCCGCTGAATCCATCCTCGGCATCATGGTCATAGGCATAGCCCGCGCCGAACCCCTGTTCTTTCATCAGCTTGGTGGGCGCGTTCAAGATATGGGATGGTGGCGGTTCCGACCCGGTCTGTTTGGCCGCGGCGACTGCCGCCTTGTAGGCGACATAGGCGGCGTTGGATTTGGGCGCGAGCGCGAGATAGGTCACCGCCTGCGCCAGCGCCAATTCCCCCTCGGGCGATCCCAGCCGTTCATAGGTCTCCCACGATTGCAGACAGACTGCCTGCGCCTGCGGATCGGCCAGCCCGATATCCTCTACCGCCATCCGCGTGATCCGGCGGGCAAGGTAGCGCGGGTCTTCGCCCCCCGCCAGCATCCGCGCGAACCAGTAAAGGGCGGCATCCGGGTCCGACCCGCGCACGGATTTATGCAGGGCAGAGATCAGGTTGTAATGTTCATCACCCGATTTGTCGTATTTCACCGCGCGTTTCATCAGACGTTTGGTCAGATCATCGCGGGTCAGTTTGGCATCGGTTTTCCATGCCGTGACCTGTTCGATCAGGTTCAACAGCGCACGACCATCACCATCGGCCATGTCCAGCAAGGCCTCGCGCGCGTTGCCGTCAAGCGGCAAGGCCCGGCCTAGTTCCTGTTCCGCCCGTTGCGCCAGTAGTTCGAGGTCGGTCAGCGTCAGGCGTGTCAGGATGAACACCTGTGACCGGCTGAGCAAAGCGGCGTTCAATTCAAAACTGGGGTTCTCCGTCGTGGCCCCGACCAACAGGATCGTGCCATCCTCCATATAGGGCAGAAAGCCGTCCTGCTGCGCCTTGTTGAAGCGGTGGATTTCATCGACGAACAACAGCGTGCCTTTGCCGTTCTGGCGACGCATCTTCGCGGCCTCAAAAACCTTGCGCAATTCCGGCACGCCGGTGAAGATCGCAGATATCTGGACGAAATGCAGATCGGTTTCATCGGCGAGCAGGCGCGCGATGGTTGTCTTGCCGACACCGGGCGGACCCCAGAAGATCAGCGATGACAATGACCCCGACGCCAGCATCGTGCCAAGCGGCGCATCCGGGCCAAGCACCTGTTGCTGGCCGATCACCTCTGACAGCCGCTTTGGCCGCAAACGATCCGCCAGCGGGCGCGGGCCTGCGGGGGTCTTGTCGGGGGCGCTGTCGAACAGGTCAGGCATGGCGTGATGATAGGCTTTCCATGAAAAAGCGAAAGCCCCGCCAATCTGGCAGGGCTTTGCAAAAATCAGTGCGTGGCGGGGAAATTAATCCTCCATCGCCTCGAACTCGGCCAGACGGGCCTTGTCAGCCGCACCCTTGGCATTCACGTCGCGGTCCACGAATTCGATGATCGCCATCGGTGCCATGTCGCCATAACGGAAACCGGCTTTCATGATGCGGACATAACCGCCCTGACGTTCGGCGTAGCGTGGGCCGATGATTTCAAACAGCTTGGCTGTGTGAATGTCTTGCTTAAGCTGGGCATCGGCCTGACGGCGGGCGTGCAGATCGCCGCGCTTGCCCAACGTGACCAGCTTTTCAACGATGCGGCGCAGTTCTTTGGCCTTGGGCAGCGTTGTTTTGATCTGTTCGTGTTCGATCAGGGCCCCTGCCATGTTGGCAAACATCGCTTTGCGATGTTCATGGGTCCGGTTCAGTTTGCGGTAACCGCTTGCGTGACGCATTTGAAGTCTCCTAAAGGTTTATACTTTGTCCAACGGTCTGATGCGTGCCAGCCGTATTATTGGGGCAGGATTGCCCAGGGTCTTCCCCACCGAGGTGGGCATTTCGGGGTGACGCAGCCCCGGACTTGCTCCGGGGCCTCGTCATTTTGCGGATCAATTAAAACTGATCTTCGAATTTCTTGGCCAGATCTTCGATATTGTCCGGCGGCCAATCCTCGACATCCATGCCGAGGTGCAGACCCATGCCTGACAACACTTCCTTGATCTCGTTCAAGGATTTGCGGCCAAAGTTCGGGGTGCGCAGCATTTCTGCTTCGGTTTTCTGGATCAGATCGCCGATATAAACAATGTTGTCGTTCTTGAGGCAATTTGCCGAACGGACCGACAGTTCCAGCTCGTCCACTTTCTTGAGCAGCAGTGGGTTGAATTCCAGCCCGTCATCGTCCGCACCAGCCGAAGCTGATTCAGGCTCATCAAAGTTCACGAAGATCGACAGCTGGTCCTGCAAAATACGCGCGGCATAGGCCACAGCATCATCAGGCGACAGCGAACCATCGGTTTCGACCTTCATCGTCAGCTTGTCGTAATCCAGCACCTGACCTTCGCGGGTCGGCTGCACGTCATAAGACACTTTTTTCACTGGCGAATAGATCGCGTCGATGGCGATCATGCCGATGGGCGCATCTTCTGGCTTGTTCTTGTCAGCGGCGACGTAGCCTTTGCCCGTGTTGACTGTCAGTTCCATGTACAGATCGGCACCATCATCAAGGTGGCAGATCACATGGTCCTTGTTCAAAATCTCGATGCCGGCGGTTTCCGAAATATCGGCAGCCGTCACGACGCCCGGGCCTTTGGCCTGAACGGAGAGACGCTTTGGCCCTTCGACTTCCATACGGATGGCGACGCCTTTGAGGTTCAGCACGATGTCGGTGACGTCTTCACGCACACCCGACACGGATGAAAATTCATGCAGCACATTGTCGATCTGCACAGCGGTGATCGCGGCACCTTGCAGCGACGACATCAGAATGCGGCGCAGAGCATTGCCCAAAGTCAGGCCAAAGCCACGCTCCAGCGGTTCTGCGACGACTGTTGCTTGACGCATCGGGTCATTGCCCGGCTTGACGTCCAGCTGTGTCGGCTTGATCAACTCAGCCCAGTTTTTGTGGATCATATGTCCCTCCATCCTTGTTTGCCTTCATGTCCAAAAAGGCAAACGCCCGAGGTTTCAAAATAACGGATTGGGGCCGCGCAAAAACATGCACGACCCCAGCGCGTTTCGTGTGGTTTAGACGCGGCGGCGTTTTGGCGGACGGCAGCCGTTATGCGCCATCGGGGTCACGTCACGGATCGATGTGATGTTGAACCCGGCAGCAGCCAGCGCGCGCAATGCGGATTCACGGCCGGAACCGGGACCCTGCACTTCGACTTCCAGCGTTTTAACGCCGTGGTCCTGTGCTTTCTTGCCTGCATCTTCCGCAGCCATCTGGGCTGCGTAAGGTGTCGATTTCCGCGACCCTTTGAAACCCATCGTGCCAGCGGACGACCATGCGATCGCATTGCCCTGCACGTCAGAAATCAGGATCTTGGTGTTGTTGAACGAAGAATTCACATGAGCAACGCCAGCGGCGATGTTCTTGGAGACCTTCTTTTTGGTGCGTTTTGTATCGCGTGCCATCTGTCAGGTCCCCTTACTTCTTCTTACCAGCAATGGCCTTTGCAGGACCCTTGCGTGTGCGAGCGTTGGTGTGGGTCCGCTGACCGCGCACCGGCAGGTTGCGACGGTGGCGCAGACCACGGTAGCAGCCAAGGTCCATCAGGCGCTTGATGTTCATCTGTGTCTCACGACGCAGGTCACCTTCGACGGTCAGGTTGGCGTCGATGAATTCGCGGATTGTCAGGATTTCTGCATCCGACAGATCGTTCACGCGACGGGCGCGGTCGATATTCGTTGCTTCGCAGATTTGTTCGGCAATGGCTGGGCCAATACCAGTGATATAAGTCAAGGCGATCGGTACCCGCTTTGCAGTCGGGATGTTTACGCCGGCAATACGTGCCACGTGTGCAGTTCCTTTTCGTTGCGGGTCCGTGATGCCAGACCCTTTTTTCACAACGGAAGCCCGGACCAAAAGGCGCCGGGCTGCGTCATATCAGGTGTTTCGCGATATCAGGGGGGCGACCCCAAACACGCGCATTGATTCCCTTGCGGGATGGCGCTGTTTAGGGGGCAATGCAAGGAGCGTCAAGAGCCAGCGGCGGCTTAAGCTATCGCATCCGCAATGCTTTGCGCAACATCGTCCATACTGGCCAGACCATCCACCGTTTTCAGATCACCCTTGGCGTAATAATACCCGACCAAAGGGCTGGTCTGCTTGTAATAGGCCAGAAGGCGGGTCTTGAGGCTTTCCACGTTGTCGTCGGCACGTGCCTGTCCGCCAGCCGCAACAGATTCCGCCGCACGCCCGAGAACACGTTCGATGAGCACCTCATCATTGACCTGCAATTCGATCACATGATCAAGCGTTGCGCCAATTTCTGTCAGCAGATCGCCCAAAGCATCTGCCTGCGCCAACGTGCGGGGGAAGCCATCAAAAATGAACCCGCCATGTTCGCCACCGGCAAGAAGTTGTTCGCGGATCAGGCCGATGACAATCGCATCTGTAACCAGTTCACCCCGATCCATAACCTCGGCAACTTTGCGCCCCATCTCTGTGCCGCTGGTGCGTGCGGCGCGCAGCATGTCGCCGGTGCTCAGCTGCACCATGTTGCGTTCGTCCACCAACCGGCGGGCCTGTGTCCCTTTGCCCGCGCCGGGTGGTCCCAAAAGTATGATATTCATCGACGCGACGGCCCTTTTTTCTTGGTCGTGCTGCGCTTGCCGCGCAATTGCGATTTCTCGATCAGGCCTTCATATTGATGCGCGACCAGATGCGATTGGATCTGCTGGATCGTATCCATCCCGACCGACACGATGATCAGCACCGATGTGCCGCCGAAGTAAAACGGGATCGAAAGTTCAGCGCGGATGATTTCCGGCAGCAAAGCGACCAAAGCCAGATAGCCCGAACCAAGCACCAGAATGCGGTTCACGACGTAATCCAGATATTCCTCGGTCCGTTTGCCGGGACGGATGCCGGGGACAAAGCCATTCTGGTTTTTCAGATTCTCGGCGACGTCTTCGGTTTTGAATGCGACTTCACGGGTATAGAAATAGGTGAAGAAGACAATCATGCCACCAAAGAATATCAGATAAAGCGGCTGACCGGGGCCAAACAGCGCCAGAATGGTCGACATGACCGGCCCGCTGGACCCGCCACTGAAGGTGCTGATCGTGGTCGGCAGCAGCAACAGGGCAGAGGCAAAGATCGCGGGGATCACACCGGCGGGGTTCACCTTGATCGGCAGGTGGCTGGATGATCCGTCATAGACCTTCATGCCGCGCTGCTGGCGGGGGTATTGGATATGGATCTTACGCAGGGACCGTTCCATGAAGACCACGAAGGTCAGCACGACAATCACCATCAGCAATATCCCAATGATCACGAACGGGCTGATCGCACCTGACCGGCCTTGGCTAAGGAATTGTGCAAGGGCGGCGGGGATTTCCGCGATGATCCCAACAAAGATGATCAGCGAAATGCCGTTACCGATGCCGCGCGCGGTGATCTGCTCACCCAGCCACATCAGGAACATGGTGCCGCCGACGATGGTGATCACACAAGACGCACGGAAAAAGAAGCCCGGGTCAGAGGCGAGGCCACCTGCCTCAAGGCTGACCGCAAGGCCGTAAGCCTGCGCCGTCGCCAGCACCACGGTGCCATAGCGGGTATATTGGTTCAGCTTGCGGCGGCCTGCTTCTCCCTCTTTCTTGAGGTTTTTCAGCGGCTCCCACATCGACCCCAGCAACTGCATCACGATCGAGGCAGAGATATATGGCATGATTCCCAGCGTGAAGATCGCCATCCGCGACAGCGCACCACCGGTAAACATCGACAGGATGCCACCGATCCCGGCCTGCGCATCATCCATGAATTGCTGCAAGGCGATCCCGTCGATGCCCGGCACAGGGATGAATGTCCCCAGACGGTAGATCATCAACAGGCCAATCGTGAATAGAATGCGTTGGCGAAGTTCAGTTGCTTTGCCGAAGGCGCTCCAACTGACGTTGGCTGCCATTTGCTCTGCTGCAGAAGCCATAAGGGTCTCTTTTCATGATAAACGCCGCTGAACGGTTCCCCGATCAGCGGCGTTTGGGAAAAACACGAGAGCACATGTAAGCGACCCGGGGGCCGCTCACAAGGCGTTACTCTGCCGCTGCCGGTGTTGTTGCGACGGTCAATGTGCCGCCAGCCTTGGCAACCGCATCCACCGCACCCTGCGACGCGCCGGTCACGCTGATCGTCGCCTTGGAGGTGAATTCACCTTTGGCCAGAACGCGGATACCGTCTTTCTTGCGACGCACCAGACCGGAGGCGATCAGCGCATCTTCGGTGATGTCGTTCTTGATGTCGATCTTGCCTTCGTCGATGAATTTCTGGATCAGGCCCAGATTGACGACCGAGAATGCCTTGCGGTTCGGCTTGTTGAAGCCACGCTTTGGCAGACGCTGGTAGAGCGGCATCTGGCCGCCTTCATAGCCTTTGATCGCCACGCCGGACCGCGATTTCTGACCCTTGATACCACGGCCACCGGTTTTACCCATGCCGGAGCCTGGGCCACGACCAATGCGTTTCTTACGCTGGGTGGCGCCTGGGTTGTCGGAAAGTTCATTCAGTTTCATGTCGCTTCTCCTTTTGCCGGAACTGGCCCCCAGCGACGGGAGCGGCCAAACACGGCGTTAAAATCGAGTCGGCCCAATGGTGCCGACTTGCGGCGTATAAACGCGAGGGTTCGGTTGGTCAAGGAAGGTTGCGGGGTTTGCGGGAGGCGTCAGCCAGCCCGCTTGCCTCATGCAGAATTGCGGTATATCTTGACGGTATAAAATGGAGCATGACCTAATATGGTAGCCGCAGCAAAGCGCAAGACCTCCCTGACACTCGACAGCGCGGCACTTGCCGCCGCGAAAGAGCTTGAGATCAACGTTTCCGCTGTTGCCGAGACTGCGCTTATCAAAGCCGTCGCAGACGCGCGTCGCGAGAAATGGCTTGCGGACAACGCCAAGACCTTTGCAGCCCAGTCGGATTGGCACGCGCGTCATGGCCACCCGCTTGCCGATATTATGACGGCGCCGGGCGGAACATCATGGAAACCCTGAGGCGTTTTGATGTTGCGCAGTATAATGGTGTTTTCATGGTCGTCGTCGAAAGCGACCTGCTGCCGCCTGATACATCTATTGTCGTCATTCCCCTGCTCGCAAACTATCCGGCAGTGCAGCACCTGAACCCCGAATTTCAGCACAACGGCAAGCGGCTGATCCTGGCGACACGGTTGATTGCGTCTGTGCGACGATCCAGCCTGACCCGCAGCGGCAGTATGGGCGACCAAGGCGACCTCATCACCCGCGCAGTCGACGTCCTGATGGCTGGCATTTAGCGATATCACAAACAAAAAACGCCCCCGGTTTCCCGGAGGCGTTTCTCATTCCGTAGGGTGGATCGTGATCCACCCTACAAAAACTTACCCGCGCTCTTCGATGATCTCGACGAGGTGTGGGATGCTGTTGACCATGCCGCGCACGGAAGGTGTGTCTTCCAGCTCGCGGGTGCGGTTCATTTTATTCAGGCCCAGACCGATCAGCGTGGCACGCTGATTTTCGGGGCGACGGATCGGGGAACCGATCTGTTTCACAACGATAGTTTTTGCCATGGTTTAAGCCTCCTCGACGACTTGGGCGGATGCTTCAGGCGCGTCATCACGCTTGGGCAGGATGTCGGCGACTTTCTTGCCGCGACGCTGAGCCACGTTGCGCGGTGACTGCTCTTTTTGCAGGCCGTCCATCGTGGCGCGGATCATGTTGTAAGGGTTCTGCGACCCGATGGATTTGGACACGACGTCCTGCACACCCAGCATTTCGAACACGGCACGCATTGGACCACCGGCGATGATCCCGGTACCGGCAGGGGCTGTACGCATCACAACACGGCCTGCGCCATGGCGGCCTTCGATGTCGTGGTGCAAGGTGCGGCCGTCGCGCAGGGCGACGCGGATCATCTGGCGTTTCGCCTGTTCAGTCGCCTTGCGGATCGCCTCGGGGACTTCTTTTGCTTTGCCTTTGCCGAAACCGACGCGGCCTTTTTGATCACCAACAACGACAAGCGCGGCAAAGCCGAAACGCTTACCACCTTTGACGGTCTTGGACACGCGGTTGATCGCGACCAGACGGTCGGCAAACTCGGGTGTTTGTTCTTCACGGGGACGGCGGTTGCCGCCACGGTTGTTATCACGTTCTGCCATAGGTGGCGTCCTTGTGTTATTGCCCGAGGGCGTTGTCCAATCGCGGTCGAAGCCGGATCATCGAGACCGGGATGAACCCCGACCTACTGTTTGGAATTGCAGCCGGGGCAAGCCTCGGCCTGCGTAGGGCGGGGTTCACCCCGCCGCACGTCTTTAGATCTTCAACCCACCTTCGCGGGCTGCTTCGGCAAGGGCTTTGATCTTGCCGTGGAACAGAAAACCGCCACGGTCGAAATAAGCCTGCTCGACACCAGCCGCCTTGGCGCGTTCTGCGATTGCAGCACCGACCTTGGCCGCGGCCTCGACATTGTTCTTGCCGACAACGCCCAGATCTTTTTCGAGCGAGGATGCCGACGCAAGCGTCACACCATTCACATCGTCGATCAGCTGGACGCTGATGTTTTTGTTGCTGCGGTGAACCGAAAGACGCGCGCGTCCCTGGTTGGCAGTGATGCCCCGCAGTTTGTTCCGAACGCGCATACGGCGTTTCAGAAACAGTGCTCTTTTGCTGTTTGCCATCTGTGCGTCCTTTACTTCTTCTTGCCTTCTTTGCGGAAGATGAATTCGCCTTTGTACTTGATACCCTTGCCTTTATACGGCTCGGGCTTGCGCCATTCGCGGATATTCGCCGCGACCTGACCCACAAGCTGCTGGTCGATCCCTTCCACAGTGATCTCTGTCTGCTTCGGGGCTGTCACGGTGACGCCCTCCGGCACTTCAAAGTTCACATCGTGGCTGTAACCCAATGCCAGTTTCAGGGTGTTGCCCTGCATCGTGGCACGATACCCCACACCGCTGATCTCAAGCTCTTTCTTGAAACCAGTGGTCACGCCGGTCACCAGGTTTTCGACCTGGCTGCGCGACATGCCCCACTGCTGCCGCGCCCGTTTGGACGTGCCACGTGGTGTGATGCTGACGATATTGCCATCTACTTTGATGGTGACATCGTCTGTCGCTTTGAACGTGCGGGTGCCCTTTGGGCCTTTGACTTCAACGGTTTGACCAGACACCGACGCAGTGACGCCAGAGGGTAGCTCAACCGGTTTTTTACCAATACGAGACATGTTTTCCCCTTAGAACACTGTGCAGAGCACTTCGCCGCCAATTTTGGCCGCCCGTGCATTTGCGTCCGTCATCACACCTTTGGAGGTGGAGACAATCGACACGCCCAGGCCCTGACGGACGGAAGGCAGGTCATTGGCACCCAGGTAAACGCGACGACCGGGTTTAGAGACCCGCTTCACTTCGCGAATGACTGGAGTGCCTTCGTAATATTTCAGCTCGACATTGAATGCAGGGTGGCCATCTTTGCCATCCTTCTTGTCGTAGCCGCGGATGTAGCCTTCTGCGACCAGCACATCCAACACCCAAGCGCGCAGTTTCGACGCCGGTGTCTCCACCGAAGCCTTGCCGCGCATCTGACCGTTGCGGATGCGTGTCAGCATATCACCGATAGGATCGTTCATATCAAATTCTCCTTACCAGCTCGACTTGACCATACCGGGAATTTCGCCATTGGAACCAAGGTTCCGCAGCGCGATCCGGCTGATCTTGAGTTTGCGGTAATAGGCGTGTGGACGCCCGGTGAGCTGGCAACGGTTGTGCAACCGCACAGCCGAGGAATTGCGCGGCAATTCTGCAAGCTGCAGAGTCGCCTTGAACCGCTCTTCCACGGGCTTGGACTGGTCGTTGATGATTGCCTTCAACGCCGCACGCCGTGTAGCGAATTGTGCCACCAGCTTTTCGCGCTTTTTCTGGCGCTCGATCATGGATTTCTTAGCCATTTGTCAAATCTCCCTAACGCTTAGCTGTTGAATGGCATGTTGAAGAGCTTCAACAATGCCTTTGCTTCAGCGTCGGTTTGCGCTGTGGTGCAGATAACGATGTCCATTCCCCACATCTCATCGACTTTGTCGAAGTTGATTTCGGGAAACACGATATGTTCTTTCAGGCCAGTGGCATAATTGCCGCGACCGTCAAAGGACTTACCAGAAACACCACGAAAGTCGCGGATACGGGGCATGGCAACCGTGATCAGACGATCAAGGAATTCATACATCCGGTCGCCGCGCAGCGTGACCTTGGCGCCCAGCGGCATGTCTTCACGAACCCGGAAACCCGCGATGGATTTCTTGGCAACCGTGGTCAATGCTTTCTGCCCGGCGATGGTTGTCAGATCTTCCTGTGCGGATTTGGCTTTCTTGCTGTCACGGACAGCTTCTGCGCCACAACCGATGTTCAGGACGATCTTGTCCAGACGCGGGATCTGCATTTCGTTTTTATAGCCGAATTCTTCCTTCATCGCAGCGCGAATGCGGGAAACATAATCAGCCTTCAGGCGGGGGGTGTAGTTTGCAGCGTCAAGCATCAGATCACATCCCCTGTTGTCTTGGCGAAGCGCACTTTGTTTTCGCCTTCGATACGGAAACCAACGCGGGTCGGTTTGCCGTTTTTGTCAACGATCGCCAGGTTCGACAGCTGGATCGGCATCGCTTTTGGCGTGCGGCCACCCTGGCTGGTCTGGGATTGTTTCTGGTGACGGATCGCCATGTTGATACCTTCAACAACGGCTTTGCCGGACTTGGGATCAACGGCAGCAATCGTGCCCTTCATGCCTTTGTCTTTGCCGGCAAGAACGATCACGTCGTCGCCTTTACGGAGTTTCGCAGCCATGGTTACAGCACCTCCGGAGCGAGTGAGATGATTTTCATAAAGTTCTTTGCGCGCAGCTCGCGAACAACTGGCCCGAAGATACGGGTGCCGATAGGCTCGTTGTTGTTGTTGAGGATGACAGCAGCATTGCTGTCAAAGCGGATGGCGGTGCCATCTTCGCGGAACACTTCTTTGGCGGTGCGCACGACGACGGCCTTACGGACGTCACCTTTCTTTACGCGACCACGAGGAATGGCTTCCTTCACCGATACGACAATAATGTCACCGACACTTGCGTAACGGCGGTGGGAACCACCCAGAACCTTGATGCACTGAACACGGCGAGCGCCGCTGTTGTCAGCTACATCCAGATTGGTCTGCATCTGGATCATTTGGTTTCCTTCCGACCTTTGGGGAATTTCCGATTTCCGACCGGAGCCCCAGGGTTTCGTTGAACCGAAAAGTTACTGCTTAAGAAGCAATAACCTCCCAGCGTTTGGTTTTCGATTTTGGCGCACATTCCTGGATGCGGACAGAATCGCCCACGTTGAATGTGTTGTTTTCGTCGTGCGCCCGGTATTTCTTGGACTTACGGACGGTTTTTTGCAGCAAAGGGTGCTTGAAGCGACGTTCGACCGATACAGTCACGGTCTGTGCGTTCTGGTTGCTTGTGACAACACCTTGAAGGATACGCTTAGGCATTCTCTTAAGCCTCCGAAGCCGCAGCAGCGGCCTTTTCGTTCAGAATTGTTTTGACGCGTGCAGCATTGCGACGTGCAGCGCGGAAACCAGCAGTATTTTCCAACTGGCCAGTTGCCTGCTGAAAGCGCAGGTTGAACGATTCTTTTTTCAGTTTCACCAGCTCATCACGAAGCTGATCGGGCGTTTTATCCCGCAGTTCATTGGCGTTCATGCCATTTTCCTTTGTCAACATCACCGGCAGGCCGCGCAAAGCGTTACCCGATTCCCGATGGAGTGGGGGTAGAAGTGCGCCGTTTAGCCCCCCTGCCCCAATAAAGCAACCCCTTGCGGCACAGTGCTTTGCGCAAAGCACAGGGACTGTGCCAAGCTGCACTATACCGTCGCGCATAAAGTGGATATGACAGTCGGATGACAGATATAAAATTGCTCTTCGCCACACAGCTTTATCACGCCAAACTTTCCGCCCATGGCGCGATCAATACGGCGGAATTGGAAAACTCCTGCCTTGTCATCGCCGATGATGATGAGGCCGGGCAACAATGGTGCGAGGAACAGGGTTATCCCGGATACACCTCTTACGCCTCGCTGACCGACTTGCCCTGGCGGTTCCCGATCTTCAAGGATCTGGTCAAAGTGCTGGACAAGCATGTCGCGGGTTTTGCCAAGGATCTGGATTTCGATCTTGGTGACAAAGCGCTGAAGCTGGAAGATATATGGATCAACATCCTGCCACCCGGCGGGATCCATACTGGCCATATCCATCCGCATTCGGTGATCAGCGGCACGACCTATGTCGCCATGCCCGATGGGGCCAGCGCGATCAAATTTGAAGACCCGCGCCTTCCCATGATGATGGCCGCCCCGCCCCGCCTGAAAACCGCGCGCGAGGCTTTGCGGCAGTTTGTCTATGTCGCCCCCGCAGTGGGTGATGTCTTGTTATGGGAAAGCTGGCTGCGCCACGAGGTCCCCATGAACATGGCCGAGGAAGAAGAGCGCATCAGCGTCAGCTTTAATTATAGCTGGGGATAAAACAGCGGAGCCGACGCAGCGAGGATTGTTTCGGAATGACCGTTTTTTCACCGCAAAATCACCGCAATCCGCCCCGATACTTCCAGCAGAGGAGTGAGAATTGATGCAAAATCTACAACGCCCGACCGAAGCTGACCGCGCCGCACAGGCCTTTTACGGCCAGCCTGCGGATCTCTTTGCCAAGCAAATTGCGCAGATCTGCCGCAATGACAGCCGCCTGATCGCAGCCTTTGAACGCACCCGCGACACTTACATTGGCAAAAGCAGCGCGGAACACTGCTGACAGGATATGTCCTTGGCAGGCGTGTGCGCAATGATCGTCAGGATCAAGCCGCACCCGCCTCCAAAACCAGCTTTAGAAACTGATACCGATCAGCGCCTGCGCGCTTTGTTCGGTGACGCGCAGACCAATCAGGGCATGGTCAAAGGTGATGGTTAACATCGCGCCATAGTTCAGTTCATATTCCGTCTCCGGATCCCGGTCGGCATAGCATTGAAATCCGATGAATGAATCCGGGCAATCTTTGACAGATTCGCGAAAGCCGATAATCGCGGACAGATCGGTCCGCATGTCTTCCGACCAATAGAGATTTCCGCCAAGTACCGCGTTGAACGAATAGGCTTGTTTCAGCGCGTTTGATCCAAAGGTGGAATCGAGCATTTCCCCCTCGCCCGCGATATCAAACCCAAATACGACCGACTGGGTTGAAGGGAAAAACAGGGCCCCAAGGACAAAGGGGGTGTCATCGATCTGCAGCTCTGCGCCGTCGTTGTTGACGCCCATACCGCCATAGAAAGCACCGCTCTGCTCGGCCTGCGCCATATTGGCCGATCCCAGAATGAGACCGAGAAAGAGCGGCACAAAAGACTTTAGATTCAACATTTCGACAACCATTCAACCACTACAGGAAATACCTGCCATCGCTTCGCGGCAAAACTATGGTTTCAACCTGAAGTTTATATGGCGACCGCACTTTTCTTTAAGGTTGCGCAAAGCAAAACCCCCGCCGATCACTCGACGGGGGCTCTATGTCCTGGACCCGTAGGTCGGGGTTAACCCCGACTTACCAGTCTTCGCGCACCACGGTGCGTGTCTTGATCGGCAGTTTCATCGCGGCAAGGCGCAGGGCCTCGCGGGCGACTTCTTCGCTGACGCCGTCGATTTCGAACATCACGCGGCCGGGTTTGACCTTGCATGCCCAGAAATCGATCGAGCCTTTACCTTTACCCATACGTACTTCGATGGGCTTGGATGTCACAGGCAGATCCGGGAAAATCCGGATCCAGACCCGGCCCTGACGCTTCATGTGACGCGTCATGGCGCGACGCGCGGCTTCGATCTGGCGTGCGGTGATCCGCTCTGGCTCGGTCGCTTTCAGGCCATATGTGCCAAAGTTCAGGTCAGACCCGCCCTTGGCTTCGCCCCGAATGCGGCCTTTGTGCAGCTTGCGGTGTTTCGTGCGCTTTGGTTGCAGCATCTTCTCTACTCCTTACCTGTCGCGACGCGGGCCGCCAGGACCGCGCGGGATAGCGCCTTCCTGAAGCTCGGCATGTTTACGGTCGTGGCCTTGCGGGTCATGCTCCATAATCTCACCTTTGTAGATGAAGACCTTGATGCCGATGATCCCGTAAGGTGTCATGGCTTCGAACAGCGCATAGTCGATATCCGCACGCAAAGTATGCAGCGGCACCCGACCTTCACGATACCATTCGGTCCGCGCGATTTCAGCACCGCCCAGACGACCAGCAAGATTGACCCGGATCCCCAGGGCGCCCATACGCATCGCGTTCTGCACAGCACGTTTCATCGCACGACGGAAAGACACCCGGCGTTCCAGCTGCTGACCGATGGATTCAGCAACAAGGGCTGCGTCCAGTTCGGGCTTGCGGACTTCAACGATGTTGAGGTGCAGTTCCGACTTGGTCAGGTTGGCCAGTTTCTGACGCAGACCTTCGATGTCTGCACCTTTCTTGCCGATGATCACACCGGGACGGGCCGCATGGATCGTGACGCGGCACTTTTTGTGCGGACGTTCGATGATCACGCGGCTGATGCCGGCCTGCGCACATTCCTTGCGGATGAACGCCTTGATCTTGAGGTCTTCCAACAACAGGTCGCCATATTCGCGGGTATTTGCGAACCAGCGGCTGTCCCAGGTGCGGTTGACCTGAAGACGCATCCCGATTGGGTTGACTTTATTACCCATTATGATTGCTCCTCAACTTGACGCACCTTGATGGTCAGTTCTGAAAACGGCTTCACGATCTTGCCGAAACGGCCACGCGCCCGGGGGCGGCCACGCTTCATGATCAGGTTCTTACCGACATAAGCTTCTGCAACGACCAAAGCGTCAACATCCAGGTTATGGTTGTTTTCGGCATTGGCGATGGCCGACTGAAGACATTTCTTCACATCGTCCGAGATCCGCTTTTTCGAGAAAGTCAGGTCCTGCAGGGCCTTTTCGACTTTCTTGCCACGGATCAGCGCAGCAACCAGGTTCAGCTTTTGCGGGGAAGTACGGAGCATGCGCAGTTTTGCCATTGCTTCGTTATCGGCCACGCGGCGGGGATTTTTATCCTTGCTCATGGCTTATTTCCGCTTCGCTTTTTTGTCGGCGGCGTGACCTGTATAGGTCCGTGTTGGCGAATATTCACCAAACTTCTGACCAATCATGTCTTCCGTGACGTTGACAGGGATATGCTTCTTGCCGTTGTAGACCGCAAAGGTCAGACCAACGAACTGAGGCAGGATAGTGGAACGACGCGACCAGATCTTGATCACTTCGTTGCGGCCGCTTTCGCGCGTCGCTTCTGCCTTTTTCAAGACATAGGCGTCGACGAACGGGCCTTTCCATACGGAACGAGCCATAATTACCGACCCTTCTTCTTGGCATGACGCGCGCGCACGATAAGGCGCTGCGATGCTTTGTTCTTGTTACGGGTACGGGTACCTTTGGTATCCTTACCCCATGGGGTCACAGGCGTCCGACCACCGGATGTCCGGCCTTCACCACCACCATGCGGGTGGTCGATCGGGTTCATCGCGACACCGCGCACAGATGGGCGGATGCCCTTGTGACGGTTACGACCGGCCTTACCGATGTTCTGGTTGCTGTTGTCGGGGTTCGACACGGCACCGACGGTCGCCATGCATTCCTGGCGGACCAGACGCAATTCGCCCGACGACAGGCGGATCTGCGCATAGCCACCATCACGACCCACGAATTGGGCGTAGGTGCCGGCTGCACGGGCGATCTGGCCGCCTTTGCCTGCCTTGAGTTCGATGTTGTGAACGATTGTCCCGATGGGCATGCCCGAGAAAGGCATCGCGTTGCCCGGCTTGATGTCAGCCTTGGCGGATGCGATGACCTTGTCACCGATAGCCAGACGCTGCGGCGCCAGAATATAGGTCTGGGTGCCGTCTTCGTACTGGATCAGCGCAATGAATGCTGTCCGGTTCGGATCGTATTCGATCCGCGCGACAACAGCTTTCATATCCAGCTTGTTGCGCTTGAAATCGACGATACGGTAAAGACGCTTTGCGCCCCCACCAATGCGACGCATTGTGATCCGTCCGGTGTTGTTCCGTCCGCCCGATTTGGTCAGACCCTCTGTGAGGGCCTTGACAGGGCGACCTTTCCAAAGCTCCGAACGGTCGATCAGCACCAGCCCGCGCTGGCCCGGCGTCGTCGGTTTGTACGACTTGAGTGCCATGTTAGCTTCTTCCGTTTGCTTGGCGTCCCGGTGTCATCCGGGACGATGGTTTACAGGGCCCCGAAGGTCCCCAAGTGAAGGGTGTCGGGGTGAACCCCGACCTACGATTGCTCGGTCTGAACCGCGCATCCGCACAATACACAAGGCCCCGGAACGAATCCGAGGCCGGGCGATTGGTGGCGTATAACGGGGAGGGGGTTGGGTGGCAAGGGGGTGTGGGGTTAGAGGCATCAAAGTGTCATCGCGATGAAAAAAGTTGCTTTGTTCTATCATAGTATAAGGCACTTACGATCTCAGCAGCGTCGCCCAAGAACAGATGCTCATAAGCTCGATAACCTCTTCCAGCACTAAACAACTCGACGTTTTCAGTATCAAAAGCTAGGGATATTCCATTTGGGAGTCCAATTACCAACTCACGTAGAAAAATTGAACACCGCAGTCTATTTAACTCTTCAAAATCACTTCCAACTGGCATGCCAGACGATGTAACTACAATCAAAAGCTGCGATCCCTCCAAATCACTTAAAGATATAAGGTTGCCGTTACCGCGCCAATTCTGCGTATCGGTAGAAATAACAGTTGCGGTGCGCGGATAACTTAAGCGCCTTAATCCATCAAATGCTTTTTCAAAGGTAAACTGAAACGGCTTAGGTTCGAAGAACTGTTCAGTCCAGCATGGATTATTGAGACGAATCTTTAGGTCTTCACCATGCGCACCAAATTGGTCAGACGAGCTATAGGCGAATAGTTCATCAATCGGATGGGTCTTAAAAAAAAGTAAATCAGCTGTCATGTAGCAAAGCGTATTCGCTAAAGTAATGTATCCGGGATCATCCAATGCCAAACTCGCTGAACCAAATGACGGCCTATCATCCACGAATTTATTCGAAATTTCACGCCACACCTCATCAAACGGTTCCAATTCCCAATCCGGCTCAAGCAGGTAGTCAACTGTAATATTGTTAAATGAATAGCTTATTCGAGCCATCTCAGAGAGAATCTCTGTATTTGCGTCAACAATTCGTGCCAAATCACGGGTAGCTTGCCGATCTTGAAGAATTTGTAGACACGCAGCAAGCGCCGCCGATGCAAGAACCCCACTTATACCGATCTTGCCACGAAGAGAGATACGCCCGTCTGACCGTCTAAAGTCCACGAGTGAGCCGTAAACCCCAAAGGCTGCAGTCAAAAGAAAACTAATAAACTTGAAAAGTTCAATCATGATTCATCCTGGGACTTTGACCATTGCATCTTAGCAGAAACGCCACATCATCTAGCAAACAAAAAAGCCCCCGCGTTCCCGCGAGGGCCTCTCTTTATTCAACCTCACCCAAACCTTACAGCCCGGTAGAGATATCAATCGTGTTGCCTGCTTCTAGGGTCACATAGGCTTTCTTCACGTCCCGGCGGGTACCCAGGGCACCGCGGAAACGTTTGACTTTGCCTTTGGTGATCGACGTGTTCACGGCCTTGACCTTCACACCAAACAGCGCCTCGACGGCTTGTTTGATCTGGGGTTTGTTGGCGTCGATCGCCACTTCAAACACAACCGCATTGGCTTCAGAAGCCATGGTTGCCTTTTCCGTGATGATCGGCTTGCGGATCACGTCGTAATGTTCGGCTTTCACGCTCATGACAAACGAGCCTCCAGTGCTGCGACGCCTGCTTTGGTCAGGACGAGCGTGTCCGACTTCAGGATGTCGTAAACGTTGGCACCCATGGATGGGAGAACGTTCAGGGTTTCGATGTTGGCGGCTGCGCGGGCGAAGTTTTCGTTCACTTCGGCCCCGTCGATGATCAGCGCACGTTTCCACCCCAAAGACCCGACCATTTTGGCCAGAACCGAGGTTTTTGCGTCCGTCACATCGATGCTGTCCACGATCACCAGCTCACCTGCCGCAACTTTCGCGGACAGAGCATGCTTGAGACCCAGCGCGCGGAACTTTTTAGTCAGCTCATGCGCGTGGCTGCGTGGGGTCGGGCCCTTGTAGGTACCACCGTGACGGAAGATCGGCGCGCCTTTAGACCCGTGACGTGCGCCACCAGTGCCTTTTTGGCGATAGATCTTCTTGGTGGAATAGGACACTTCCGACCGGCCCAGCACGTCGTGCGTACCTGCCATAGCCTTGTTGCGCTGCCAGCGGACAACGCGGTGCAAGATGTCCTTGCGTGGCTCCAGACCAAAGATCGCGTCGTTCAATTCGACGGAACCGGCCTTTGCGCCTTCCAGATTGATTGCATCAGCCTTCATTTTTGTCACCACCCTCAACAGCGTTGGTTTCATCGACGGTGTTCGCGCCTTCTGCCAATTCTTTCTCAGCAGCTTCCAGTGCGGCCTGTTCTGCTTCAGCAGCGGCTTTTGCAGCAGCGGCTTCTTCAGCAGCAGCGGCAGCAGCGGCCTCTTCGGCAAGACGCTTGGCTTCTTCATCCAGCGACTTCAGACCAGCAGGGTACATCACGTTTTCAGGTGTCGGCTTTTTGACCGCATCCTTCAACGTCACCCAGCCGCCACGCGAACCGGGAACAGCGCCTTTGACCATGATCAAGCCACGGTCGGCATCGGTGCGGATCACTTGCAGGTTCTGGGTGGTCACGCGGGCAGAGCCCATGTGGCCGGCCATTTTCTTGCCTTTGAACACCTTGCCCGGATCCTGACACTGGCCAGTGGAACCGTGCGAACGGTGGCTGACGGACACACCGTGCGATGCACGCAGACCGCCAAAGTTGTGCCGTTTCATCGCACCGGCAAAACCTTTACCAATGGATGTGCCGGACACGTCCACGAACTGACCTTCGAAATAATGGTTCGCGGTGATGGTTTCACCGACGTTGATCATGTTTTCGGGGGCAACGCGGAATTCGGCAACCTTGCGCTTTGGTTCGACCTTGGCAGCCGCAAAATGGCCACGCATGGCCTGGCTTGTACGCTTTGCCTTGGCAGCACCAGCACCCAGCTGGACAGCGACATAGCCGTCTTTGTCAGCGGTGCGCTGTGCAACAACCTGCAGGTTTTCGAGCGAAAGAACGGTGACAGGGATCTGCCGCCCGTCTTCCATGAACAACCGAGTCATGCCCAGTTTCTTTGCGATAAGTCCTGTACGGAGCATCAGTAATCCTCCTTACACGGAAATCTGGACGTCGACGCCAGCAGCCAGGTCGAGCTTCATCAGCGCGTCCACGGTTTGCGGTGTCGGGTCAACGATGTCGAGCAGACGCTTATGCGTGCGGATCTCGAACTGATCGCGGGATTTCTTGTCGATATGCGGGCCGCGCAGAACAGTGAACTTTTCGATCTTGTTCGGCAGTGGGATCGGGCCGCGCACAGATGCGCCAGTGCGCTTGGCTGTGCTAACGATTTCTGCAGTGCTCGCATCGAGCACCCGGAAATCAAACGCCTTAAGGCGGATACGGATGGTTTGGCTGGCTGCCATTTCATCACCCCTTTGATAGGGTCTAGATCGGAGAGGAGGATCATGGCTCATCCAGAACCCTCATCGCGTCTTTTGGTCCAACATAAAAAGGGCACGCATGGCGTACCCTTGATCGGATTGGGGCCGTATAGGGACAAGCGCCCTGTCTGGCAAGGGCTGATTGCGCATTTGCGCAAGATCGGCGCGGCCTTGCGTTTGTGGGCTATTGGTGGTGCTGTTGCCGTGCATCTACACCAGTTTTGGGCGCGGATGCAGTACGAAAGGCACCAGAATGGTAAGGAATCTGTCGCGGCATCTGACCGGCGCAAGCCGCACCGAATCGGGGAACCGCAATCTTGGATATCTGTTGGCCTTTGTAGCCGGTGCCATCAATGCAGGCGGGTTTCTGGCGGTGCAGCAATATACGTCCCATATGACGGGGATCGTATCCGAAATGGCGGATCTGATTGCGCTGGGGCATTATCGGATCGCGCTGTTCGGGCTGCTCTGTCTGGCGACCTTCGTCAGCGGGGCGGCTGTCACTGCACTTTTAGTGAATTATGCGCGTAGCCGGCAATTGCAAAGCGAATATGCGATCCTGCTGCTGGTAGAGGCTTCGCTGCTGATGGCCTTCGGTATCCTCGGAACCCAGATCGCCGAAATGCAGGGCGTCTTTGTCACCGTCACAATCTTGCTGTTGTGTTTTGTGATGGGGCTGCAGAATGCGGTGATCACCAAGATTTCCGGCGCGGTGATCCGCACCACCCATGTCACCGGCATTGCTACCGATCTGGGGATCGACCTGGGGCGCTGGCTGTTTCGCCGCAGCGCGCGTAATGCCAGCTTTGTCCCAACGCCACAGCGGATGCCGATGCTGGCGATTCTGCTGGTATCGTTCTTTGTTGGCGGATTGACCGGCGCGATCGGGTTTCAGGCCTTGGGCTATGCTGCGACCTTGCCGCTGGCCGCAGCCTTGATCGCCGCAGCGATCACGCCGGTTTTCGATGATGTGAAAACCCGCAAGCGGCGGTGAAACGCAAAAGGCCGCCCCTTTTGGGAGCGGCCTTTCGTTTGATGTAGGGTGCGTCTTGACGCACCTTACTTGTGCCAGACAGAACTGAGCGGGTTCTCGGGCACTTTTGCTGCGCAAAAGTCCCTGCCACCCGCCAGTCGCGTTTGCGGCCCGAAGGCCGCAAGCCGCGCCTTACAGCAGGATCTTCGACACAACACCGGCGCCGACGGTCCGGCCGCCTTCGCGGATCGCGAAGCGCAGGCCGTCTTCCATGGCGATTGGTGCGATCAGTTCGACTTCGAACTTCAGGTTGTCGCCGGGCATCACCATTTCCGTACCTTCAGGCAGAACCACAGTCCCGGTCACATCCGTTGTACGGAAGTAGAACTGCGGGCGGTAGTTTGCGAAGAACGGTGTGTGACGGCCGCCTTCTTCCTTGGTCAGAATATAGGCTTCTGCTTCAAACTTGGTGTGTGGCTTGACCGAACCGGGCTTGCACAGAACCTGACCGCGCTCAACACCTTCACGATCCACACCGCGCAGCAGCGCACCGATGTTGTCGCCAGCCTGACCGCTGTCCAGCAATTTGCGGAACATTTCCACGCCGGTACAGATGGTTTTCTTGGTGTCGCGGATACCGACGATTTCGATTTCGTCGCCGACGTTGATCACACCGCGTTCCACACGACCGGTCACAACTGTACCACGGCCGGAGATCGAGAAGACATCCTCGATCGGCATCAGGAACGGCAGGTCAACTGCACGTGCTGGTGTCGGGATATATTCGTCGACAGCCGCGATCAGCTTGCGGATCGATTCTTCACCGATTGCAGGCTCGGTGCCGTTCATCGCATGCAGGGCCGAGCCGGGGATGACGGGGATGTCGTCGCCGGGGTAGTCGTATTTGGACAGCAGCTCGCGGATTTCCATCTCGACCAGTTCGAGCAGCTCTTCGTCGTCGACCTGATCGACCTTGTTCATGTAGACAACCATGTAAGGGATGCCGACCTGACGGCCGAGCAGGATATGCTCGCGTGTCTGGGGCATCGGGCCGTCAGCAGCGTTCACGACCAGGATCGCGCCGTCCATCTGGGCAGCACCGGTGATCATGTTTTTGACATAGTCAGCGTGGCCGGGGCAGTCGACGTGGGCGTAGTGACGGCTCTCGGATTCGTATTCGACGTGGGCGGTCGAAATGGTGATGCCACGTGCCTTTTCTTCAGGCGCGCCGTCGATCTGATCATAGGCTTTGAAATCACCGAAATATTTGGTGATCGCTGCGGTCAATGTGGTTTTGCCGTGGTCAACGTGGCCAATCGTGCCGATGTTCACGTGCGGTTTATTCCGTTCAAACTTTGCCTTTGCCATGGTCTGGCTCCTTCAACTTGATGTTTGGGGCGGCGGGAAAAACCCCGCCCTACGGGGGATGGTAGGGCGGGGTTATCCCCGCCGCACCGTTAAGCGTATTTCTTCTGGATCTCGTCGCTGATCGTCTGCGGCACCGGCTCATAATGATCGAAGATCATTGTGAAGTTGGCCCGACCGGACGACATCGACCGCAAGGTGTTGATGTAGCCGAACATATTCGCCAGCGGCACGAAGGCGTCGATGACAATCGCGTTGCCGCGGCTGTCCTGACCCTGCACCATACCACGACGCGATGTCAGATCGCCGATGATGCCACCGGTATATTCTTCCGGTGTCACAACTTCGACTTTCATGATCGGCTCAAGCAGTTTCGCACCGGCCTTGCGCATCCCTTCACGCATACACATCCGTGCTGCGATCTCGAAGGCGAGGACCGAGGAGTCCACATCGTGATACTTGCCTTCCAGCAAGGCCACTTTGAAGTCGATCACAGGGAAACCTGCCAATGGACCGGAATCCATGACCGATTTGATCCCTTTTTCGACGCCGGGGATATATTCCTTTGGCACCGAACCACCGACAACGCGGGATTCAAACGAATAGCCTTCGCCAGGAAGTGTGGGCTGGATCAACAATTTGACCTCACCGAACTGACCGGACCCACCAGATTGCTTCTTGTGAGTATAGGTATGTTCGACTTCATGGCCGATTGTTTCGCGGTAAGCCACTTGTGGCGCACCGATATTGGCCTCGACCTTGAATTCACGCTTCATGCGGTCGACCAGAATGTCGAGATGCAATTCGCCCATGCCCTTCATGATGGTCTGACCGGATTCAAAGTCAGTTTCCACGCGGAAGGATGGATCCTCGGCTGCCAGACGTGCCAGCGCGATGCCCATTTTCTCTTGGTCGGCCTTGGTTTTAGGCTCGACCGCGATTTCGATCACGGGCTCTGGGAAGGTCATCGTTTCGAGAACGACAGGGTCCTGCGGGTCACAAAGCGTGTCGCCGGTTGTCGTGTTCTTCAGACCACCCAGCGCGATGATGTCACCGGCCCAGGCTTCGTCGATTTCTTCGCGGTTGATGGCATGCATCATCATCATCCGGCCAACGCGTTCCTTACCGCCTTTGGTCGAGTTCAGCATCGCATCACCCTTGTTCAGTTTACCTGAATAGATCCGGGTAAAGGTCAAGGAACCGACGAATGGGTCGTTCATGATTTTGAACGCCAGACCAGAGAATGGCATGGTGTCATCCGCACGGCGCGGGATAGAGCGAGTTTCAGTCTCGTCACCGGGGCGGAAACCCATGTAATCGACAACGTCCATCGGGCTTGGCAGATAGTCGATGACAGCGTTCAACAGCGGCTGCACACCTTTGTTTTTGAACGCAGAACCGGCCAGGATCGGGACGAATTTCATCGCCAGCGTGCCTTTGCGGATCAGCGAACGGAGTGTGTCCACGTCAGGCTCTTGCCCGTCGAGATAGGCTTCCATCGCGTCGTCATCCATGTCGACAGCCAGCTCGATCAGCTTGCTGCGCCATTCCAGCGCCATGTCGTTCAGGCTGTCACGGATTGGCTGACGGACCCAGGACGCGCCCAGATCTTCACCCAAGTAAACCCATTCTTCCATGGTCACGAGATCGATGATGCCTTCCAGCTCGGTCTCTGCACCGATCGGCAGCTGGATTGGCGCAGGCACGGCGCCGGTCCGGTCAGCGATCATCTTGACGCAGTTGAAGAAGTCAGCGCCGATCTTGTCCATCTTGTTGACGAAAACGATCCGCGGCACTTTGTACCGGTCAGCCTGACGCCAGACGGTTTCGGTCTGCGGTTCAACACCGGCGTTGGCGTCGAGCAGACAGATCGCACCGTCGAGCACAGCCAAAGACCGTTCAACTTCAATGGTGAAGTCAACGTGGCCGGGCGTGTCGATGATGTTCATGCGGAACTTGGTGTCGGAGATGCCGTCAGCCGACGGATCATCCTGACGCTGCCAGAACGTCGTGGTCGCAGCAGAGGTGATCGTGATGCCGCGTTCCTGTTCCTGCTCCATCCAGTCCATCGTTGCGGCGCCATCATGCACCTCACCGATGTTGTGGGATTTGCCGGTGTAAAAAAGGATCCGCTCGGTGCAAGTGGTCTTACCTGCATCGATGTGCGCCATGATACCAAAGTTACGGTACCGTTCGAGTGGATAGTCGCGTGCCATATCGGTTCGTCCCTCTTACCAGCGGTAATGGCTGAACGCTTTGTTCGCGTCGGCCATCTTATGGGTGTCTTCGCGCTTTTTCACGGCAGTGCCGCGGCCTTGGATCGCATCCATCAGCTCGCCTGCAAGGCGTTCTTCCATCGTGTTTTCGTTGCGCTTTTTCGCAGCAGCGATCAGCCAACGGATCGCCAGCGCTTCGCGCCGCTCTGGGCGGACTTCGACGGGCACCTGATAGGTCGCACCACCGACGCGGCGCGAACGCACTTCGACGGATGGTTTGATGTTGTCCAGACACTCGTGGAACACTTCCACAGGCGATTTCTTCAGCTTGCCTTCAACGCGATCAAACGCGTTATAGACGATGCGTTCGGCAACGGCTTTTTTGCCGTCAACCATCAGGTTGTTCATGAACTTTGTCAGAACGATATCACCAAACTTGGCGTCTGGCAGGACTTGGCGCTTCTCAGCGGCGTGACGACGTGACATGTGATCTTTCCCTTACTTCGGACGCTTCGCGCCATATTTGGACCGGCGCTGTTTACGGTTCTTGACGCCTTGGGTATCAAGCACACCGCGCAGAATGTGGTAACGCACACCGGGAAGGTCTTTTACACGGCCGCCGCGGATCAGAACCACAGAGTGTTCCTGAAGGTTGTGGCTTTCACCGGGGATGTAAGAGATGACCTCAAAACCATTGGTCAGACGCACTTTTGCGACTTTCCGCATAGCCGAGTTCGGCTTTTTGGGTGTGGTGGTGTAAACGCGCGTGCAGACGCCGCGTTTTTGTGGGCAGGATTCCAGGTGCTGCGACTTGGATTTGATAATCTTCGGCTGGCGCGGCTTGCGGATCAGCTGCTGAATCGTTGGCATCGTGTGATGTTCCCATCTATTCACATATATGCGTCCGGCAAACGCGGGTTTCAAAAATGCTTTTCAGGTGTGAAAAGCACAAAAATTCCGCGTCGAACCCTTACCGGAGGTTCGGTGCGGTCTGTATCCAGAGGAACAAGGCTATAATCGCCCGGCTCTTGGCCACGACAGATGTGATATCGGGTAAAAAGGGAATAATCCCTGTCCGGATGTGCGGCGTATAGGGCCTTGCGCGCAAGCTGTCAACAGGGCCCGCCTGCCCCACCGTGCGTTGCGTGGCCTGCAAAAACAGGCGGTTATTGCATAGCAACACGGATCGGCGCTCTATCGCGGCACACAACGCAGCGCCCGGCACGCAATCTTGCAAGAATCGACTCCCGGGCCAGATGGAGAAACCAGATATGAAACCACTTTTCCCCGCTTTGGCGGCCTGTCTGATCGTTGCCGGATGCACCTCGCCTGCGCCGCCGACGATCAGCAACCGCGATATCAACCGCGCCTTTGCCGATGCGTCGCGCGTCAGCCGCCTGCCGGAAACCCGGGTCGGTGACCTGCCCTTTGGCTCCGCGACCTATAATGGTCAGGTAGGTGCTGATATCAGTGGCGACCTGCAAGGCAGCATGTTGGGCGATATGTCAATGGTCGTCGGGTTCAACACCAACCGGGTCGGCGGGTCGATTTCAAACCTCAACCTCATCGATCAGAACGGGCGGCCCGACCAGGCGCTGGGAGGCAATCTGACCATTGGCGGTTTTGAAGATCAGGGCGCGATTCTGGCCGGTGCCGCCGGGACGATCACCGGGGTTGAATCCGGGGGGTCGGCCTTTAGCTCGGATGTGAACCTGAACATGCAAGGCAGCGTGCGCGATGATCGCGGGCGCGGCGATGCGGTGTTCGGCACTGTGAATGGGGCGGCTGTCGGCGATGTCAATCTTGGCATTGACGGCGTGTTCTTCGGGAACAGGTAAGCGATCAGCGGATCCGGTCCGGTGCCAGATTGTGCCGGATCCGCAGCTGCTGTTCGCGCCACAAGGTGAACAGCCCTGTGGCGACGACGATGCTTGCCCCGATCAGGGTCAGGACGTTGGGCCATTCATCGAACACCGCCATGCCGAGGATCAGCGCCACCAACAGCCCGGTATAGCGGAACGGCGCGACAAAGCTGATCTCGCCCGAGCGCATTGCGCTGACCGAAAACACATAGCCGAAGATCAGGAAAACCGTCGCACCGCCAAGCTGCATCACCGATGTGGTGCTGAAACTGCCCCAGGTGATGAACAGCGACCCGATCGCCCCCAACAGGGTCACCCCAATCGCCGCGATCAGCGCGATGAAGACCGCAGGCACCTGCACTGACATCCGCCGCACCGCCAGATCGCGCAGGGTGACGCAGGCAACGGCAGCCAAGGCATAGAAACTATAGGCGCTGAAATCTTCGCCCCCCGGCTGGATGATGAAGACAACGCCGATGAATCCCACGGCAATCGCCGAAAACCGGCGCCAGCCCAAGGCCTCGCCCAGAAACAGGGTTGCCGCCAAGGCGACGACCAATGGCAGCGCCTGCATGATCGCGGCGACATTGGCGATGGGCATGTTGAACAAAGCGGTCAGAAAGAAATAGGTGCCGCCAAGCTCGCCCGCCGTGCGCAACAGGATCAGACCCCAGTCGCGCCGCGGCAGGTTGAAATGCAATTGGTTCAGATAGCGGCACATGATCGTCAGGCAGATGATCGCGCCGATGCCACGAAACAGAACCGCCTGAAACAACGGGATTTCATCCGACGCCGCCTTCATGAAGGCATCGTTGACGGTATAGGCAGTCATCGCCCCCACCATCAGTAACGCACCCCGGATATTGTCGGAAATCACTGCCATGCCAGTGACCTATCAGCGCGGCCAGACCAGTGCCAGAGGGTTTCACCAAAAGCAAAAGGCCCCCGTTTTCACGAGGGCCTTTGCAAGTCATGGGACGTGATGCTTACGCGTCGTCTTCCGGTGTCTCGGTGCGGGCACCAAAGACATCGGTTTCCTCACTGCGCACAGGTGCGACGAGTGCTGCGGCCTGTTCGGCCTCTTCACGGCGGGCTTCGATGACGACATTGTCGCGATCCGCTGCGATCTTGCGCATCTGCTGGGTTGCCCCACCGGTGCCTGCCGGGATCAGACGACCGACGATGACGTTTTCTTTCAGACCGATCAGCTTGTCCCGCTTGCCCTGCACCGATGCTTCGGTCAGCACCCGTGTGGTTTCCTGGAACGACGCCGCCGAGATGAACGAACGTGTCTGCAGCGATGCTTTGGTGATCCCAAGCAGGATCGGCTCGCCCGTTGCCGGACGGTCGCCGCGCTTGATCGCCTTGGCATTCGCCTCGTCGAATTCAGCCTTATCGACGGTTTCGCCTTTCAGCAGAACCGTGTCACCGCTGTCCTGGATTTCCCATTTCTGGAGCATCTGACGCACGATGACTTCGATATGCTTGTCGTTGATCTTCACACCTTGCAAGCGATACACGTCCTGCACTTCGTCGATCATGTAGTCCGCCAAGGCCTCGACACCCATGACCGCAAGAATATCGTGCGGGGCTGGGTTGCCGTCCATGATGTAATCGCCCTTCTGGACAAAGTCACCTTCCACCACGGGAATGTGCTTGCCCTTGGGCACCATGTATTCGACCTTCACGTCCGGATCATCGGCACTTTCGATCGCGATGCGGCGCTTGTTCTTGTAGTCCTTGCCAAAGCGCACATAGCCGTCGATTTCGGCGATGATCGCGTGATCCTTTGGACGACGGGCTTCGAACAATTCGGCCACACGCGGCAGACCACCGGTGATGTCCTTGGTCTTGGCACCTTCACGCGGAATACGCGCAATGACGTCGCCGGCCTTGACCTCTTGCCCGTCTTCTGCGGACAAAACCGCGTCAACCGACATGCCGTAGGACACAGGGTTGCCATCGTCTTTCAACACGACTTCCCCATCGGCGCCGACCACGATGATCTTTGGTGCCAACTCATTGCCCTTGGGCGCTGCACGCCAGTCGGACACGATGCGCTGGGTCATGCCCGTTGCATCATCGGTGTCTTCCCGCACGGCAATCCCATTGACCAGATCGACATACTTGGCCGTACCGGACTTTTCGGCGATGATCGGCAGGGTGTAGGGGTCCCATTCGAACAATTTATCGCCGCGCAGAACTTCCTGCCCTTCTTTGACCAGAACCTTGGAACCATAGCCGACCTTGTGGGTGGCGCGATCTTCGCCTTCTGGACCGACGATGGCGATCACCATGTTCCGGCCCATGACGACGTTTTCGCCAGCGGCATTTTCCAGCAACATAGCGTTACGGAATGTGACCTTACCGGGCTGCGACGCCTCCAGGAACGATTGCTGGCCACCTTGGGCAACGCCACCGATGTGGAAGGTCCGCATCGTCAGCTGTGTGCCGGGCTCCCCGATGGATTGTGCGGCGATGATGCCGACAGCTTCACCAAGGTTCACGCGGGTACCGCGCGCCAGGTCACGACCGTAACACATCGCGCAAACGCCATCTTCAGCTTCGCAGGTCAGCGGGCTGCGGATGCGCATTTTGCCAATGGCAGCGGCATCGATCATGTCGGCCTTGCGTTCGTCGATCAGTTCACCTGCTTCCACGATCACCTCATCGGTGCCGGGGCGCAGGACGTCATCAGCGGACACACGACCAAGGACGCGTTCGGCCAGGGACGACACAACTTCCCCATCATTGACCGCTGCTTCCGCAGTGATCGCACGATCAGTCCCGCAATCGACCTGACGGACGATGCAATCCTGTGCCACGTCGACCAGACGACGGGTCAGATAACCGGAGTTCGCTGTCTTCAACGCGGTATCCGACAGACCCTTACGGGCACCGTGGGTCGAGTTGAAGTACTCAAGAACGGTCAGACCTTCCTTGAAGTTCGAGATGATCGGCGTCTCGATGATTTCGCCGTTCGGCTTGGCCATCAGGCCGCGCATCCCGCCCAGCTGTTTCATCTGCGTGACCGAACCACGCGCACCGGAATGGGCCATCATATAGACCGAGTTCGGCTCCGATTCCGAGCCATCAGCCTCGCGGCCAGCGGTCGAAATCGTGGTCATCATCGCATCGGTGACCTTGTCGTTGGCTTTGGACCAAGCGTCGACGACTTTGTTGTACTTTTCACCTTGAGTGATCAGGCCGTCCATATACTGCTGTTCAAAGTCTTTGACCTGTTCGCGGGTTTCATCGACCAGCGCCCATTTGGTGTCAGGCACAACCATGTCGTCTTTGCCGAACGAAATGCCAGCCTTGAACGCCTCGCGGAAGCCCATGGTCATGATCTGGTCACAGAAGATGACCGATTCCTTCTGGCCGCAATAGCGGTAGACGGTATCAATGATCTGCTGGACTTCTTTCTTGCGCAGCAAGCGGTTGACCAGACTGAACGGTGCTTTCGCATTGAGCGGCAGCAAGACACCCAGACGCAGACGGCCCGGCGTGGTTTCAAAGCGCGTCAGCACCTCGTTGCCTTCGTCGTCGATCTGGATCATCCGCGCGGTGATCTTGGCGTGCAGATGCACCTCGCCTGCGGTCAGCGCATGTTCGACTTCGTCGATGTTGCTGAAGGACATGCCTTCGCCCTTCATGCCTTCCCGCATGATCGTGGTGTAATAGAGACCCAAGATCATATCCTGCGACGGCACGATAATCGGCGCGCCGTTGGCGGGCGACAGCACGTTATTCGTGGACATCATCAGCACGCGGGCTTCCAACTGGGCCTCAAGGCTCAGCGGGACGTGGACAGCCATCTGGTCACCGTCAAAGTCGGCGTTGAAGGCGGAACAAACCAGCGGGTGAAGCTGGATCGCCTTGCCTTCGATCAGGACAGGTTCGAACGCCTGAATGCCCAAACGGTGCAGGGTCGGCGCACGGTTCAGCATGACGGGGTGTTCGCGGATCACCTCATCCAGAATATCCCAGACCTCTGGCCGTTCTTTTTCGACCAGTTTCTTGGCCTGTTTCACGGTGCTGGACAGGCCCTTGGCCTCCAGCCGCGAATAGATGAACGGTTTGAACAGTTCGAGCGCCATTTTCTTGGGCAACCCGCACTGGTGCAGCTTCAGTTCCGGACCGGTCACAATGACCGAACGACCGGAAAAGTCGACGCGTTTGCCCAAAAGGTTCTGCCGGAAACGACCCTGCTTACCTTTCAGCATGTCGGACAGGGATTTCAGCGGACGCTTGTTGGCACCCGTGATCACCCGACCACGACGGCCGTTGTCGAACAAGGCATCGACGGATTCCTGCAACATGCGCTTTTCGTTGCGCACGATGATATCAGGCGCACGCAATTCGATCAGACGCTTCAAACGGTTGTTCCGGTTGATCACACGACGATAGAGATCGTTGAGGTCAGATGTCGCGAAACGGCCACCGTCCAGCGGGACCAGCGGGCGCAGTTCTGGCGGGATCACGGGGATCACGGTCAGGACCATCCATTCCGGGCGATTGCCGGATTCAAGAAAGTTCTCGACGATCTTCAGACGCTTGATGATTTTTTTGGGCTTCAATTCGCCTGTCGCCACTTTCAGATCGGCGCGCAGTTGTTCAGCCTCTGATTCCAGATCGATCTGAGCCAGCATTTCGCGGATCGCTTCTGCGCCGATATTGGCCTGGAATGCATCCATGCCGTAAAGGTCTTGGGCGTCGTTGAATTCCTCTTCGGTCATCAACTGGCCATAGGTCAGATCCGTCAGGCCGGGTTCGATCACGACGTAGTTTTCGAAATAGAGGATCCGTTCCAGATCGCGCAGGGTCATGTCCAGCATCAGGCCGATGCGGGATGGCAGCGATTTCAGGAACCAGATATGCGCGACAGGTGCAGCCAGTTCGATATGGCCCATGCGTTCGCGGCGGACCTTTTGCAGGGTCACTTCCACGCCGCATTTTTCGCAGACAACGCCGCGATATTTCATGCGCTTGTATTTGCCGCACAGGCATTCGTAATCCTTGATCGGGCCAAAGATACGCGCGCAGAACAGGCCGTCCCGCTCAGGTTTAAAGGTACGGTAGTTGATGGTTTCGGGCTTCTTGATCTCGCCAAAGGACCACGACAGGATCCGTTCGGGCGATGCCAGAGACACCTTGATTTCGTCAAACGTCTTTGCCGGGGCAACCGGGTTAAACGGGTTGTTTGTCAGTTCCTGGTTCATCGTCAATTCCTTGAATTGGGGTGCGGTGGAGTGAGGGGGCGGGGAGAACCCCGCCCTACCGGCAGCGTAGGTCGGGGTTTACCCCGACATCGTCCGCCTTATTCCTCGTCCTCCGCATCCAGGAGTTCCATATTGAGGCCGAGGCCCCGGACTTCTTTCACCAGCACGTTGAAGGATTCAGGCACGCCAGCCTCGAAATTATCCTCGCCTTTGACGATGCTTTCATAGACTTTCGTCCGCCCTGCCACGTCATCCGACTTCACAGTCAGCATTTCCTGCAAGGTGTAAGCCGCGCCATAAGCTTCCAATGCCCAGACTTCCATTTCCCCGAAACGCTGGCCACCGAACTGGGCTTTACCACCCAATGGCTGCTGCGTGACAAGGCTGTAAGGTCCGGTGGAACGTGCGTGGATCTTGTCGTCGACCAAGTGGTGCAATTTCAGCAGGTATTTGATCCCCACCGTCACCTTGCGGCTGAACTGTTCGCCGGTGCGACCGTCAAACAGAACCGACTGACCCGAGGTGTCGAAACCGGCACGCGTCAGCGCATCGTTTACGTCAGCCTCTTTCGCGCCGTCGAAGACGGGTGTCGCGATTGGCACACCGCGGGTCACGTGACCAGCGGATTCGATCAGATCAGCCTCGTCCATACCGGCGATGCCTTCGTCGTAGACATCGTCGCCATAGGCGATTTTCATCGCTTCACGCACAGGTGTCAGATCGCCGGACCGGCGGTATTCTGACAAAGCCTCGTCGATCTGGATACCCAGACCCCGCGCAGCCCAACCCATATGGGTTTCAAGGATCTGACCGACGTTCATCCGAGATGGCACGCCCAGCGGGTTCAGACAGAAGTCGACCGGTGTGCCATCCGCGAGGAACGGCATGTCTTCCATCGGCACGACCTTGGAGATCACACCTTTGTTGCCGTGACGGCCAGCCATCTTGTCGCCCGGCTGCAGCTTGCGCTTCACCGCGACAAAGACTTTGACCATCTTCATCACACCAGGTGGCAGATCATCGCCGCGACGGACTTTTTCGACCTTATCTTCGAACCGTGCATCCATGACTTTTTTCTGGATACCGTATTGCTCATGCAAGGCTTCGACGATTTTTGCATCGTATTCGTCTTCCATCGCCAATTGCCACCACTGGCCACGGCTCAGATCTGCAACGCTTTCTTCGGTCACAACAGACCCGGCCTTGAAGCCTTTGGGACCTTTGGCAGCTTTCTTGCCACCAATGATATCCCACAGACGGGCATAGATGTTGCGGTCGAGGATCGCGAGTTCGTCATCACGGTCGCGCGACAGGCGTTCGACTTCTTCACGCTCGATCTGGAGCGCACGTTCGTCTTTTTCCACGCCGTGACGGTTGAACACACGCACTTCGACCACGGTACCAAAGTCACCGGGCGGCAGGCGCAAGGAAGTGTCACGCACGTCGGAGGCTTTTTCACCGAAGATGGCGCGCAGCAGCTTTTCTTCCGGCGTCATCGGGCTTTCGCCTTTTGGGGTGATCTTGCCGACCAGAATATCCGCAGGCCCAACCTCGGCCCCGATATAGACGATGCCCGCCTCGTCAAGGTTGCGCAAAGCTTCCTCGCCGACATTGGGGATATCGCGGGTGATTTCCTCTGGCCCGAGTTTCGTGTCACGAGCGGCGACTTCAAATTCCTCGATATGGATCGAGGTGAAGACGTCGTCGCGCACGATGCGTTCAGAAATCAGGATCGAGTCTTCGTAGTTGTAGCCATT
Organism: Yoonia sp. 67-2; assembly: GCF_035117555.1. Taxonomy (NCBI): domain Bacteria; kingdom Pseudomonadati; phylum Pseudomonadota; class Alphaproteobacteria; order Rhodobacterales; family Paracoccaceae; genus Yoonia; species Yoonia sp. 67-2. The sequence continues at coordinate 59,356 of NZ_JAYKPK010000006.1, forward strand.
CCAAGGCATAAACGCGACGACCACGTTCTTGCCCAGTGCCAGTTCGCCCAGATCGGTTGACGGACCATCGGCGATGACCTGACCTTTCTGGACCGTGTCACCCACCTTTACCAGCGGACGCTGGTTGATGCAGGTGTTCTGGTTGGACCGCTGGAATTTGCGCATGCGGTAGATATCGACGCCCGCATCACCCAGTTCCAGATCGGATGTGGCACGGATCACGATCCGCTGTGCATCGACCTGATCGATGACACCGGCGCGTTTCGCCATGATCGCCGCACCGCTGTCACGCGCCACGACTTCTTCGATCCCGGTGCCGACCAGCGGCGCTTCGGCCTGCAGCAAAGGCACGGCCTGACGCTGCATGTTCGAGCCCATCAAGGCACGGTTGGCGTCATCATTTTCCAGGAACGGGATCAGCGATGCCGCAACCGAGACCAGCTGTTTCGGCGATACGTCGATGAGATCGACATTTTCGCGTGGGGCCAGCGTGTAGTCGCCGTTCACACGGGTCGAAACCAGATCATTCGCAAACGATCCGTCATCGTTCATCGAGGCGTTGGCCTGCGCCACAGTGTGACGCATTTCTTCGGTGGCAGACATGTATTGCACATCATCCGTCACTTTGCCGTCCACGACCTTGCGATATGGCGTTTCGATGAAGCCGTACTTGTTCACGCGGGCAAAGGTGGCCAGCGAGTTGATCAGACCGATGTTCGGACCTTCCGGCGTTTCAATCGGGCACATCCGGCCGTAATGGGTCGGGTGCACGTCGCGGACCTCAAAACCGGCACGTTCGCGGGTCAAACCACCGGGCCCAAGCGCCGAAAGGCGACGCTTGTGCGTCACTTCGGACAGTGGGTTCGTCTGGTCCATGAACTGCGACAGCTGGCTGGAGCCGAAGAATTCGCGCACAGCAGCAGCGGCAGGTTTCGCGTTGATCAGATCCTGCGGCATCACCGTGTCGATTTCGACGGATGACATGCGTTCCTTAATAGCGCGTTCCATGCGCAGCAGACCGACGCGGTACTGGTTTTCCATCAATTCGCCGACAGACCGCACGCGGCGGTTACCCAGGTGGTCGATGTCGTCAATATCACCGCGACCGTCGCGCAATTCCGTCAGCGCCTTGATACAGGCGACGATGTCTTCGCGGCGCAGTGTGCGCATCGTGTCTTCGGCATCCAGGTTCAGACGCATGTTCATCTTGACCCGGCCAACGGCAGACAGATCGTAGCGTTCGCTGTCAAAGAACAGCGTGTCAAACAGGGCAGAGGCGGAATCAACGGTTGGTGGTTCACCCGGACGCATAACGCGGTAGATATCCATGAGCGCGGTTTCCCGGTTCATGTTCTTATCCGCCGCCATCGTGCTGCGGATATATCCGCCGACAGAGATGTTATCGATGTCCAGAACCGGGATCGAGGTGATCCCGGCGTCGATCAGTTCTTTCAGGGTGCCGCCAACAACGTCGCCAGCCTTGTCCATTTCCAGCGTCAACTCATCGCCAGCCTCGACATAGATCGCGCCGGTTTCTTCGTTGATGATGTCACGGGCGACATATTTGCCGACGATATGTTCGTAAGGTACCAGCAGGTTTTTGACCTTGCCGTCGTCGATCAGTTTCTTGACAGACCGTGGTGTGACTTTCTCGCCTGCTTTGGCGATGACTTCACCAGTCGCTGCATCAACGAGATCATAAGTCGGGCGTGTGCCACGGACGCGTTCCGGGAAGAACTTCGTGGTCCAGGCATTCGCCTCTTTATCAAGGCTGAAATCGACGGTGTTGTAATAGGCATTCATGATGCCTTCCTGGTCCAGACCCAGCGCATAAAGCAGGGTGGTCACAGGCAGTTTGCGGCGACGGTCGATCCGGCAGAACACAAGGTCCTTGGCGTCAAATTCGAAATCGAGCCAGCTGCCGCGATAGGGAATGATCCGGCAAGCAAACAGCAATTTGCCCGAGGAATGGGTTTTGCCTTTGTCATGATCAAAGAACACGCCGGGCGAACGGTGCATCTGGGAGACGATCACGCGCTCTGTGCCGTTCACTACAAAGGTGCCGTTCGGCGTCATCAGAGGCATATCGCCCATGAACACGTCTTGTTCCTTGATATCCTTGACGGATTTAGATCCTGTGTCTTCGTCCACTTCGAACACGATCAGGCGCAGCGTGACCTTCAGCGGGGCGGCATATGTCATGTCGCGCTGCATACATTCTTCGACGTCGTATTTTGGCTTTTCAAGCTCGTATTTCACGAATTCCAGCACAGCGGTTTCGTTGAAATCCTTGATCGGGAAAACCGACTGGAACACACCCTTGATGCCTTCGCCGTCAAGCGGTGTTTCACTGTCGCCGGAACGCAGGAACAGATCATAGGAAGATTTCTGAACCTCAATGAGGTTCGGCATTTCAAGCACTTCACGGATTTTGCCGTAATACTTGCGCAGGCGTTTCTGACCAAGGAAGGAGGAAGCCATGTGCGATATCACCTTTTGTTTGTCTCTCGAACGAACAGCGCCCGGGCTGCGCTGCCGCGTCCATTTGACGAGGGGTTTCAAGTCTATTCGTGGCTGCCGTCCCACCGGCCGCCTCCCGACTTTTCAACCAGCCCAAGACGCAGGCCACGCATGGCCCACCGCTAAGACAGGTTTGGCTGGACGCGCGATTTGCGCATCCAGCCGTTTTTGAACGCCCACGATGATCATTGCCACCGTAGGGCGGGGATAACCCCGCCTTACGCCAGTTCGACGGTCGCGCCAGCTGCTTCCAGCTTGGCTTTGATTTCGTCGGCTTCGGCTTTGGAAGCGCCTTCTTTGACCTTGCCGCCAGCTTCGACCAGATCCTTGGCTTCTTTCAGGCCCAGACCGGTGATGCCGCGCACTTCTTTGATCACGTTGATCTTCTGTGCGCCGGCGTCTTTCAGGACGACGTCAAATTCGGTCTTTTCTTCGGCAGCTTCTGCTGCACCAGCAGCAGGACCAGCCATCATCACAGCGCCGCCAGCAGCGGGCTCGATGCCGTATTCATCCTTCAGGATGGTTTTCAGTTCTTGTGCTTCGAGAAGGGTCAGACCAACAATCTCTTCAGCCAGTTTTTTCAGATCAGCCATTTTATGCTTTCCGTTCGTTTTAAGTGTGTTCCAACGTGAGGCGAAAACCCCAAGTCAATTCAGATGCTTTACGCAGCTTTCTCTTCGATGGTCGAAAGAATGCTCGCGATGTTCGAAGCAGGCGCGCCAATGGCCCCGGCGATGTTTGCGGCAGGTGCTGCGATGCAACCCACGATGGAAGCGATAAGCTCCTCGCGGCTTGGCATCCCGGCAACGGCTTTCACACCGGCTGGATCCAATGCTGTCTCACCCATTGCCCCGCCAAGAACGATCAGTTTTTCGTTCGTCTTGGCATAAGCGTCGATCACTTTCGCCGCAGCGACAGGATCTTCGGAATAAGCGAGAACAGTCATCCCCATCAGGTAATCACCGATGCTTGCGCATGGCTTGCCTTCCAGGGCGATTTTAGCGAGCTTGTTCTTGGCAACGCGCACGGCCCCACCGGCATCGCGCATACGCGCCCGCAGGTCCTGCATTTCAGCAACTGTCATGCCTTCGTAGTGGGCGACCACTACAACGCCAGAGCTTTCAAAGATCTGGCCGAGTTCATCGACCAATTGTTCTTTTTGTGCTCTATCCACAGTTTCACTCCAATTTAGGTGCCAGATAGTCTGACACCGGCTCTCGTTTTTGCCGGGCGGCGGACCACCCGACAGTCGGTGTCCACGTAAACGGGGCGAGCCAAGTTGAACCGAGGAGAGCCTCGAAAAATTCTGGTCTATCCCGTCTCAGGCAGGAATTAACGATCTTGCGATCAACCCACCGTCTCGGACGAATAAAGGCCCGAACGAATCAATCTTTCGGGCCTGCGTTTGTGGTTATCGTCTGTGACCCCGTTTGCCAAGGGCAGAAACGCAAACGGCAGGCCATGACGGCCTGCCGCGCGATCAATGATCTGTGAGGTGATCAGTTGCCGGTGGCAGAGGCCACGTCAACCGTCACGCCTGGGCCCATTGTCGAGCTGACGGCGATCTTTTTCATATAGGTGCCTTTGGCGCCCGATGGACGCGCCTTACCGACGGCATCCACAAAAGCCAGCATGTTCTGTTCCAGCTGTTCAGCTGTGAAAGATGCTTTGCCGATCCCGGCATGCACAACGCCAGCCTTTTCAGCTTTGAATTGAACCTGACCGCCTTTGGCAGCTTCAACAGCTTCTTTGACATCCATGGTCACGGTGCCGACGCGTGGGTTTGGCATCAGGTTACGTGGACCCAGTACTTTGCCGAGACGGCCGACGATGGCCATCATGTCAGGTGTCGCGATGCAACGGTCAAAATCAATCGTGCCACCCTGAATGGATTCCATCAGGTCTTCTGCGCCGACGATATCTGCGCCAGCTGCCTTGGCTTCGTCAGCCTTGTCGCCACGAGCGAAAACAGCGACGCGAACGGTTTTGCCGGTGCCGTTGGGCAGAGTGACCGTGCCGCGGACCATCTGGTCGGCGTGGCGCGGGTCAACACCCAGCTGCATGGAAATTTCGATGGTTTCATCGAATTTCGCGTTGGCATTGCCTTTCAGCAAGGAAACAGCTTCGGCGACAGTCACATTGGACTTGCCTTCGAATGCGGCGCGGGCTGCGATAGTGCGCTTACCATATTTTGCCATTACTTGACCTCCACGCCCATCGACCGGGCAGAGCCCATGATGATCTGCATTGCACCTTCAATGGATGTCGCATTGAGGTCTTTCATCTTCGCTTCGGCGATCTCGCGCACTTGCTTGGCGGTGATCGACCCAGCAGAAGCACGGCCGGGGGTCTTGGACCCGGACGACAGCTTTGCAGCCTTCTTGATGTAATAAGACGCTGGTGGCGTCTTGATCTCGAAGGTGAAGGACTTGTCGGCGTAATAGGTGATCACGGTCGGGCAAGGGGCATCTTTTTCCATGTCGGCTGTCTTGGCGTTGAACGCCTTGCAGAATTCCATGATGTTGATGCCGCGCTGACCCAATGCGGGACCGACGGGCGGGCTTGGTTTGGCATTGCCTGCTGCAACTTGCAGCTTGAGCATGCCGACTACTTTCTTGGCCATTGGCCTCTCCTTTTCAGCGGTGGGCTGTTACCCACCCTACATTGCCCCGATTGGGGCGGTTATGCCGTGGTTCGCCTCGCGGCTCCCACGTCTGAACACGCAAAGTTACTGTTTGGAAACCTGCGTGAATTCCAGTTCGACCGGGGTAGCCCGGCCAAAGATCGACACCGTCACCTTGAGGCGCTGATGCTCTTCGTCGACATATTCGACCAAGCCATCGAAATCCTCGAACGGGCCGTCGTTGACTTTGACTTTCTCGCCGATCTCGAAATGGATCAGGGTGCGTGGACTGTCCTCGCCTTCCTGAACACGGCCAAGGATGGCCTGCACTTCGGCATCGCGCATCGGCATCGGGCGGCCTTGCGGCCCCAGAAACCCGGTGACGCGGTTGATCGAGTTGATCAGGTGATAGCCTTCATCCGACATTTCCATATGCACCAGCACATAGCCGGGCATGAAACGGCGTTCAGTCGTCACCTTTTTGTTGCGACGGACCTCGATCACTTCTTCGGTCGGCACCAAGACTTCGTCAATCTGGTCGGACAAGCCTTTTTCTTCCGCTTTCGCGCGGATTGCCTCTGCGATCTTCTTTTCGAAGTTCGAAAGAACGCTTACCGAATACCAGCGTTTAGCCATCTGTCAGAGCACCTTGTCGTCACGAGACCTTTACGATCCCTGGTTCAAATTGATCCGACGCCTGCGCCGGTGTCGAAAATAAAAGCGGCGCGCAACTCGATTCGCCGCACGCCATATTTCCGAAGTTGGTTGCCATTACAGCCCCCACCGCCTGTTTTCAAGAGGGGCGGGGCAGAATAAGGGCCAAAGCGCCTCAGCCGCCGAAATAGCCCAGCACGCCGGACAGACCCATGCGGATCAGGAAATCGACCAGCGAAAAGAAGACAGCCGCCAAAGCAGCAAGGATGAACACCATGATGGTGGTCAGCACGACTTCACGGCGGGTCGGCCAGACGACCTTGGCCACTTCGGCGCGGACTTCTTGAATGAACTTCACAGGATTGGCGATAGCCATCGGCGCTTTCCTTTATCGAAACTTCGGCGGACATACGGCTTTGCCCGGTTGACTTCAAGCCCGCATACTATCTGCGGCCCATAGCGGATCAAGCAGGGTGACGCCCGCCATCCCGGCGATCGCGGCAATCTGGTCCAGATAGGCGGCATCGCCTGCCGCATGTTCGGCGGGCGTGAAGCCGTCAAAGGCCGGATAGCCATCCTCGACCGGCAAAAGGCCGCGTGCCGTGATCCCAAGATCGCCGCGTCCGCCCAATGTATGGCGGTGCAACACCTCGGCAACGGCGGCAGCGGACAGCCCGGCATGGATACGTCCGTCCAGCGGCGTGACCATCTGGGACGGCCGCCCCAGTAAATCAACGCAGATCCTGTCGAAATGCACAGAGTAATCCTCATGGCACCAGATGATCAGCCGCCCGACCCCCGGCATCGCCCGCAGACGGGCCACCATTCCAGCCCAATCAACCGCCTCGGGCGGATTTGTCTGGCGGTACTGCGCCATGCGGACAACATGCCCGCCCATCAATTGCTGGCAATAGGCCGAGTTGATAAAGCCCGTCGGGCGCCGGATCCCCAGCAAGACATCGATCTTTTGCCCCAGCGCCTGCGCGACAGCATCGACGCGCGCAGCAGCGTCGGGATAGCGCCGGATTACGGTTTTGCGGTGCGGGCTGTTCAGCGGTCCGATAAAGTTTTCTTCGCTCAGTGCCAGCCGCTGCACGCTCTGACGCAGCGTGGCGATCAGGTCGGACAGGCCGGGGCGGCCCGGCTTCAAGCCGAACAGCGCTGCGACCGATTGCCCCGGCAATCGCAGATGGTCCGGCCCGAGATAGGCCGTGCCCGCGGCAAAAAGCGCTTCGGCCCGCGCCTCGACAGAGCGCTGCAAATGCGATGTTGCCGTCTTATGCGCACCGATATGGAAGGCGACGGAAAAGTCAGCTTTGGTCATGGGCAATGGTGATCCTTCGCATAGGGACCGCGTGTCACCGGGGATAAACCCGGCCACCGATGGGAAACAAGGCAAAAGGAACGCGGGTTCTTTGAACGTCGCCGACCAGACACGGTGATAACCGCATAAATTTTCATCAAAGGACTGTTACGGTCAACTTTTATGTCGACATAAAAAATTTACAGATGATATAGATTGCATACTGAGACCGAGCTACGCCTGAACACATATTGTTTACAAGGAGCAAGCGATGGATGCAGCGTCACATCAGCCACCACGTGCCGCGCGAGGCTGGATCACCTTTTCAAACGCGGTCCTCTTCATCGAATTGCGGTTGGCAGCGCTGCTGCTCGCGGTTCTGCTTTGCGTGATCCTGACCAATGTGGTGACCCGTTATGCTGGTATGCCGATATATTGGATTGATGAGCTGGCTGTCATCGCGATGGTCTGGCTCGGGTTCATCGGCGCCTCGGCGATGTCACGGCTCCGGCTCGACTTTGCGATCACATTTCTGGCGGGGGCCGTGCCGTTACGGCTCGGGGCGGTGGTGCGGATTGGCGGGATTGCCCTGGTGGTGCTGTTTGGCTTTGCGCTGGCCTGGATGTGCTGGCTCTGGCTTGACCCTGTGGGCATCGCCAAAGCCGGGTTTGACGGTCGTGCTTTTGCCGGTGCGACGTTCAACTTTGTCTACACCGAAACGACGATGACACTGGGCTGGCCACGCTGGGCGGTGATGTGCGTGATCCCGATCTTCGCGATCACCATGATGCTGCACGGCATCGCCAGCCTGATTGAGGAAATCTGGGGTTGCGATCACACCGCCATCTCCGGCTTTGAGGAGGCGAGCGTCTGATGGGCACGGGAGCAGTTCTTTTTCTGGCGATGATCATCGGCGCACCGATTGGCATCTGCCTGTGCGTGGCCGCCATCGTGTTTCTGTACAGCACCGATAACACGGTATTGTTTGCCTCCTATCCCACGCAGATGTTCGACAGCGTCGGCAGCTACGGTCTGATCGCGATCCCCTTGTTCATTCTGGTTGGCGATCTGATGAACGAAGGCGGTATCACCGCACGGATCGTACGCATGGCGATGGCCTTTATCGGCTCGGTCAAGGGCGGGCTCGCCTATGTCAATCTGATCGCCAATATGTTCGTGGCCTCGATCATGGGCTCCGCCGCGTCGCAGGTCGCCGTGATGTCGCGCGTCATGGTGCCTGAGATGGAACGCCAAGGCTACCGCCGCGATTTTGCCGCCGGGCTGACGATCTATGCGGGTATTCTGGGGCCGATTGTGCCGCCCTCGATCATGTTCGTGGTCTATAGCGTGCTGGCGCAAATCTCGGTCGGGGATATGTTGTTATCAGGCATCGTGCCGGGGCTGATGATCGCGGGGTCCTTTATCGTCCTGATCGCCATCCTGGGCCTGTTCTATCCCTATCCGGTCAGTCCGCCGCAATCCATGGCACAGCGCGGTCGGGCCATCATCGATGGATTGCCGACACTGCTGATCCCGCTGGTGATCGTCGGATCGATCATGACCGGTCTGGCCAACCCGACCGAGGCAGCGGCTGTCGGTGTTCTCGCCGCCTTTGTGGTCGGGCGGTTCTGGATCGGCGATCTGAGCTTTGCGGCGCTGCCTCGTATCTTCATGCGCGCGGCTTGCTATTCGGCGATCATCCTGTTTCTGGTGGCGGCAGCAGGCGTGTTTTCCTGGGTGTTGACCTATGGCCGTGTGCCACAGCAGATCGGCGCATGGATTCAGACCGTAGCGCATGATCCGCTGACCTTCATGCTGTTGGTCAATGTCATTTTGCTCTTCATCGGCACAGTCGTCGATGGCGCACCGGCGCTGATCATGACCGTGCCGATCCTGTTGCCTATCGCAACCGAGGTTTACGGCATTGATCCCTTCCATTTCGGCGTGGTTGTCGTGCTCAATCTGGTGCTGGGTTTCATGACGCCGCCGGTGGGCCTTTGCCTTTACATCGGGGCGGCGGTGACAGGGGTGAAACCCCTGCGGCTGTTCATCGTGACGCTGCCGTTCTTTGCGGTGATTGTCACGATCCTCGTGCTTTTGTCGGTCTTTCCAGTCTTGTCGACGGTGCTGTCGCGCTAAGCCCGTTGGCGGTCCAATCATATCAGCGCAACCAACAAGGAGCCACAGATGACCAAGTTTTCACGTCGCCAGATATTGGCAACCAGCACCGCCTTTGCCCTGACCAGCCCGATGATCGCACGGGCGCAGACCCGCGAATTGCGGCTGGGGCTGATTACCCCCACCGGCCATTCATGGAACGATGCCGCGCTTGATCTGGCCGAGATGATCCAGACGCAGACCGATGGCCGCCTGTCGATGACCGTGTTTCATGCGGGTCAGCTCGGCAATGAAGCCGCGATGATGCAGCAATTGCAATCCGGTGCGCTGGATATGGGGATCATTCAGGCAGCCGAACTTGGATCACGCTCTGATCATCTGGCGGCGATCAATGCGCCTTATCTGGTCGATTCGACCGAGAAAGCTGCCGAACTGATGCGCCATCCCGAAGTGCTGGCGATGTTCGACGTACTGCCGGCCGAGACCGGAACCATCGGACTGGGCTGGGCCATCACCGGCATGCGCGCCGTGTTTTCGTCGCGCGAGATAGTGACGGTGGAGGATATGAACGGTATGAAACTGCGGATCAACCCGACCCCGGTTTACCGTGATTTCTATCAGCTGTTGGGTGCCGCCCCGACACCGATCCCGACACCGCAGGTCTATGACGCCATGGCCAACGGACAGGTCGACGGGCTGGAGGCGGATCTGGAATTTTCCTGGAACCAGCGATTTGATCAAGTGTCGAAAAGCATCCTGCGGATGAATGCGTTGTTCATGCCTGCCGCTGTCGTCGCTTCTGGCCGGAACTGGCAGGCGATGCCGGAAGACGACCGCGCCTTGATCGCTGATGCCGTCAATGCAGCGCTTGAAACGCAAAGCAACAGCATCGTCAGCGAAGAATCGGGCCTGATCCAGAACCTCGCCGACACGGGTATCGTGATGAACGAAGTCGCCGCCGCAGACCGCGAGATGCTGATCACCGAATTCGACAAGATCTGGCAGCCCAAAGCGCCGGTGATCGCGCGTCTGCGCGAAATCGGTGCAGCACTCTGAATGAGGTGGGGGGCTTCAATGCCCCCCTATTTCGCACCCCAGGTGTCACTTAGCCGATAGCCTTCGGGCCAAGGGTCGGACGGGTCGAGCATGTGCTGATGCACACCAGTGATCCAGCCGCGTCCCGAAATCTCTGGCAGGATCGCGGGTTGGCTGCCGACCATAGTCTCGCCTAAGATCCGCCCTGCGAAGGTTGACCCGATCAGCGACACAGCCGTCAGCCTGTCATCCACCCCCATTTGCCCGCGCGCATGCAGCAGCGCCATACGTGCCGACAGCGCGGTGCCAGTGGGCGAACGGTCGACCTTGCCGGGCCGGATCGCGACTGCGGCACCGGCGCGCAATTCACGCCTGGCGCGCGTGACAGGCCCTGCGAAAAGGCAGAATGAAATATGCCGCCAATCGGGGTTGCCGGGGTGATGAAAGCCAAGCTGTTCATTTGCCGCTGCGGTGATCCGCACACCGAGGCGGGCGATCTCATGCGCCTCATCCGCACCCAGGGCAAAGCCCAGCGCAGCGGCGTCGACGCAGACAAAACTGTCGCCGCCATAGGCGGTGTCGACACGCAAGGTGCCAAGCCCCTCAACCTCAAGTTCCGCATCCAGACGCGCGGCGAAGCTGGGCAGGTTCTGCACGAAGATCCGCTCTGCCTTGCCATCGCGGCATAGGGCGCGCACGCGCACCAACCCTCCCGGTGCCTCCAGCACCAGATGGGTTTCCGGTTCCTGCATCGGGATGATGCCGCTATCCAGCAGCACGGTTGCCACACAGATCGAGTTCGAGCCGGACATCGGCGGCGTATCCTCGGGCTCCATGATGATAAAGGCGGCATCGGCCTGCGGGTCTTTCGGCGGCACCAGCAGGTTCACATGGCGAAAGACCCCGCCGCGCGGTTCGTTCAGCACAAAATTGCGTAAGGTATTGTCACGCGCAATCCAGCGCGATTGTTCCCATAAGGTGTCCCCCGGTGGCGGCGCGACGCCGCCGACAATCACATCGCCGACCTCACCTTCGGCATGGGCGGAAATGACGTGGATGGTTTTGCTGCTACGCATTCAGGTCTCCAGCCAGTGCGGTAATATCTTGGGGGCGTGGCCGGTCGTTGCGGCCTGAGCGCAAGCGGCCAAGCTGCCAAAGCGCAATTGCCGACCGCTAAGCCCCGGCCCGTAATGGGCATATTTGCCGGAATTGGTCATCACAGTTTGCGTGGAAACGGGAAACACAGGTTCCGAGATCGAGCACCAGCACAGATCGGGGATCACCTGCACGCCTGCGGCTTGCAACTGACCCAGCGTGCCGCAGGCCTGTGCATCAGCGATCACCTTGCGCCCGGCGGTGACGATGGTGGGGATTGCGACGTGGCGACCGCCAAGCGCAGCGGCCAAGGCGCGGCACTCGGACGAGGACGCATGCGGGCTGCCGATGGCGATCAGATCAACCGCCTCTGGTCCCGCATTCAGGCTATGCCATGCTTCGGCCATGTCGGACCGGGTGATGGTCCGGTGATCGGCTTTCGGCGACAAACGATCCGCCTCGGGCGTGACACCTGCGACATGCAGCATGGGCGCTGCTGATGTCGTGCCAAATGCAGCGCAGAGTGCCTTAAGGTCGTCAGGCGACGGGGCCGCCTGCGCTAACCCCCGCAGCACGGGGATGCGGTCGGGCGACATCTTTCCTGCCAGCCAGCCGATCAGCGGCCAGAAGGCGTCGTCGATCTCGGTGGGCAGATCGATGGACAGCACCCGTTGCGCGGCGCGGTTGGCATCCAGATAGACGCCAGTCAGCGGCGCGCGCCCGGTCAAAGCGATACAGAGATCAAGGAAATCGGGGTGCTTGGCCGTGCGCGCGCCCAGCACCGAATTGGCATAGATCACCGCATTGGATTCCGACCATGCGATCAGGTCACCCTGCGCCGGGGCAGAATCGAGCAGATAGGGCGCGCAGGTGAAACTCGGCTGGCAACCCATGCTGGTATAGGCATCGGCCAGCCGTTGGGCCGGGCCGCCGAACAAATCCGGCACGCCCTGTGCGCGCCAGTTTTGATGATCGACGGAGATCGCGTTCATCGTCGTCGGGATCCGCACCTTTGCGCCCAGATCGGCCATGGCCTGCGCAAAGGTCAGATTGGCGGGGCTGGCATAGATGCAACCATCGATATGGCCTTGCGTCACGTCGATCAGGCTGGTGGCGCCCTGCGCTGCGGCCATCCGCGTCAGGATGCGCATGGCGAGTTGCGGGGCAGCACCTGCGTCCCCTGCCAGCATGGATTGGTCAGCCTCGGTCAGTGCGAGCATGCTGTCAGGCAGCGGCTGGACCTTCAGGCGCAGATTGCCCGCAAGGATCGCATCGGGGGTGATCTGCGCTTCCGCCTCTGCCGCGAGGGCGGCAAAATCCTGCGGATCAAGGCGCAGCACTGGCAGCACTTTGCCGAACATCTCGGCTGCGATCAGCGCGCCAAGGGTGACGACATCTTCGGCCTCGCTAAACACCAGCGCTGCGGGCGCGCGCCCGTTCAGCGCCATATCGAGCAGGACGCCCGACCCGGTGCAGGACCCGCGTGTCGATGGCATCAAGACAATTGCCCCACTCAGACAACGCCCATGCAAAGGGTGATGCACATCGATCACCGTCGCGGTAGCCGGGTCAATCCCGCCCCAAAAGCTGAGCGGTTCGGTCGTGGCAATGACCGGGCCTTGCGCGCTGCCGGGCAGGATCGCCATAGCACTCACTTGACGACAAACCCATGCGCATAAGGATCGCGATCATCGATAAAGATCGTGTTGATCCCGGTCTGCCGCGCCCAGCCACCAATCGACGGGATAATCGCGGGTTTGCCCGCGACAGTCGTTTCCGCCTCGACCCGGCCTTTGAAGATCGACCCGATGATGCTTTCATGCCAGAATTCATCGCCCGTGTGCAATTGCCCCTTGGCCGATAACTGCGCCATCCGGGCCGAGGTGCCGGTGCCGCAGGGGCTGCGGTCAATCGCTTTATCGCCGTAAAACACCGCATTGCGGCCATGCGCGCCGGGTTGCGTCGCAGCACCGGTCCACAGGATATGGCTCAACCCGTTGATCTGCGGATGTTCGGGATGCACGAAATCGTATTTCTCGTTCAGCGCCCGGCGCAGGGCGGGGGACCAGCCAATCAACTGACCGGCGGTATGATCCGCGATATCGCGGAAATTGGGCTGCGGATCGACGATGGCATAGAAATTGCCGCCATAGGCGACATCGACAGTGATCTCGCCCAGACCTTCGACCTGCGCCGTCAGACCTTCGGCGAACAGGAAACCGGGGACATTGGTCAGGCGGACCTCTTCGACAAAGCGACCCTCTTGCCGATAGGTGATATCGACCTTGCCGGCTGGTGTGTCGATGGACAATTGCCCCGGAACGCGCGGCGTGATCAGCCCGTTTTCCAGCGCCATGGTGATCGTGCCAATCGTGCCATGGCCGCACATCGGCAGACAGCCCGAGGTTTCGATGAACAACACGCCGACTTCGCAATCGGGCCGGGTCGGCGGATAAAGGATCGATCCCGACATCATGTCATGGCCGCGCGGCTCGAACATGAGCCCGGTGCGGATCCAGTCGAAATCGCGCAGGAAATGGGCGCGCTTGTCCAGCATGGTCGCCCCTTCCAGCAGCGGGCCGCCGCCAGAGACAAGCCGCACCGGATTGCCGCAAGTATGCCCATCAAGGCAGGAAAACGTGTGATTGGCCATGTCAGAACCTTTGCGGTGAGAAATGTTGTGGGTCAATGGCCGGTGCCGCGCCGGTGATCAGATCCGCCACAAGCCTCGCGGTGCCGGGCGATTGGGTCAAGCCCAGATGACCGTGGCCGAACGCATAGATCACCCTTTGCGACGCGCGCGAGGCCCCAATCGCAGGCAGGCTGTCGGGCAGCGAAGGACGGAACCCCATCCATTGCGTGCCACCTTGGCTGTCAAGGCCGGGTAGAAAGGCGCGCGCCTTGGTCAGCATCGCCTCGGCGCGTTTGTAATTCGGCGGCAGATGCAGCCCGCCCATTTCCACAGCACCACCGACGCGGATGCCGGTGGACAGGCTGCTGACGACAAACCCATGGCCGCCGAAAGTAACCTGCGTGCGCAGATCAAAGGCACCGGGCGGCAGGGTGGTGTTATAGCCGCGTTCAGTTTCCAGCGGGATCCTGTCACCCAGCCCGCGCGCCAGATCGCGCGAAAATGCCCCAGCAGCCAGCACAGCATGATCGGCGGACCATGTGCGGCCCTGCGCTGTCACCGTCACGCCATCGGCACTGGCCGTCAGCGCGGTGACCTGTGCAGTCTCAATCACCCCGCCCTGCGCGCGGAACTTTTCGGCCAGTGCCAGCACGTAAAGCCGCGGATCGGCGATGGAATACCAGCCTGGCGTAAAGGTGCCATGGGTGAAACGCGGCGCAAGACCGGGCTGGATCAGTGCCATTTCAGCGGCGCTCATGTGGCGGAAATCAATGCCATGATCAGCGCGGGCCTGCCAGCCGGGCAGAGCGGCGTCAAACTCTGATTGCGATTCATAGACCTGCAAATTGCCATCCTTGCGCAGCATATGCGCCGTGCCGGTGGCGGCCAGAAACGGTTCAAGCTCGGCCTTGGACAGATCCATCAGCAGGGTCTGTGCCTTGGTCGATTGCGCCACGCGGGATGGCTGGCAAGCGCGCCAGAAATGGAACATCCATGGCGCAATCTGCAAAGCATAGCGCGGCGGCACCGACAAAGGCCCCAAAGGGTCCAACAGCCAGCGCGGCGCCTTGCGCAGAATACCGGGTGAGGCCAGCGGCAGGATATCGCTGAAGGCAAAAGCCCCGGCATTCCCGGCGGATGCCCCGGCGGCTGGCCCTTCGCGGTCCAGCACGGTTACCTGCATCCCGCGCGCCTGTAGCGCCAAAGCGGCGGACAGGCCGATCACCCCGGCACCGATCACGATCACATGGGGCATGATCAGTGGGTCGCTGCCAGAAAGTTTCGTAATTCCGGGCTTTCGGGCGTGTCGAAAAATTGGGCAGGTGGTGCAATTTCCACCATCACGCCCTGATGGAAGAAAGCGACGCGGTCGGAGACTTCGCGCGCGAATTTCATCTCATGCGTGACGCAGATCATCGTCATGCCTTCGGATGCGAGCAGGCGCAATGTGTCCAGCACCTCGCCGACCAACTGAGGGTCGAGGGCCGAAGTGACCTCGTCAAACAGCATATAATCAGGCGACATCGCCAAAGCGCGGGCAATTGCCATGCGCTGCTGCTGGCCACCCGACAGGCGGGTGGGGTAGACGCCCAGTTTATCGCCCAGCCCCACATGGCTTAACTGCCGCACCGCCTCGGCCTCGGCCTGATCCTTGGGCCGGCCCAGCACCTTGCGCTGCGCCAGCATGACATTTTCCAGCACGGTCAGATGCGGAAAGGCGTTATATTGTTGGAACACGATCCCGATCTTGCGGCGCAATTGGTTGAGGTTGGTGGCCTTGGCATGCACCTCGACCCCGTCGACCAGAATGCGGCCCTGATCAATGGGTTCCAGCCCGTTGATACAGGTCAGCAAGGTGGATTTGCCCGAGCCAGAGCCGCCGATGACGGTCAGCACCTCGCCCTTGGCGACAGTCAGGTCGATGCCTTTGAGAACCTCAAGCGCTCCAAAGGATTTGCGGACGTTTTCGATCTCAATCATTGGACCACTTCTTTTCAAGATAACCGCCGAACCGTGCGACGGGGAAGGAAATGAGGAAATAGAACAACCCGCAGATCATCAGCAGGAACAATGGTTCTTGCAGGCGGGTGATCAGGATCTGGGCGGATTTCAGCAGTTCCACGACCTGCACGACATAAACCAGCGCGCTGTCCTTCATCACGCCCAGCGCCAGCCCGATCCATGATGGCAGCGCGATCCGTGCCGCCAAAGGCATCGTCACGCTGGTCATATCCTGACGCCATGTCATGCCCAATGAACGGGCCGCGCGGCGCAGGGTGGATGGCACCGCCTCGATCCCGCCGCGCACGATTTCGGCGCAATAGGCGGCGGTGTAAAGCGACAGCACCCCGCAGGCGATGGTAAAGCCCGACACCCGGATCCCCAGCACGGTGGTGATAAAGGCATTGGCCAACACCAGTTGGATCAACAAAGGGATCGAGCGGAAGATATCCAGCACAAAGGTCAAAGGTGCCGCCCACCAAGGGCCGACCTGATAGCGGAACACGCCAAAGATCACGCCCAGAATGGTGCCGAAAAAGACCGAGATCGCGGTGACGATCAGCGTCATCCCGGCACCTTTGGCCAGAAAGATCAGATCATTGGTGGTTAAAGCCGTGTCAAACATCGCGCGCCCCCTTCAGTAACGGAACAGCCGCGCCGCCAGCAGGCGGGCAGATAGGGTGACGGTTTTGGTAATCACGTAAAAGATCACGGCGGCAATCGCGAACAGTTCAAACGTACGGAAAGTGCGGGCGTTCAGGTCAGAGGTGACCCCATAAAGGTCAGTATTCATCGCAACCACCGTGCCAAGCGAGGTCATCAGGATCGCCCAGACCATCTGATTGGTCATCGGCAGGAACGAGATCCGCAGCATCTGTGGCATCACGACATAACGGAACGATTGCACCGGCGTCATGCCAAGTGACCGGGCAGAACGGGTTTGCGTATCGGGGATACCTTTCAGCGCGCCACGGAAATTCTCGGCCAGATAGCCTGCGTTGTTGAAGGCGATGCCGATCAGCAGCGACAGATAGGGCGACAGATGGATGCCGAAACTACCCAGCCCGAAATGCACCATATAGATCTGGAACAAAGCGGGCGTATTACGCGCAATTTCAACCCATGTGGTCGCTATGGCCGACAGGATGCGGCTGCCGGACAGGCGGAACATCGTCAGCACCATGGCGATGCAAATGCCGATTACCATCGACAGCAGCGCGACCTCCAGCGTGATCAGCGCGCCTTCGAGCATGCGCGGCAGAGAATCAAGCGCCTGCGCCCAGCGGAAATTATAATTGAACATCACACCCCCGGCGGAAAACCGGGGCGCAACAGCGCGCCCCGGATCTGTTTAGATCAGCGGTAAACGCCGGGGATCGTCAAGTCGGCAGGCTCACCTTCACCCACCCATTTGGCATAAAGCTCGGCATAGCGGCCGGTACGGACCTGCTGGTTGATGAACAGGTCCATGTAATTGATCAGGCCATATTCTTCACGCAGGGTGATCAATCCGACATAATCGGGCACCATAGGCGCCTTGTCGACGATCCGCAGGCCGGGGAAATTGCCCGATGCGACATTTGCTTCGGCCACTTCCACGGTGGAAACGGTCGCGTCCAACTGGCCCTGACTCAGCGCGAGGAACACGTCGGCCTGGTTCTGGTAAGGGCGGAATTCGCCTTCACCCCAGGTCGTGACCTGCTCTTCCAGCCAGATCGCCTCGTAAGTGCCGGCGGTCGCGCCGACAGTCTTGCCCTTCATGTCTTCCCAAGTCGCCATTTCGACGCCTTCATTGGCGACGACAGCGTTTTCAAAGGCGTAATAGGGGATCGAGAAACCTACCGTCTTGGCACGTTCCAGTGTGTCCGAGGTCGAGGCGACAGCCACATCCACACGGTTCGACATCAGGGCGGGGATACGCTCGGGGAAGGTGGTTTCGACAATCTCAGCCTCGACGCCCAAGGCAGCGGCCAGATCGTTGCAATAATCGACGTCAAAGCCGATCGGGTTGTTATCGGCATCGCGCGACCCCATCGGCGGAAAGTCCAGCACGACAGCGCAGCGCAAAGTGCCGGAACCAATGATATCGTCCAGCTTGTCAGCAAAGGCGGGGGCAGCAGCCCCCGTGGCGGCCATCAGGCCAATCGCAAAAATCGTCGTTTTCATCGTTATCTCCCTGTGTGGATGGTGTGGTGTCACGGCAGTATTCTGCTTCCGACTGATCAAATCAAACATAATATACAAAAAATATACAAGTGTGAATTTCATGGTGTTGGTGCTGGGCGCCCGATCGGGGCGCCCTATTGTTTTTATTAGGAATTAAATGCCTCGGGCAGCAAGTCTGCGGGCAGGTTCTGATAGCAGACCGGGCGCAGGAACCTGCGGATCGACAATGTCCCGACCGACGTTGCGCCGAAATTCGTGCTCGCCGGGTAGGGCCCGCCATGGACCATCGAATCGACGACCTCGACCCCAGTGGGAAAGCCGTTGACAAGGATGCGCCCGGCCTTGCGTTCCAGCACCGGCAGCAGGCGCTGTGCGGCAGGCAGGTCGGCATCGTCCATATGCAGGGTCACAGTCAATTGCCCGGATAAGCCACGCGCCAGCTGATCCATTTCATCGACAGATCCGGCGCGGACAATCAGGCCAAGCGGGCCGAACACTTCTTCCCCCAGATCATGATCCGACAGGAATCTGGCGGCAGAGGTCTGGAACAGATTGGGCTGTGCGAGGCGCCCTTCGGATGTCGTCGTCACCAAAGCCATCACGCCGGGATGATCGGCAAAGCGCCGCTGGCCTGCCTGATAGGCCTGCGCAATACCATCGGTCAGCATGACTTGCGGCGCAGTTTTTTCCAGCGCAGCTTTGGCGCTGGCGGTGAAATCATCCGCATCGGCACCATCCAGCACAATGGCAATACCGGGATTGGTGCAGAACTGCCCTGCCCCCATGCAAAGCGATGCCGCCCAATCCGCGCCCAGCGCGTCGGCACGTGTTGCCATGGCGGCGGGCAGCAGGAACATCGGGTTCACGCTGCCAAGCTCGCCAAAGAACGGGATCGGTTCCGGGCGTGCAGCGCAGAGGTTGAACAGCGCACGGCCACCCCCCAGACTGCCGGTAAAGCCCACCGCGCGGATCAGCGGATGGGTCACCAATGCCGCGCCGACGCTGCGGTCGCCGCCTTGAATCAGGCTGAACACACCCGGATGCACGCCGGTCCGGCTGATCGCGGCGTGGATCGCTTGTGCCACAATCTCGCCCGTGCCGGGATGGGCGGAATGGCCTTTGACCACGACGGGGCAACCCGCAGCCAGCGCTGCGGCGGTGTCGCCACCGGCGGTGGAAAAGGCCAGCGGAAAATTCGACGCACCGAAGACGGCCACCGGGCCGATAGGCCGCTGCATCATCCGCAATTCCGGGCGCGGGGCAGGCTGCCGGTCAGGCAGGGCGGCGTCATGACGGCGATCAAGGAAATCGCCTTTTTCAATGTGATCGGCAAACAGCCGCAACTGACCAGTGGTGCGCCCGCGTTCACCGTTCAGCCGTGCCGCAGGCAGGCCGGTTTCCTGCGTGCCGATCTGGGTGATCGCCTCCGCGCGGGCCTCGATTTCGTCCGCGATGGCGCGCAGAAAACCGGCATGTGTGGCAGGGCTGGCATAGCCATAAGACCAGAATGCCTGTTCAGCGGCCTGACAGGCGTGGTCCACGAGGTCAGCAGTGCCAACGGCATAGTTATGCGCCGGACCATGGGCGGGCGTCGAAGCAAAGACTGCAGCACCGGTGACCCAGTTACCGGCGATGAGATGCTTCCCTGTCGGATGAAATTCCATCTGGCGTCCTTTTCATTATGACTTTGGGCACGATCAACGGCCACCCGTCAAAGGCGCGCCAGATGCCTTGCTTTTTGTATACAAATAGTATGCAAATGGTCAAGCAATCTCCTCCTTGTCCAAAAAGGTTTGTCGCCATGTCCCTGACTCTGCCCATCGAAGCCCTGCAAACACGAACCGTGGCGATCCTGCGCCGCGCCGGGATGAACACGCTGCAGGCTGAGGCGCTGGGCCGTGTCATCACAGCGGGCGAGCGTGACGGCTGCAAGTCGCACGGCATCTACCGGATCGAAGGTGTGCTGCGCACGCTCAAGGCGGGCATGGTTGACGGCACTGCGCTGCCGGTGCTGCAACCTGATGACGGCAAGGCAATCATCCGGGTGAATGCAAAGCGCGGCTTTTCCAGCCCGGCGTTCGAACTGGGCCTGCCACTGCTCGCAGATCGCGCCCGCGATCTGGGTCTGGCGGCCATGGTGGTGAATGATTGCACGCATTTTTCCGCGCTCTGGCCCGAGGTCGAGGCGATCACCGCCCATGGGTTGGCCGGTCTGGTGATGTGCCCCAGCTATGCCAGCGTCGCCCCGACCGGCGGCACAAAGCCGCTCTTGGGAACGAATCCGCTGGCCTTCGGCTGGCCGCGCCCGTCAGGGCAACCCTATGTGTTCGACTTCGCCACCTCAGTCGCCGCGCGGGGCGAGATCGAACTTTTGCGCCGTGCCGGGAAACCTGTCCCCGCAGGCTGGGCGATTGATACAGCAGGCCAACCCACCGATGATCCGGTCGCAGCACTCGCCGGTGCTATGCTGCCTTTTGGTGGGCATAAGGGATCGGCCATCGGGACGATGATCGAATTGCTGGCTGGCGTGATGATCGGCGATCTGACCAGCCCCGAAGTGCTCGATCAGATCGGCAGCACCATGCTGGCCCCGTTCCATGGCGAGTTGATCATCGCCCTGTCGCCCGAAGCTTTCGCCGCTGGGCGACCCGGCGACCCCTTTTCCCGGGCCGAGGTTCTCTTTGACGCAATCACCGGTCAAGGGGCGCGGCTGCCGTCGGCCCGGCGGTTTGCCGAACGGGCCAGCGCCATGGTGGATGGTGTGACACTGACCCAGGCCGAAGCGGATCAGCTGGACCGGATGCTGGAACTGGGGCTGGAGGCGATTACCTGACGCAAGCGGCGGGTGATTGATTCGCACGGCGAACCACCGTATCCCCCTGTCGACACAAAGTTCTGACCGAGGAAGGATATCGCCATGACCGAAGCCACGCCTGACACCGCCCCGGAACGCAAACGCGGATCAGGGGTCAAGCTGGTCTATGAATCGCTCCGCGATGAAATCCTGAACCTGATTCTCGCCCCCGGCAGCCCGATTGACGAAGTGCAGCTTGCCGAACGGTTCGGCATGTCACGCACCCCGATCCGCGAAGCGCTGGTGCGGCTGGCCGGTGAAGGACTGGTCGAAACACTTCCCAACCGCTCGACCATGGTGTCGAATATCGACTTTCTGAACCTGCACACGTTCTTCGACGCGATCACATTGATGTATCGGATTACCAGCCGGGGGGCAGCGCAATATCACCACCCCGCTGATCTTGACCGGATCCGCGCGCTTCAGGCTGATTTTGCCGCTGCGGTGAAAGCGCAGGACGCTCTGGGCATGATCGCGACCAACCGCGACTTTCACGCCGCCATCGCCGAAGCCGGGCGCAATCCATATTATACCACGCTGTTCCTGCGGCTTCTGGATGAGGGGCGGCGTCTGTTGCGACTTTATTACCAATCCTTCAACGATCGGCTGCCGCAAGAATATGCCGACGAACACGAGGCGATCATCGCCGCCATCGCGGCCCGCGACATTGAACTCAGCGACCGTCTGGCGCGCGCCCATGCCGATCAGATCATGCAGCAAATCCAGCAATACTTTGCCCGGGACCTGCGGCAGGATGTGCCGTTATAGTGACGCCAACGCCCGCATAATTTATGTCGACAAATAAAATGCAATCTTTATGATCTGATCAGGAATCGGCGCTTGCGTGCCGTATTGCCGCAATGGATCATAAGGAGTTTTCATGGACACGAAGGTATTCAACGGCGTCATTCCGGCGCTCATGACGCCCTGCAAGGCGGATCGCACCCCTGACTTTGATGCGCTGGTGCGCAAGGCGGGGCAATTGATGGATACTGGCATGTCCGGTGTCGTCTATTGCGGCTCGATGGGCGACTGGCCCCTGCTCACCGATGCGCAGCGGATGGAGGGTGTCGCGCGGCTCGTGCAGGCGGGCATTCCGGTCATCGTCGGCACCGGCGCGGTCAATTCATCCCTCGCCGTCGCCCATGCCGCCCATGCGCAAGAGGTCGGTGCCGCTGGCCTTATGGTGATCCCGCGGGTCTTGTCGCGCGGTGCTTCGGCCATCGCGCAGCGCAACCATTTCGAGGCAGTCCTTGCCGCCGCCCCCGATCTGCCTGCCGTGATCTATAACAGCCCTTATTATGGCTATGAAACCAAGGCTGATCTGTTCTTTGCTTTGCGCGCCGCGCATCCCAATCTGATCGGTTTCAAGGAATTCGGCGGTGCCGCCGCGATGACCTATGCCGCCGAACATATCACCAGCGCCGATGACGGCGTGATCCTGATGGCCGGCGTCGATACCGGCGTTTACCACGGCTATGTCAAATGCGGTGCCAGCGGCACGATCACCGGCATCGGCAATGTGATCCCCAAAGAAGTGCTGCACTTCGTCGCGCTGGCCAAGCTTGCCGCCACCGGCAACCCCGAGGCCCGCACGCGCGCGCGCGAATTGGGCGAAGCGCTGGACGTGCTGTCATCCTGGGACGAAGGCACCGATCTGGTGCTGTATTACAAACACATGATGGTGCTGCAGGGTGATGCGGAATACAGCCTGCATTTCAACGCCACCGACGCGCTGACCCCCAGCCAGCAAGGCTGGGCCGAGGCGCAACTGACCCAGTTCCGCGCCTGGTATGCGGAATGGAGCAAACTGCCCGGTGTCGTCCAGACCTGCAAGGTCTGATGGGCGACTGCCTGTCTTGAACTCACTACCGGACGGGATTGCCTCGTCCGGCGGCTCAGGACAGCCCGCCTGTGCTGTCGCGGGCGCTGACAAAATGATCCAGTTCTGATGATGTAATCGTCCGGTATCGATATCCATCAAAGCTGGCCCGGCAACGGGCATTTGTTGCAATATGCCGCGGATGACATGCTATTGGCTCTCCCCCTCGGAAGACACCAAATTTCGCATTCTCACGCGTCATCTGCAATGATGGTAAAAAGTGGCAGGGGCATGGAGACTCGAACTCCAGACCTACGGTTTTGGAGACCGTCGCTCTACCAACTGAGCTATACCCCTAAGGCCGAGTGTCGGATTAGTCGCAAAAGCCCTGCTGATCAAGAGCGAAGGTGCCGCAGACTTGTGTTCAACACCAGAAATGTTGAAACAGGCCGTAAGACCCCGACCAAAAGGCCAATATATTGTCCCTGCGCAGACGGATTGAACATTCTCAACGGCTGGCATCGTGGCTCGCCTGGCTGGCGGGGGCCTATCTGGCCTTGTGCAACCGCACGACCTGCTGGCAGGTCGATGGCTTGGATGATCTGCGCGCCGCCTTGGCCAAAGGGCCGGTGTTGCTGATCATGTGGCACGAAAGGTCGGTCATGGGTGCGCTGCATTGGCCTGTGGCGGATGGGCCGCTGTCGAGCCTTTACGACGCCTCGCCCATCGGGCGGGTGTCGGGGGCCCTGCAACGGCGTGTCGGCCTGCAATCGATGCAGATGTCGCGCAAGACGGGCAATCTGGCGGCGTCGCGCATCGTGCTGAAGCGCGTGCGCGACGGCGTCAGCATCGGGCTGACCGGCGATGGCCCGCTGGGGCCTGCGCTGGTGGTCAAGGATGCGCCGCTGGAATGGGCGCGGGTCACCGGCGCGCCGGTGTTCTGCTATGCTTTTGCGACGACACGCGGGCGGCGGCTGAACTCCTGGGACCGGATGCTGGTGCCGCGCTTGTTCGGACGCGGCGCGGTGGTTTTTGCGCGGTTTGATGGCGATGTTCCTCGGAAATTACCCGATGCCGCGCGCGAGACTTTGCGCGAGGATCTGCGCCTGTTCATGGACGCCACCACCGCACGCGCCGATGCGCTGATCGCGCGGTAGAAACGCTTTCAGACGGCAGGGCCAGGAAAAGTTGCCAATTGGCAATCTCCTGATATTCAGCGCATTATCAATAGGTTATATAAAATATGCTATCTTGCAGAAAATGGCAGAATCCCCCGCAGGATGAAGGCGTATTTTTGCGGTAAGAACGACCGCATGCTGCGGGGTGAAGGACCGGATTCAGTCAGTCCCGACCAGCCTTGGCAGCGCTTTCCAGCGCGGCCAGATCCGCACCGACAATGGCGGCTTCATTTGCTGCGATCCGATCAATGTCCCAATCCCACCAAGCAATCCTGGTCAGTGCGGCGATGATGTGAGGTGCAAAGCGCCGCCGGATCACCCGGGCGGGGTTGCCCGCGACAATGGTATAATCGGGCACCGTCCCGCTGACCACAGCCCCCGCCCCCACGATCACGCCATTGCCGATCACAGCACCCGGCATGATCCGCGCCCCCTGCCCGATCCAGACATCATGACCGATGATCGTATCCGGCCCTGGATCAGGGACGGATGGGCTGTCCGGGCCACCGCCGGTAAAGATCATGAAGGGAAAGCTGGAAAACCCGTCATGCCGGTGATTGGCCGAGGCGGTGATAAAGGTCACGCCATCCGCGATCTGGCAGAACTTGCCGATACGCAACATCTCGGGCGAGAAATCGTAGAGATAGGGCGCGAGCCGGGCCGCCCAATCCTCGGGCGGAACATGGGCGCTGGCATAGGTATAGTCACCGATGCTGATACGCGGATGGTCGATGACGGCGGATAAAAACACAGTGCCTGCATGGGCAGCGCCATCGGGCAGGCGCAATGGATTGCGGGTCTTGGGGTCTGGGAAGGGCATAGGATACCTTTGTGCTGGAACGATGTCAGTTTCAGAACAGCGGATGATCCATTGGTACCTCCCTTAGCTATAGCTGACATAGATGAGGATGCAGCGTCAGAAAAGTCCCCAAGTGAAAAAACAGCGCCAGAGGAACCGTCCCGCCGCTACCGTCATTAAAGAAGCATCATCACAAGCGATATGAATATACGTTATTTAGATAACCTTGGTCTCCGATACGGAAATGGGTCTCTCCAACCTGTTCAAACCCCCGCGCGAGATAGAAGGCTATTGCTGGGTCATTTTCAGCATTGGTCGTGAGCCAGACAGACTCGATTCCTTTTTCACGACAATGTTGGAGCTCTGCATCCAACAGACGTTTGCCGATGCCCTTTCCATGATGACGCGGCTGAACGTAAAATGTCGAAATCTCCATTTCTGAACAGCCGGGCACGGGTGCCTTGCTCGCAGAGGACAACCGTATGAATCCGTCTATCCCCTCTGCATTTTCAGAAACAAGGATGAACTGATCGGGATCAGGTATGAGCTTCTCGATCTTGGATGGCGTAAATTCCGACAGCGCATAATCCGCAAAAAAGGCATTTACACCGCGTTTAAGATAGGTGCCGATCCATACCTCAATCGAAATCGCGGCAATGCTAGAGGCATCTGACGTGGTTGGTTTGCGTAAAATCATGACCAATGAATGCCAGCTTTCAAGCAAGGTACAACGGAGATCTGGATTGGTGGTCGGCATGTAGCTGACATCGATGCGCCGAAGCTTTGGATGTACGAAGCGCAAAAGGCCGCCCCCAAAGGAGCGGCCTTTCGTCTGGCGTTGGGTGCGTCAAGACGCACCCAACCGTTTACAGCAGGATTTTCGACACAACACCGGCGCCGACGGTCCGGCCGCCTTCGCGGATCGCGAAGCGCAGGCCGTCTTCCATCGCGATTGGCGCGATCAGCTCGACTTCGAACTTCAGGTTGTCGCCGGGCATCACCATTTCCGTACCTTCAGGCAGAACCACAGTCCCGGTCACATCCGTTGTGCGGAAGTAGAACTGCGGGCGGTAGTTTGCGAAGAACGGTGTGTGACGGCCGCCTTCTTCCTTGGTCAGAATATAGGCTTCTGCTTCGAATTTGGTGTGTGGCTTGACCGAACCGGGCTTGCACAGAACCTGACCGCGCTCGACGCCTTCACGATCCACACCGCGCAGCAGCGCACCGATGTTGTCGCCAGCCTGACCGCTGTCCAGCAATTTGCGGAACATTTCCACGCCGGTACAGATGGTTTTCTTGGTGTCGCGGATACCGACGATTTCGATTTCGTCGCCGACGTTGATCACACCGCGTTCCACACGACCGGTCACAACTGTGCCGCGGCCAGAGATCGAGAACACGTCCTCGATTGGCATCAGGAACGGCAGGTCAACTGCGCGTGCTGGTGTCGGGATATATTCGTCGACAGCGGCGATAAGCTTGCGGATCGATTCTTCACCGATGGCAGGCTCGGTGCCGTTCATCGCATGCAGGGCCGAACCGGGGATGACGGGGATGTCATCGCCTGGATAGTCGTATTTGGACAGCAGTTCGCGGATTTCCATCTCGACCAGTTCGAGCAGTTCTTCGTCATCCACTTGGTCAACTTTGTTCATGTAGACGACCATGTACGGGATGCCGACCTGACGGCCGAGCAGGATATGCTCGCGTGTCTGGGGCATCGGGCCGTCAGCAGCGTTCACGACCAGGATCGCGCCGTCCATCTGGGCAGCACCGGTGATCATGTTTTTGACATAGTCAGCGTGGCCGGGGCAGTCGACGTGGGCGTAGTGACGGCTCTCGGATTCGTATTCGACGTGGGCGGTCGAAATGGTGATGCCACGTGCCTTTTCTTCAGGCGCGCCGTCGATCTGATCATAGGCTTTGAAATCACCGAAATATTTGGTGATCGCTGCGGTCAATGTGGTTTTGCCGTGGTCAACGTGGCCAATCGTGCCGATGTTGACGTGCGGCTTGTTGCGTTCAAACTTTGCCTTTGCCATGGTCTGGCTCCTTCAACTTGATGTTTGGGGCGGCGGGAAAAACCCCGCCAGAGGGCGGCGGCCCGTTGCACCATCGCGGGCCAATTATTGCCTCTTGCGCGGGAAATCAAGGGCAATGCCAAGGGGAGAGGGTGGTTTCGACTTTTATGCCTCCGGCGGGGATACTTATACTCTGACGATGTCAGGAGAAGCGGTTGTCGCGCGGAAATCCGCGTGGGGCCATCCGGCCTGCGGTGGCGCGCTTGCTGATCCATTCGTCAAGATCATTCTGGGTGCGGGTGCGGCCTGCCGGATCGAGCCAGCTAAGCCCGTTTGCCAACGTAAAGGTCGTCGCATCGGACAGCCCGCCGTCTTTGTATTTCTGCAGGCGCACGCCTTTGCCGCGGGTCATCTCTGGCAGTTCATCCAGCGGGAAGACCAGCACTTTGCGGTTTTCGCCGACCACGGCGACATGATCACCTGCGATGCGTTTGCAGACCATTGCCTTGCTGCTACCCAAGTTCAGCACCTGTTTTCCGGCGCGGGTCTGGGCCACGACCTCATCTTCCGGCACTACGAAACCATTCCCGTCCGATGAGGCGAGCAGGATCTTCGCGCCGGGTTTGTGGATCAGGATATCGACGATTTCAGCCTCGTTCGGCAGGTCGATCATCAGGCGCAAAGGTTCACCCATGCCGCGCCCGCCGGGCAGATTGGCGGCAGAGACGGTGTAGAACCGCCCGTTCGCGCCGAAGACCAGCAATTTATCCGTGGTTTCGGCATGGAAGGTAAAGCGCGGCCCGTCGCCATCCTTGAATTTCAGATCGCGGGCCAGATCGATATGCCCGGTCATCGCGCGCACCCAGCCCATTTGTGAACAAACGACCGTGATCGGTTCGCGGTCGATCATCGCCTCCAGCGGGACATCGGGGACTTCGGTCGCTTGCGCGAAAGCGGTTCGCCGCGCGCCGCCGGGGCTGGTTTTGCCGAAAATCTTGCGGGTTTCGCGCAATTCTTCGGCGGTCCGCGCCCATTGCAGGGATTCCTCGGCCAGCAAAGCCTCGATCTCTGCGCGCTCTGCCGCCAGACCGTCGCGTTCGGCAATCAGTTCGAGCTCTTCCAGACGCCGCAAGGACCGCAGGCGCATGTTCAGGATCGCCTCGGCCTGCACTTCCGTCAGGGCGATTTCGGGGTCGGTCGCCGTGGGGCCTTTGTAATCCTTTTCCGATGTCGCGCGGGTATGCGGATGCGCCCAATCCTCGGCCATCAGGGCAGATTTCGGGTCGTCGTCGTAACGGATAATGTCGATCACCCGGTCCAGATGCAGGAAGGCGATGATGAAACCTTCAAGAACCTCAAGCCGATGGTCGATCTTACCCAGACGATAGCGGCTGCGGCGCAAAAGCACCTCGCGCCGGTGGTCGAGGAAGGCGCGCAGGACTTCTTTCAGCGAACAGACCTTGGGTGTCAGCCCGTCGATCAGCACGTTCATGTTCATGCTGAACCGGATTTCCAGATCGGAATTGCGGAACAACATGCCCATCAGCATATCAGGGTCCACTGTTTTCGCGCGCGGTTCCAGCACGACGCGGACGTCTTCGGCGGATTCGTCGCGCACATCGGCGAGCAGCGGGACCTTTTTGGTCTGGATGACCTCGGCCAGTTTTTCGATCAGTTTCGATTTCTGGACCTGATAGGGGATCTCTGTGACCACAATCTGCCATTGACCGCGGCCCAGATCCTCAATCTCCCATTTGGCGCGTAGGCGGAAGGAGCCGCGACCGGTGCGATACGCCTCGGCCATGTTTTCGGGTGGTTCGACGATCACGCCGCCGGTGGGAAAATCAGGGCCAAGGATATGGTTCAGCAGGCTGTCATCCGCTGCCCCCGGCGATTTGATCAGATGCAGGCAGGCGTCGATCAATTCGTGCAGGCTATGCGGCGGAATGTTCGTGGCCATGCCGACGGCGATGCCGCTGGAGCCGTTGGCGAGCAGGTTGGGGAAACTGGCAGGCAGGACCGACGGTTCAGTCAGGCGGCCATCGTAATTGTCCCGGAAATCGACGGAATCTTCGGACAGACCTTCCAGCAACGCCTCGGCGGCGGCGGTCATCCGTGCCTCTGTATAGCGGCTGGCAGCCGGGTTATCGCCGTCGATATTGCCGAAATTGCCCTGCCCGTCGACCAGCGGATAGCGGACGTTGAAATCCTGCGCCAAGCGCGCCATCGCATCATAGATCGCAGCGTCGCCGTGCGGGTGGAAGTCCCCCATCGTGTCGCCGCTGATCTTGGCAGATTTCAGGAAACCGCCCGTGGGCGACAGCCGCAGTCGCGACATCGCGTAAAGGATGCGCCGGTGGACAGGTTTCAGCCCGTCGCGCGCATCGGGCAGCGCACGGTGCATGATCGTCGACAAAGCATAGGTCAGATAGCGATCGCCGATCGCGCTGCGCAAAGATTCGGTTACATCATTGGGGCCAAGGGCGCTGTCGTTATCATCATCCATGGGCTGCGGTGTAGCGATCCGCATTTCAGCCGTAAAGCGTGGAAATGAACCGATGGCGCTGCTTGCCCTTTGCGCGGGGTTTCGGCAAAGCTGCGCCATGAGACAGAAAACCATCCTGATTACCGGCGCATCCTCGGGCATCGGCTATGATGCGGCGCAGGGATTGCGCGCGGCGGGCTGGCGGGTGTTTGCCTCCTGCCGCAAGGCAGAGGATTGCGCGCGGTTGCAGGCGGAAGGGTTCGACAGCCCCCGGATTGACTACACCGATGCAGACAGCATCGTGGAAGGTCTGGCCGAAGTGCTGGCGACCACGGGTGGCACTTTGGATGCGCTATATAACAACGGCGCGTTCGCTCTGCCCGGCGCGGTCGAGGATCTGCCGGTCGAGGCGCTGCGCGCGATCTTCGAGACGAATTTTTTCGGCTATCATGCGCTGACCCGCGCTGTGATTCCGGTGATGCGGGCGCAGGGGCATGGGCGGATCGTGAATTGTTCGTCGGTTCTGGGGTTGGTCGGCATCAAATGGCGCGGTGCCTACACCGCCAGCAAATTCGCGCTGGAAGGGCTGACGGATGTGCTGCGGCTGGAAATGACCGGGACGGGGATCAAGGTGATCCTGATCGAACCCGGGCCGATCACATCCGATATCCGCCAGAACGCGATCCCGCATTTTGAACGCTGGATTGACTGGAAAGCCTCTGCCCGCGCCGATGAATATGCCAAAGTGCTGTCGCGGCTTTACACCGCCAGCGGGCCGGACCGGTTTGAACTGCCGCCCGCTGCGGTGACGGCAAAACTGCTGCACGCGCTGACCGTACCCAACCCCAAGCCGCGCTATTACGTCACCCGGCCCACCTATCTGGCGGGGTTCATGCGCCGGGTCCTGCCGACGCGGCTGCTTGATGCGGTGCTGCTGCGCGGGTAGGGGTTTGCTATCAAGGCGCGCGGCGCTAGTTCGCGATGACATGGTTGAAGGATAAGACGAATGGGCAACGATCCCCTTTTCTGGCTGGTCGCCGTCGCAGTGCTGCTGGTGCTGGGAATTTTGATGCTGGGCATCGGGTCTTTTGGTAAAGGCGGCGAATTTTACCGCAAGAACGCCAACAAGATCATGCGCTGGCGGATCGGGGCGCAATTCGTGGCGGTGATCCTGATCGTGCTTTTCGTTTATCTGCGCGGACAAGGGAGCTGAACCGATGGTGGTGCTGAACAAGATCTATACGAAAACTGGCGATGCGGGCGAAACTGCCTTGGGCAATGGCGACCGGGTCGCGAAATATGCGCTGCGGGTGAATGCCTATGGCACGGTGGATGAAACCAACGCCACAGTCGGCATGGCGCGGTTGCATGCGACGGGCGAGATGGATGCCCATCTGGCGATGATCCAGAATGATCTGTTCGATCTGGGCGCTGATCTATGCCGTCCCGATATGGAGAAGGACGGCGAGGCTGGCTATAAAGTCTTGCGGATGTCGGACACGCAGGTCGCGCGGCTGGAATCCCAGATCGATGCAATGACCGGCAAGGTCGCACCTTTGCGCAGTTTCGTGCTGCCGGGCGGGTCGGCGCTGGCCGCGCATCTGCATCTTTGCCGCACGGTGTCGCGCCGCGCTGAACGGCTGACGGTTGAACTGGCCGGGGTCGAGGCGGTCAATCCGGCAGCGGCGAAATACCTCAACCGGCTGTCAGACTGGTTCTTTCAGGCCTCGCGTATCGCCAACGATGACGGCAAGGCGGATGTGCTCTGGGTTCCGGGGGCGAACCGCTGAAGACGGGTGCCTTACTTGACGTGCGCGTCAAGAACGTCGCGTCCCCGCGTCGATTTTGCACTATTGTTGACGGCGGCGAGCCGTTAACAACGTCACCAGACCACATGATCAATTTCTATGGGAGAAACGCAGATGAAGGTGCTCGTACCTGTCAAGCGCGTGATCGACTATAACGTGAAGGTCCGCGTCAAAGCGGATGGTTCCGGTGTCGATCTTGCCAATGTCAAAATGTCCATGAACCCTTTCGACGAAATCGCCGTCGAAGAAGCGATCCGCCTGCGCGAAGCGGGCAAAGTCGAAGAGGTTGTTGCGGTCTCCATCGGCGTCAAACAGGCGCAAGAAACGCTGCGCACCGCTTTGGCCATGGGCGCTGACCGCGCCATTCTGGTCATCGCCACGGATGACGTGCATCAGGATATCGAACCTTTGGCCGTCGCGAAAATCCTCGCCGCTGTCGTGAAGGAAGAAAACCCCGGTTTGGTGATCTGCGGCAAGCAAGCCATCGACAATGATATGAACGCCACCGGCCAGATGCTGTCGGCGCTGCTGGGCTGGTCGCAGGCGACCTTTGCGTCCGAAGTCAACATTGACGGCGACCATGCGACAGTCACGCGTGAGGTTGACGGCGGTTTGCAGACCATCAAGGTCAAGATGCCGACCATCATCAGCGTCGATCTGCGCCTGAATGAACCGCGCTATGCGTCCTTGCCCAATATCATGAAGGCCAAGAAAAAGCCTTTGGATGAAAAGACACCTGCCGATTACGGCGTCGACATCACCCCGCGCCTGAGCGTTGTGAAAACCGTCGAACCCGGCACCCGCAAGGCGGGCATCATCGTGAAATCGGTGGATGAGCTGGTCGCGAAACTCAAAGAAGCGGGGGCTGTGTAATGGCTGTTCTGTTGATTGGTGAAGTCACCGGTGGCGTTCTGTCGGTCGATGCGACGGCCAAGGCCGTGATGGCCGTGAAATTGCTTGGCGATGTGACCGTGCTTTGCGCCGGTGCCTCTGCCAAGGCCGCCGCTGATGAAGCGGCGACGATCGACGGGGTCGCGCGCGTGCTTTGCGCCGAGGATGCGGCGCTGGGGCATCGGTTGGCCGAACCCACCGCCGATCTGATTGTGTCGCTGGCAGGGGATTACAGCCATATCGCAGCGCCCGGCACCACGGATGCGAAAAACGTGATGCCGCGTGTTGCGGCCCTGCTCGACGTGATGGTGATCTCCGAAGTGACCGGGATCGTCGATGCCGACACGTTTGAACGCCCGATCTATGCGGGCAACGCGATCCAGACCGTCAAATCTTCTGACGCGACCAAGGTCATGACGATCCGCACCGCCGGGTTCGATGCTGCCGCAATGGGCGGTTCGGCTGCGGTGAAAAACATCGATGCCGCTGGCAACCCCGGCCTGTCGGAATGGGTCGAAGACAAGGTCGCGGCCTCTGACCGGCCAGAGCTGACATCGGCAGGCGTTGTTGTGTCCGGTGGGCGTGGCGTCGGCTCGGAAGAGAATTTTGCCATGATCGAAAAGCTGGCGGATAAGCTCGGTGCCGCAGTCGGTGCCTCGCGCGCCGCCGTCGACAGCGGCTATGCGCCGAACGACTGGCAGGTCGGCCAGACCGGCAAGGTGGTCGCCCCCGATCTTTACGTCGCGGTCGGTATTTCCGGTGCGATCCAGCATCTGGCCGGGATGAAGGACAGCAAGATCATCGTGGCGATCAACAAGGACGAAGAAGCGCCGATCTTTCAGGTCGCCGATTACGGTCTGGTCGCCGATCTGTTCGAGGCGCTGCCGGAATTGACCGACAAGCTGTGATCCGCGTGAGATAGTGCAAGGGGGGCTGGCAATTGCTGGCCCCTTTTGCGTTTGAAGTCGTCACGCAGGCCAGATCTGTGCTTTGTGTCCTTTCCGGTTCAGGCTTTCTTCATCTTTGTGCGGTAGATCCATATGCGGCAAGCGCCCAGCTTGACGGATATACATGAATGAGTATAACTTCAGGCACAAGATGGAACTGAAACCATGTCGCTGGGTAGGAAGTGCCAAGAAAGACCTCCAGCATTTCCCGGCGAAGGTGAAAGAACACATCGGGACGGCATTGATGTACGCACAAGCGGGCAGCAAGGTCGGTTGCGCAAAACCGCTAAAGGGTTTCGGAACTGGCGTTCTGGAGATTGTTGATGACCATGATGGTGACACCTACCGCTGCGTCTACCTTCTTCGTCTGAAGGGATGTGTTTATGTCCTCCATGCCTTTCAGAAAAAGTCAAAGAAGGGCATCAAAACCCCGACCCAAGACATCGTCTTGATCAGATCAAGGATCAAACTTGCGCAAGAAGATTACGAGAAAAGGCCAACAGAATGACTGAGCATATCATAGATGGATCAGGCAATGTTTTCGCAGATCTGGGACTGGACAACCCCGAAGAGCTGAGCTTGAAAGCAGCGCTCGCCATTCAGGTTGCTTCGATCATCAAACATCGTCACCTTACCCAACGCGAAGCGGGAGAAATTCTGAATATCCCGCAATCCCACGTATCAAACATCGTGAACGGCAAGCTGGCCGGCATCACCGCAGACCGAATTATGACGATGCTTCTGAAGCTTGGGCGCGATATCGACATTGTCGTCAAAAAGAAAACGTCAGGTGCATCATCTGGGCGGCTGGTCGTGGAAAACGCCAAGAAACGGATTTCTATCGCAGCCTAGCATCTGCATCCCCATCTGCGTCTTGCCAAAACCACCTGCCTCTTGTATCGCCTCCGTGCCGAAAAGATTTCAGGCTGGTTGGTTATTCCGGTCCTTTGCATCGCAAAGATCGCATTGCGCCAGATGCGCAGCCCCACGGCATCGACCTTAACCCGGGTCGGTGCTGGTGAGTCCGATATGGCCCCGGCCCGTCCCTTTATCGGACTGAAATTATGCCTAAGAAAACACTGATCACCGCCCAGATCATCATCACCTTCCTGATGGCCACCTTGATGTCGGGGACCATGTCCCTGATCCATATGGGGTTCAGCATGGAATGGCTGGCCGCCTGGCCGCTCCAGATGTTGACCGCCTGGCCCATCGCATTTGTCTTTGGGATGGGGGTCACGCCTTTTGCCTTTGCCATGGCGACGCGGCTGACGCAGGACCGCCAGCCAGCCCTGTAGCGCCATATCAGCAGCCGCTCAGAGGTCTTGCAAATTGCGGATCAGGGCAGTGGCTGCTTCTTCGTGGCACCGGACACCCAACATACCCGCAGCGACACCCTGTTGCGATGGCGGCACCCGCATGCCTGCACTGCCCTGCGCCAAAGCCGCAGGCGAAGGGGTGACCACGACCAAAGATCTGACCAGGGGGTGCAGCCGGTCAATCATGGCGGCGGTAATGAACAAAGGATCGGTTTGCAGATGGTTTGGTCGCGCCGACCAATCTGCGTCGCTCAACGGATCTGCCGAAAACCACAACAACAGACTCTGCCGCCCGATCCGGGTCAGCATCCGCTGCATCTTGTTCACCCAAGCCTCACGCAGAGTCTGCACGATAATTTCGAACCGAACGGGTGAGATCGCGTGCAACGCCCCAAGCAGGTGGCGGGTAAAGGCGAATTCGGTAAAATCAACCTCGGGGTACAAGGCCTGCAACATCGGCATTGGTCGCAGGAACCGATCATTTCGGCGAGGATGCACGGTATAAAGCCGGTTCGACAGATGATTTGCCCCCATGATCTGCACGATTGTCAGCTCTGCCGCATGACACAGGTCCATGATCACGGGATCATGGACGAAAGCATCAATCCCGCCATTCACGCAGCCCAGATTAACGCACGGCCGGTCCAAGGCCGCCTCGACCAGCATGGGAAACGGTGCCTCGATATATTTGCCATAGGTTTCCGTCCCGCCGATAAAGACAATATAAGGCCGGTCCAATGTCCTGCCCGGCCCGCGAAAGAACATCCGCGACGCACCATAGCGACAAGGCGGGTAATACAAATTCCCCGGATCAATCAGTTCCTGTCGCATACACGCCCCCGCGTTTTCACCCATCGCCGGACAGATTCGTGCAATAGTTTTGCCAAATCGCTAATGATCGCCTTTCATTCAAATTTGCAGGAACTGTCCGGCTTGAAGATGGCCCACCCTAGGGCCTATGGTGCAGCTGAAAAGCTGAGGGAAAAGCGATGGCAATCGAACGTGTGGGCATTGTGGGTGCGGGACAGATGGGCAACGGGATTGCCCATGTCTTTGCCGTGGCGGGATATGATGTGCTGATGACCGACATCAGCGCCGATGCTTTGGCCGCCGCCCTGGCCCAGATCGACCGGAATCTGGAACGGCAGGTCAGCCGCGAGATCATCACGGCCGAGACCAAGGCCGAAGCGATGCGCCGGATCAGCTCAACCCAGACGTTGACCGATCTGGGCCGCACCGATCTGATCATCGAAGCCGCGACTGAACGCGAAACGATCAAGGCGGCGATCTTCGAAGACCTTGTGCCGCATCTGAAGCCCGATACGATCCTGACATCGAACACATCCTCGATCTCGATCACGCGGCTGGCATCGCGGACTGACCGGCCCGAACGTTTTATGGGCTTTCATTTCATGAACCCAGTGCCGATCATGCAATTGGTCGAATTGATCCGCGGCATCGCCACCGATGAACCGACCTTCCGCGCCTGCGAAGAGGTCGTGGGCAAATTAGGCAAGACCAGCACCGCGTCAGAGGATTTCCCCGGCTTCATCGTCAACCGCATCCTGATGCCGATGATCAACGAGGCGATTTATACGCTGTATGAAGGTGTGGGGTCAGTGCAATCCATCGATACATCGCTGAAACTGGGTGCCAATCATCCGATGGGGCCGCTGGAACTGGCCGATTTCATCGGGCTGGATACCTGTCTGGCGATCATGAACGTGCTGCATGACGGGCTGGCGGATACCAAATACCGGCCCTGCCCGCTGCTCACGAAATATGTCGAGGCGGGCTGGCTGGGTCGCAAGACCAAGCGCGGGTTTTATGATTACCGTGGCGATCAGCCGGTGCCCACGCGCTGAACGATTCTATGCCTCCGGCGGGGATATTTAAGCTCTGACGATGCGGCTATGGCCGGTTTTTGAGGGCGAGCGTCTCGGCCCGCAGCCAGGCCATGAAGGCGCGGGGTTCCGATAGGCGTGCCTTGATTTCGCTTTGCGCAAAGGTCGGGCCGATCACGGGTTTATGCGGTTTGCCGCAGGCGCGCACGATTTCGTAGATCAGCAGGCTTTGCCGCAGGGTCGCAGACAGGCGGTTGGCGATATGATACCAGCGCGAATTTGATCCCGGAAAGAACAGCGGTACCACCTGCGCGCCCGAGGTGCGGATCATCTTGGAGGTAAAGACGTTCCATTCCGCCTCTTCTGCCGGGCTGAACAGGCTGGGCGAGGAGGCGACGACGCCCGAGGGAAACAGCGCGATCAGCCCATCCTGTTTGAGATGATCCATCGCGGCGCGCCGCATTTCCACCATGCGGCCCTGCGCATCCGCCTGATGCGGAAACGGTACGGGAATCAGATATTGCGAGGCTTCCTCATCAATCCCGGTCAGAAAAGCGCGGGTCAGGATCCGGTAATCGGGACGCACCCGGCCAATGAGTTCTGCCAGAATGATCCCGTCGACCAGCCCATGCGGATGATTTGCCACCAGCACAACAGGGCCTTGGCGCGGGATATGATCAAGCTGGTCCTGGGGCGTCAGCAGGTCGATCCCCATCACATCAAGTGCGCCGCGCCAGAATTGCTGGCCGGATTGTTTGCCTTTGGCTTCGAATTTGCGGATCATGCGGATGATCGTGACCTTGCCGGTCATCCATTCCACCGCCTTGATCAAGGCACGGCGACCGCGACTGTCGAATGTGTTGGAATAGGTCAGGCTCCGCCTGTCGTAGAGTCGCGGTGCAGGCCCGGTCGGGCTGCTGGCAACGGGGGTGATGATCGGGCTTTCCTTGGTCAAAAGATCGTCCCTGTCAGATCCATGCGGAAGGTCAGTCACCTTCACCAAATTTATCCGCCACAAGCGCCGTAATTGCGGCCAGCAGTTTTTCCGCGTCCGGGCCGCGGGTTTCCACCTCGATAAAGGTCCCGATGGAAGCTGCCAACATCAAAAGCCCCATGATGCTATCGCCACTGGCCGTTTCGCCATCTTTGCGCACGGTCGCTTCGGCGTCAAAACTTTCCACCACCTCAACCAGTTTGGCAGAGGCGCGGGCATGCAGACCCTTGATATTTTCGATCTTCAGCTGTGCTGTGGTCATTGGGCCGGGCCGCCATTGTGGCTGTTGATATATTTATGTGCGGCGGCAATCGCAGCCTCTGCCGCATCGGGGACAGAGCGTCTGCGCGATTTCGCGAGCTTGATCAGCATCGGCAGATTGGCCCCGTAAAGGATCTTCCGGTTCGCCGGGCTGCAGGCGCGCAAGGACAGGTTGGACGGCGATCCACCAAACATATCGGTCACGATGATCACCCCTGCCCCGGTATCGACGGCATCGGCGGCATCGCAGATTTCAGCCTGTTTCAGGGCGCGGTCATCCTCTGGCCCGATGGCCACGCTGACCATACCAGGCTGATGGCCGACGACATGCTCAACAGCAGAAAGATATTCCTGCGCCAAACCACCATGGGCTACGATGACAATTCCGATCAAGCCTGTCTTTCCTTGCTGGCCAATGTGTCGCGTCGTTCCATCTCTCGGTGACGTTTAGACACATGCCAGCCGTCCTTCGCAAGGGCTTCTGCCATGCGTTCGGCCATTGTGACGGAACGATGTTGCCCGCCGGTACAGCCAAAACCGATCGACAGATGGCTTTTGCCTTCGTCCTTATGCGCAGGCAGCACCAGATCGATCAAGGCTTTCACCCGGTCAAAGAAATCCGCGAATCGCGGGTCAGCCGCGACATAGGCCACGACAGCGGCGTCGCGCCCGTCCATGCCGCGCAAGGATTCATCCCAATGCGGATTGCGCAGGAAACGGCAGTCAATGACGATATCAAGCCCGCGCGGCAAACCGCGTTTATAGGAAAATGAATGTACAGTCACACCCAGATTACGCCCGTCCGGCGTAGCGAACCACCTGTCTACCTCGGCACGCAGGTCATGCGGTGACAGGCCCGTGGTGTCGATCAGCACATCGGCGCGGCTGCGCACCGGCACCAAAAGCTCACGTTCGCGCGCAATGCCCGACAATGGCGGGCCGGCAGGTGCGAGCGGGTGCCGCCTGCGGGTTTCGGAATAGCGTTTGACCAGTTCTTCTTCTGCGGCATCCAGATACAGCACCTGCATGTCCAGATCGCTGCGCGCAGCGAGCTGATCAATGATCGCGATCAGCGCATCAGTGCCAAAATCGCGATTGCGCACGTCCAGCCCCAACGCCAAGGGCCGGGCGGGCGGCGGCCCGTCAAGCAGGCGTGGCAGCAAGGACAAGGGCAGGTTGTCGATCACCTCATATCCCAGATCTTCCAGCGCATTGATCGCCGTGGACCGTCCGGCACCGGACGGGCCGGTCACCAGCACAATCATCGGAAAGCTGCGGGATTCATCAATCATCGGTCGCTCCAGCCGGATTTGAGGATCTGCAGGATCGTTGCAGCGAAATGTGGCCCCGAGATCCGGTTAATCAAGGGAATGTCGCAGCCCGCGACCCGGGTCAGGCGACGGTCGGGCATGCGGCCTGTTGTGTCATGGTCCAAATCGACGACCAGCGCAATATGGGCCTGCGCCCGCGGCGGTGCCCGCAGGATACCAGCACCCCAAGCCTCGATCAGCCCGACGATGGTAGGGGGGCAAGAGGCCCGCAGGCGCGCACCATCAGCTTGCACGATCACCCGGTCATCGGCGACCAGCACACAGCCCAGCGCCATCAGTTGCAAGGCCAGTGCCGATTTCCCGCGCCCGGATGCGCCGATGATCAGCGCCGCATCATCACCCCATGCCACGCAGGTGCCGTGCAGGGTCTGGGCATCGGGCATGTTCATCCTTTACAAGGGCAGGCCAACGACAAACCTTGCCCCTGCCGGTTCCGATGTCGGGTCTGCATCTGTCGGGCGGATGTTTTCTGCCCAGATCACACCGCCATGTGCCTCGACAATCTGCTTCGAGATCGCAAGACCAAGCCCGGAGTTATTCCCGAATTGCCCGGCGGGCCGTTCGGAATAAAACCGCTGAAAGATTTTCTTGAGAGCACTTTCCGGGATACCGGGTCCGGTGTCTTCGACCACGACCAGCACGCGGTTTTCGCGGGTCCTGCTCCAGACCCGGATCGAATCACCGTCTTCGCAAAAAGAGATCGCATTGGTGATCAGATTAACAAAGACCTGCGCCAACCGTCCTTCCAGCCCCTGGATCATGATCGGCGCATCCGGCACATCGGCGATGAAATCGATGCCCTGCTGGGCTGCATCCTTGCCCAGATAATCCACGATATTACGCAAAGTGGTATTCAGATCAAAGGTTTCTTCGACCTCTTTGACCAATTCGCTGTCCAGTCGTGATGCATTAGAGATATCGGTGACCAGCCGGTCCAGCCGCCTGACGTCATGTTCGATAATCTCCAACATGCGGCTACGGTGGTCTTCGCGCTGCGCCACCCGCAGCGACCCCACGGCAGAGCGCAGCGACGCCAAAGGGTTCTTGATCTCATGCGCGACATCGGCGGCGAATTGTTCGTTGCTCTCAATCCGCTCGGACAGGGCCGACACCATCCCGCGCAACGCCCCCGACAGCCTGCCGATCTCATCGGGGCGCGCGGTCAGGTCAGGGATACGGACCCTGACAGGCGACATCTTGCGCGCGTTTTTCTGATGACTGGCCTCCGCGGCATGGGCAAGATCGGCCAGCGGGTTCGCCACGGTAGACGCGAGAACCAGACTAAGCCCGATGCTGACAGCAAGGCCCACCACGAACAGGCGCAACACATCTTCGCGCGCGCGACGCACAAAGCTGTCGACTTCGCCAGCGGCAGTGGCGACAGCGATCACACCGATTGCGGCGTTATTATGGATGATCGGCGTCGCGGCGGTAAAGATCGTATTGCCTGCAATGTCATGGACGTCCAGAAAAGTGCCGGTCTGCATGGCCTGTGCCACAGCAGTTGGCGACATCGACGACAGGGTCTGATCGACGGCTTGTGCCGGTTCCAGCTGAAACAGATCCGCAACGCGGGTGCTGATCGCGCCCAGAAAATCGATCATGATTGTGCGTCCGATCTGCGCTTCAAGATCGGCAATCTCGCTCTGGGTCAGCGTACCCGTTGTGCGGGCAACCAAAGTCGCATCAGGCGCGTAGACCGACACTTCGATGCCGCCGCTTAATGTCAGTCGTGACAGCATCGCCGCGGGGTCGATCCCATCTGCAGTCGCGAGGTTGACCGGGGGCTGCGCCGGCAATTGCGCCTCAAATACATCGGCGATCAGTTGAGCTTCGCTAATCAGGCTATTGGCGCGCTGATAGGCCAGACCGTCGCGTGACGAACTTAAAAACAACAGCCCCGCGATCATCAGGATCATCGCGATCAGGTTGAATGTCACAATCTTGCGCGCGATGGGCGATTTGCGCAGCGCAAAAAGCCCACGCCGCCTGACGGGCCGGTCGCTGACGCCATCCAACCCGATCCAGTCTTCGCCCAAGACGACATCAGGTGATTGCACGGCCTTGCGGACCGATTTCAGATCACGCACGTCGATATCATGTGCAGGCGTCATGCCTTAATCTTCGTTATAACGATACCCAATACCATAAAGTGTCTCAATTGCTGAAAACGCATCATCAGCCTGCCGCATCTTTTTGCGCAGACGTTTGATGTGGCTGTCAATGGTGCGGTCATCGACATAGACCTGATCGTCATAGGCCACATCCATCAACTGGTCACGGCTTTTCACAAAGCCCGGACGCTGCGCCAAAGCCTGTAACAGCAAAAACTCTGTCACAGTCAAAGAAATGTCCTGGCCTTTCCATTTCACGGCATGCCGCAGCGGGTCCATCGTCAACTCACCGCGCACCATGATCTTGGTGTCTTCGGTCTCTTCAATTTTTTCGCCATTGATGGCATCTTGTCTGCGCAGCAGGGCACGGATCCGTTCAACCAGCAACCGCTGCGAGAATGACTTTTTGACATAATCATCCGCACCCATCCGCAGGCCCAGAACCTCGTCAATTTCATCATCTTTGGAGGTCAGAAAGATGATCGGTATCTTGGTTTTCTGCCTGAGACGTTGCAGCAGATCCATCCCGTCCATACGGGGCATCTTGATATCAAGAACGGCAAGGTCAGGCATCCGCTTGTTGAATGCATCCAGCGCACTTTGCCCGTCGCTATAGGTTTCCACCTCGAACCCTTCGGCTTCCAACGTCATTGAAACAGAAGCCAGGATGTTCCGGTCGTCATCTACAAGTGCAATTCGTGCCATGAACGGCTTATCCTCATACGTCGAATAAATTTGGCGGTAACTGATGCAGTTTCCCCGTTCCGGGTATCCGAATCAATCCCCAAAAGGTTGAGTAAGGCATTATGCCTTTAGGCGGGTCTGAATACTATCCTGCCAGCAGCACAGGCAAAAGCGACCCCCTTGATTGCGCTAACATGCATTTGGTTGCGCTAACGCCTGTAAACCGCACTATCGGCGGCGGAAAGCTTGATGCTAAGGATCATTATCGCTGGCCAATCTGGCCAATTCAAAAAGGAGCGAACCCATGGACCACGGAACGGTCAACCCGCAGATGAAACTTGACGATCAAGGCATCACAGGGCTGGGTTATGTGTATTACAACAGCTCTGAATCCGAATTGCATGATGCGGCCATCGCGGCTGGTGAAGGCGTCACCGGCAAGGGCGGCAGCCTGCTTGTCACCACCGGCAAACATACCGGCCGGTCACCCAAGGATAAATTCGTCGTCCGTACGCCATCTGTCGAAGACAAAATCTGGTGGGACAATAACGCCCCGATGACACCTTCTGCCTTTGACGTGCTTTACGCTGATATGCTGGCCCATATGCAGGGCGGCACCTACCATGTGCAGGATCTGTTCGGTGGGGCCGACCCGGCACATCGCCTGGATGTGCGTGTGGTGACAGAACTGGCTTGGCACGGGCTGTTCATCCGTCACCTGCTGCGCCGTCCCGATGCGGCAGAGCTGGCCGGTTTCTCGCCTGAATTCACCATCATCAACTGCCCGACCTTCAAGGCCGTTCCGGCCAGACATGGTTGCCGGACCGAAACCGTGATCGCCCTGAATTTTGACAAAAAGCTGATCCTGATCGGCGGCACCGAATACGCAGGCGAGAACAAGAAATCCGTGTTCACCCTGCTCAATTACCTGCTGCCCGAGAAAGGCATCATGCCGATGCATTGCAGCGCCAACCACGCGCCGGGCAATCCGGTCGATACCGCGGTGTTCTTTGGCCTGTCCGGCACCGGCAAGACGACCCTGTCGGCTGACCCAAGCCGTGTCCTGATCGGCGATGATGAACATGGCTGGTCGGATCGTGGCACCTTCAATTTCGAAGGTGGCTGTTACGCCAAGACGATCAACCTGAGCGCCGAGGCTGAACCCGATATCTACGCCACCTGTTTCAAGCCGCATACGGTGATCGAGAACATGGTGTTCGACCCCGAAACCTTCGAGCTGGATTTCGAGGATGACAGCCTGACCGCCAATATGCGCTGCGCCTATCCGCTGAACTACATCGCCAATGCCTCGGACACGGCTCTGGGCGGGCATCCGAAGAATATCATCATGCTGACCTGCGATGCCTTCGGCGTGTTGCCCCCCATCGCGCGGCTGACCCCCGCGCAGGCGATGTATCACTTCCTGTCCGGCTTTACCTCCAAGGTCGCCGGGACCGAACGTGGCGTGACTGAACCCGAACCGACCTTCAGCACCTGTTTCGGCGCGCCGTTCATGCCGCGCCGTCCAGAGGTTTACGGCAATCTGCTGCGGTCGAAGATCGCAAGCCACGGCGCCACTTGCTGGCTGGTCAACACCGGCTGGACCGGCGGCGCCTATGGCACAGGATCGCGGATGCCGATCAAGGCGACGCGCGCCTTGCTGGCCGCAGCATTGGACGGGACCTTGATCGAAAGCACCTTCCGCAAGGACCCGAACTTTGGCTTTGAAGTGCCGGTGGCCGTCGATGGGCTGGATTCGGGCCTGTTGAACCCGCGCTCCACATGGTCTGATCCTGCGGCCTATGACGCGCAGGCAGCCAAGCTGGTGGGCATGTTCAGCGATAATTTCGCGAAATATGTGCCGTTCATCGATGAAGATGTGAAAGCAGCCGCAATTGGCTAAAAAGCTGGGTGGGGCATGTCACCCCGCGCCATGCAGCTACCGCGTTGTGTCGGTAGCTGCAGCACGGATGGCAACCATCAGCCCATCAGCCCGCGACGAACCAGATTGATCCCAGCGATCACCAGCACCCACAGGGTCACTTTGCGGAACCTGTCAGCATCGAACCGATCCCCCAGTTTGAACCCCAACCACATGCCCAGCAGGCCCGGCACCACCAGCGCCGCTGAAAATGGCCAAGTCTGCGCATTCAGCACGCCCGATTGCAGATGCCCCATGAACAGCATCACCGACCCCAGCCCATAGATCACCCCCTGCACCGACATCTGCCGGTCGCGCGGCGTGCCAACCGCCAGCAGATAGAGCACCGTCGGCGGCCCCCAAGTGCCGGTCAAACCGCCCAGAATGCCCGAGGCGATCCCCGCCACCCATTCCACCACACGGCGCAAATGCGGCGGAATCACCGGACGCCAGCCCGCGATCTGGATCAGGCACAGGATCACCACCGGGACGCCCAAAACGATGAACAACGTATCGGTTGGAATCTGGCGCAAAAACTGGGCCGAGACCAGAATCATCACGCAGACCATCACGATATAACGCCAATGTTCGATCAAAGCCTCGCGCGCCTGTCCCATACCGGCGCGCCCGACCTGCCAGATATTGCTGACCACAATCGGCAGGACGATGCCCGCGATGATCAGCTCGGGTGCGATGGCAATCCCCATCCCCGACACCATGATCAGCGGCATGGCAAAGCCTACCGCCCCTTTGACAAACCCGCCAAGCAAGGTGACCAAACAGGCGAAAGCGAATAATTCGGGCGAGATGACGCTGAAAATATATGACATGCCGTGTCTTAGGATGTTTCCTGACCCGCCGCATCACGAAATTGCATGCGACACTTTCATTCACTGGATCTACGTTTTGTGAATTAATATTGCGCTGCGACTGCGAAGTGTTTATCTCTGCACCTGCACATCGATTGGAGAGACGCCATGCCCCATGACGGACAGGACATTCACATGACGCAAAGCCCGGTGCTTGCGGATCTGCTGGCGCTGACAGGCACGGCTGTGCCCGCCGTTGACCAAATCCTCACGCTGGCCAAAGACGCCGTACGCGCCAAAGTCACACAGGATGGCCGCGTCAGCGCCAAGCTGATCGACAAATACCAAACTGCTGCCCATGGCCTTGCTTGGCTTGCCACCTACGCCCAATCCCTGACCCAGATGCAACGCTGGGCTGAACGTTTGCAGGCGGAAGGCAAATTCGGCGAGGTCGAACAATTGATTCACCAGATCGCCTTTGGCGAATATCTGTCCCAGATCATCGGCGGCATCCCGATGAGCCAAGGCGAGATCATCCGCCCTCAGGATATCGGCCTGTCGCAGGACGACCTG
The DNA here is from genome assembly GCF_035117555.1 of Yoonia sp. 67-2. NCBI lineage: Bacteria > Pseudomonadati > Pseudomonadota > Alphaproteobacteria > Rhodobacterales > Paracoccaceae > Yoonia > Yoonia sp. 67-2. The sequence continues at coordinate 104,158 of NZ_JAYKPK010000006.1, forward strand.
CTCAGCATGGATGTGCCTGCGGTGAAAACATTGGCCGCACAGGGCAATACGCAGGACGCACGGATGCGCCTCGTCGCATTGATGCAGGATCAATCCGCCAATCTGACGGTCGGCGCCTCGGGCCTTGATGACGAATTGGAAATGATCCGCGAACAATTCCGGCGCTTTTCCTTGGAAAAGGTCGAACCTCATGCGCATGACTGGCATCTCAAGGATGAATTGATCCCGCTGGCGATCATTGATGAAATGGCCGAAATGGGCGTTTTCGGCCTGACCATCCCAGAGGAATATGGCGGTTTTGGCCTGTCAAAAGCCTCCATGTGCGTCGTGTCAGAGGAATTGTCGCGCGGCTATATCGGCGTGGGGTCACTGGCGACACGTACGGAAATCGCCGCCGAACTGATCCTCTGCGGCGGCACGGAAGAGCAAAAGCAGCACTGGCTGCCCGGCCTGGCCTCTGCCGAAATCTTGCCCACCGCTGTCTTCACCGAACCTAATACCGGGTCCGACCTGGGCAGCTTACGTACCCGCGCCGTGAAAAAGGGCGATGATTGGGAAGTGACCGGCAACAAGACATGGATCACCCATGCGACCCGCACCCATGTGATGACTTTGCTCGCCCGGACTGATCCTTCCACCACCGATTACAGCGGTCTGTCGATGTTTCTGGCCGAAAAGACACCCGGCACGGAAGAAGACCCCTTTCCCACGCCCGGCATGACCGGCGGCGAGATCGAAGTGCTCGGCTATCGCGGCATGAAGGAATATGAACTGGCTTTTGACTGTTTCGTGGTCAAAGGCGACAATTTGCTTGGCGGCGAAACCGGCAAAGGTTTCAAACAATTGATGCAGACCTTCGAATCCGCCCGGATCCAGACCGCCGCCCGCGCCGTGGGTGTCGCGCAATCGGCGCTCGATGTGGGGATGCAATATGCGCAGGACCGCAAGCAATTCGGTGCCGCGCTGATCAATTTCCCGCGTGTGGCAGGCAAACTGGCCATGATGGCGGTAGAAATCACCGTGGCCCGGCAACTGACCTATTTCAGCGCCCATGAAAAAGACCACGACCGGCGCTGCGATCTTGAGGCCGGGATGGCCAAACTGCTGGGCGCGCGTGTCGCCTGGGCCTGCGCCGATAATGCGCTGCAAATCCACGGCGGCAACGGCTTCGCCCTGGAATACAAGATCAGCCGGATTCTCTGCGATGCCCGCATCCTCAATATCTTTGAAGGTGCCGCCGAAATTCAGGCCCAGGTCATCGCGCGGCGGGTGCTCGGTTAATTGGCATCCATCCGCAGGATCGCATCAATCAGCCGCGCGCGAGCGGCTGGCATCGGGCGATCCCCCAACCCTTTGATCAGCCGGTTTTCGATGAAGAACCCGGTCGTCCCAAGCGCCTTGGCAATCTCTGCCCCCGAAGCTTCACCTTTGCCGGCCAGCACCGCCGGCAAAGGCAATAACCGGTCCGCCCATATCCCCGCCGCATCACGGCTGACCGCGCGACCGGATTTGGGCGAAACGAATGCCAGATCCTCATTCACCCCGCTTGCCGCACAGGCGGACAGGTCCATCCCGAACCCCATCTCCTCCAGCAAAGCCTGTTCCCAGCGCAGATAGGCCAATGGCCAGACATCCGGCTGCCCCAGCAGGTCGAGCAGGGCGATAGTGCGCTGATAAAGCGGCAGATGCGCCTCGCGCTCTGGCAGGACCATCACCAACAATGCGCAGACCGCATTCAGCCCCGCCAGCGACAACCGGTCCCCCATCGCTGCGGCTGATCGTGACCGGACAGGCTCGACGGTAAACGTCCCCAGATGATCATCCAGCCGGGCCGACCAGGTCACTGTGACCTGCGCGCCGGGCTGCAACACAGGCGCGATTTTGCGACTGACACCGCCGCGCACAACACCGGCGTGACGGCCATGATCCGGGCTGAACACTTCGATAATCGCCGAGGTTTCACCAAAGGCGCGCACCGAAAGCAAAGCCGCCTCATCGCGCCAGGTGATCATTTTGGACCCTGGCTTCTTATTTCCAAAAATACTCCCGCCGGAGGCATCAAAGTCATTTCAACCCATCGTCATCCAAAAGATGCCGCCCCAGCCTGTCTTCAACCTCGATCACCCAAAGGTCAGGATCAAAGCCGCATTGGCATTGGATCGATTGATCGACATCCGCCTCCGCGCCTTCGGCCAGCACGACCCAGACGCGATCCCCACTCATCAGATCAAAACTGCGCTGGTAACAACAAGCCTGCCCGTCCAGCGTGTTCAGCTTCACCATCACCGCGCCGGAGGTGGCATCGCCGCGCTCTACAACAAAAGCCGGGATCGCGGCGAGCCGCAACCGGGTCAGATAGGCCGACACCCAGATGTCGGCGGTCAATCTCATGTATTGCCGTCTTTGAAATCCAGCCCCATTTCGGAATAGCGCTCTTTTTCTTCCAACCAGTTGGGCCGCACCTTGACCTGCAAGAACAGATGCACCGGGCGGCCCAGAAATTCGGTGATCTCGGCACGGGCCGCCTGACTGACAGCTTTGATCGTCTCGCCGCCCTTGCCCAACACGATGCCTTTGTGGCCGTCACGCGCGACATAGATCAACTGGTCAATCTTGGCTGATCCATCTGGACGTTCTTCCCAATTTTCAGTCTCGACCGTCAATTCATAAGGCAATTCCTGATGCAACCGCAAAGTCAGCTTTTCACGGGTCATCTCTGCCGCGATCATCCGCATCGGCAGATCGGCGATCTGGTCCTCGGGATAAAGCCACGGGCCTTCCGGCACCTGTTCAACCAGCCAGGCGCGAAGCGCATCGCAGCCGTGGCCACGTTCAGCAGAGATCATGAAGGTTTCGGCAAAAGGAAATGCCTCATTCATATCGCGAGTCAGGGCCAGCAAACCTTCGGATTTCACCTTGTCGATCTTGTTGATCGCCAGCGCCACTTTGGTCTTGCCGGTCCGGTCCGCGAGATTGGCAAGGATCGCCTTGACCCCTTCGCTCATCCCGCGATGGGCCTCGATCATCAGCACGACGACATCGGCATCTGCGGCACCGCCCCAAGCAGCGGCGACCATTGCACGATCCAGCCTCCGACGGGGTTTGAACAGACCGGGCGTGTCGATAAAGATCAGCTGCGCCTGCCCGTCCATCGCGACACCACGAATGCGCGCGCGCGTGGTCTGCACCTTATGGGTGACGATAGACACCTTGGCCCCCACCATCCGGTTCAGCAGCGTCGATTTGCCGGCATTCGGTTCCCCGATCAGGGCGACAAAGCCTGCTTTGGTCGGTGCGTCACTCATGGGTCAACTTTCTTCAAAAGGGCGGCGGCAGCAGCTTGTTCCGCCTGCCGTTTTGACCCTGCGGTCGCTGTCTCGGTCTGGCCGGATGCCAGTTTGACCGCAATCGTAAACGCGGGCTGGTGGTCAGGTCCAGTGCGCGCGACCTCTGTATAGCTCGGCGGTTCCTCACCGCGGGCCTGCGCCCATTCCTGCAGCGCGGTTTTGGCGTCGCGGGCGTCATCGGCCACATCCGTGATCCGCGCACCCCAAAGGGTCAGGATCACCTGCCGCGCGGCGTCAAAGCCACCATCCTGATAGACGGCGGCAATCACCGCCTCCATCGCATCGGCAAGCAGAGCCTCTTTGCGGCGGCCACCTGATTTCATCTCGGACCGGCCCAGTTTGATCACCGAACCCAGATCAATCTGTCGGGCGACATCGGCGCAGGTTTCGCGACGCACGAGGGCATTGTAGCGGGGTGCCAGCAAACCTTCGGGCGCAGAGGGATCAGCTTTCAACAAAGCCTCGGCCATGACCAGACCCAGCACCCGGTCACCAAGAAATTCCAGCCGCTGGTTATCATCGCGATGCGGGCTGACCATGGAAGAATGGGTCACCGCGCGCACCAACAGATCGGGCCGTGCAAAATCATGGCCAAGGCGCATTGAGAACGCCATCAGATCAGCGGATAATTTCACTCTAATGCCTTAAAGAAACGGTCGCTGCGCCATGTCCAGAAGGCCAGCATCGACCGACCAGCAGAGGAGAACAGCACGCGGTCAGCGCGCCCGACGATATGTTTGCGCTCAACAAAGCCGACACCGCCCAAGGTTTGCGGCACGCGGCTGTCAACGGAATTGTCACGGTTGTCGCCCATGAAGAAAAACTGGCCCTCTGGCACGGTATAGACACCAGTATTGTCGCTGGAACGTGGGCCGACATCGAGGATGGAATGGGTCGTACCACCGGGCAGCGTTTCAATCTGGCGGATCTTGTCGCAATCAGCGCCCATGCCGACCGGTCCGTTGGCGCACATCGGGCGGCCACCCATCGGGCCCTGCGGTTCCATGACCTCGGTAAAGGTGCCGCCGTCTTCCAACCCGACTGCCGTCCCATTGATCTGCAACACGCCGTCGATCATCTGCACCCGGTCGCCCGGCTCGCCGATCAGGCGTTTGATGTAATCCTGCCCCGTGACCGGATGGCGGAACACAACGATATCGCCACGCACCGGATCAGAGCCGAACAGGCGGGTATCGCTGTCTTCGGCAAAGCCGCAGAAGTCATCAGCACCAATATCCAGCCCCACCGCAGGCACCCGGATCGACGGGCAGGAGGCATAGGAATATCCATAGGCCATCTTATTCACGAAAAGGAAATCGCCGATCAGCAAAGTGTCCTTCATCGACCCGGAGGGAATCCAGAATGGCTGGAAAAACAGCGTTCGGAACACACCCGCAATGATCAGCGCCCAAAAGATCGTCTTGATCGTTTCTTTCACGCTGCTGACAAAGCCTGTCTTTTCGGCCATTTTCCGTTCCTTTATGGGTTTGACGCTACATGATCGCGCGGCGGTGTGGTGTCAAGCGATGGGCCGCGCCTCGATCACCACAAAGGCTTGTGCCCAAGGGTGATCATCGGTCAGCGTGACATGGATAATGGCCTCATGCCCCGGTGGCGTCATCTGATCGAGCCGGTCTTTCGCCCAACCCGTCACGGCCATCACCGGCTGTCCGGTGTGCAGGTTCGATACCGCCATATCTTTCCACGCAATCCCCATGCGCAACCCGGTGCCGAGTGCCTTGGAACAAGCCTCTTTCGCGGCCCAGCGTTTGGCATAGGTGCCGGGCGTGTCGTGCCGCGCTTCGGCCTTGGCCTGCTCAACAGGGGTAAAGACACGGTTGCGGAACCGGTCGCCGAAACGGTCCAAAGTCCCCGCGATCCGTTCGATATTCGCCAGATCAGTGCCGATGCCAAGGATCATCCGCGCGCTTCATCCATCAGGCGGCGCATTTCGGCAATCGCGGGGCCGAGGCCCAAGAACACCGATTCCCCGATCAGGAAATGACCGATGTTCAGTTCCGCGACCTGCGGTAGCGCGGCAATCGGTGCCACACATTCATAGGTCAGCCCGTGGCCGACATGGACCTCCAACCCCAGATCCGTAGCAAAGTCGGTCATTGCGGTGATCTTGCGCAGTTCTTCGTCGCGCGTGGCCCAGTCCCCTTCGGCCCAGGCATCGGCATAGGCGCCGGAATGCAGCTCTATCACCGGCGCGCCGATCCGGTGCGCGGCGCGGATCTGCGCCTCATCCGCCGCGATGAAGAGCGACACGCGGGACCCGGCGTCGCGCAAGGGGGCGATATAGGCAGCAAGGGCGTTGTCATTTCCTGCGACATCAAGGCCGCCCTCGGTGGTGCGTTCTTCACGTTTTTCCGGCACAAGACAGACCGCATGTGGTTTATGGCGCAACGCAATCGCCTGCATGTCCGGCGTCGCGGCCATCTCGAAATTCAAAGGCACGGTCAAAGCCGCCATCAACCGGTCGATATCGCTGTCGATGATATGGCGACGATCCTCGCGCAGATGGGCGGTGATGCCATCGGCCCCGGCCTCGGCCGCCAAGAGCGCCGCGCGCACAGGATCAGGAACCGCGCCACCACGCGCGTTGCGGATGGTCGCGACATGGTCGATGTTCACACCCAGACGGAGCCTGTTCTTTGCCATCATTTTCCCTTTCCGACGCCATTCATTGCATCAGGTTTCACTTTCAACTTATCCAGCTTGGCCTGCAACAGCTTGCGCCGCCGTTTTTGATAAGCGGCAACGATCGGCACAAAGAGGTAGTAACAGATCGCTGCACAGACGATCCCCGGGGCAAGCCCACCGATCAGATAGGGCACGAAGACCTCGTGGTAAAATGCAATCAATCCGGTCCAGTCAGCGCGTTCAGGTGTGAATGCAGCTATAAAGTTATGGCCGATATCGTAAAAAGCATTCTGAAACTGGCAGACAATCGTGCAATAATCGTCGCTGACATTGCGGCCAAGGCCGAACAATGCTGCGTTGAATGGTCGCCCCATGATCCAATAGCCACTGCCCAATGCGGCAATGCCAATCGGCACATAGGTCAGCGGATTGCCAAAGAACGTACCCAAAAGAGCGGCGAGCATATTGCCCCGCATCACCCGCGCCAGCAGCACGGCAATCACGAAATGCAGCCCATAGAACGGCGTGAAAGCGGTGAACACGCCCGCCGCAATCCCGCGCGAGATTTTTTCTGGCGTATCCGGCAACCGCCGCAGGCGGTGTTTGACATAGCCGAACGCCCGCCCCCAGCCACCGCGCGGGTAGAGGAAATCCAGCACGATCTTCCAGATCGGCCGCCTGTCCCTGCGCTTGAACACCACTAACTCTTACCTCTCTGGCCCTTCAGCCGCGCATTGTTCCCGCCAGACCCGGATCGCGGTGCCGCACGATGGACGACACGTTGCTTTCGGCCTCCAACGCAGTCATCACGCGGTGCATATGTTCGGCATCGCGCAGATCGACGTCAATCAGCAGGCGGAAATAATCCGGTTTGCGGTCAATGAACTTCAGGTCAGAGATATTGGCGTTCTGCTCGCCAATCAATGTGCAAATACGTCCCAGCACGCCGGTATCATTCGCAATCGTCGCGTCAAAGGTCACAGTGTTGACAGCAGCATGGGTGCCGTCCTGCCATTGCAGGTCGATCCAGCGTTCCGGCTGTTCTTCGTAATCGGCCAAAGCGGCGCAATCGATGGCATGAACCGTCACGCCCTGGCCACGGAAACTGATGCCCAGAATACGTTCGCCCGGCACCGGCTGACAGCAAGCGCCGCGTTTATGCACCTGATCGGGGGCAAGGCCGACAACAGCGCGGCCCTGATCCACCTCGTCACCCTTGGTATGGGCCAGTTCAGGATAGATCGCGCGGACAACTTCGCTGCCGGTCAATTCCGCACTGCCGAGCCGCGCCAGCAATTCATCGACACCGTCGATTGCCAAAGCCTTGGCCGCCGTGCGCAACGCCTTTTCGGTGGACCGTTTGCGCACGTTTTCAAACGCCACCCGCGCCAGTTCACGGCCCAGCCTGACGTAACGCCCCCGGTCTTCTTCACGCAAGGACCGGCGGATCGCGGTCTTGGCCCGACCGGTGACGGCAATATCAATCCATGTCGCCTGCGGTGTCTGGCCTTCGGCTGTGATGATCTCCACCGATTGGCCGTTCTTCAGCCTTGTCCACAACGGCACGCGCAACCCGTCGACCTTGGCCCCGACACAGGCCGAACCGATGCGCGTATGGATCGCGTAGGCGAAATCAATCGGCGTCGCCCCGCGCGGCAGCTTGATCACCTCGCCCTTCGGCGTGAAGCAGAACACTTGATCCTGATACATCTCAAGCTTGACGGCTTCGAGGAATTCCTCGTGGTTCTGGTCATCGTCCAGCCGGTCCGTCAGCGAAGCGATCCAGCGCACCGGGTCGACAGCAAAGCGGTTCTCGACCCGTTCACCGTTCTTATAGGACCAATGCGCCGCGACACCGGTTTCGGCGACTTCATGCATTTCGCGGGTGCGGATCTGCACCTCGACCCTTTTGCCGTCACGCCCCGACACGGTGGTATGAATAGACCGATAGCCGTTGGATTTCGGCTGGCTGATATAATCCTTGAACCGCCCCGGCACCGCGCGCCAACGCTGATGAATCGTGCCCAGCACACGGTAACAATCGCCTTCGGTCGCGACGATCACGCGGAACCCATAGATATCGGACAAGCGGCTAAAGCCCTGATCCTTTTCCTGCATCTTGCGCCAGATCGAATAGGGTTTCTTGGCGCGGCCGACGACATCGGCAAGAATATTTGCCTTTTCCAGCTCGACCCGCATATCGGCGGTGATCTTTTGCACCACATCGCCGGTTTCACGCTGAAGCGTGATGAAGCGGCGGATGATGGAATTGCGCGCCTCGGGGTTCAGGACGCGGAAGGACAGATCCTCCAATTCCTCGCGCATCCATTGCATCCCCATGCGACCGGCAAGGGGGGCAAAAATCTCCATCGTTTCGCGGGCTTTCTGGGCCTGCTTTTCAGGCCGCATGGATTTGATCGTGCGCATATTGTGCAGACGGTCAGCGAGCTTTACCAAAGTCACGCGCAGATCACGGCTGGTCGCCATGAACAATTTGCGGAAATTCTCGGCCTGTTTGGTCTGGGTCGAGGTCAGTTGCAGATTGGTCAGCTTGGTCACGCCATCGACCAGCTCCGCAATCTCGCGCCCGAATCGGGTCTCGACCATCGAAAACGAGGCTTTGGTGTCTTCGATCGTGTCATGCAACAAAGCAGTGACCAGCGTCGCATCATCCATCTGCTGCAAGGCAAGGATATGAGCAACGGCGACAGGATGGGTGAAATAGGGTTCGCCCGAATGGCGGAACTGGCCTTCGTGCATGTCGGCGCCAAAGGCAAAGGCATCGCGCAGCAAGGCTTGGTTTGTCTTGGGGTTATAAGCGCGGACCAGAGAGATCAGACTATCAGCATTCGTCATCTGGTTCCGCGCCCATATATATCAGGCCGGTCAGGCGGCCCTATCGCTGCCCCTGCGCTTCCATCAGCGCACGCAGCAGTTTTTCTTCGGACATATCGTCTTCGACCGGGCGATCAGCCTCGCCACCCATCAGAAGGGACATGCTGTCCTCTTCGGGTTCATCGACTTCGATCTGGGTCTGGTTCGCTTCGATCATGCGTTCACGCAGGTCATCGGCCAACTGGGTTTCTTCGGCGATTTCACGCAGGGAAACGACAGGGTTCTTGTCATTGTCACGCGGCACGGTGATCGGCGACCCGGCGGTGATTTCACGGGCGCGATGCGCAGCGAGCATCACCAGTTCAAACCGGTTGGGAACTTTATCGACGCAATCTTCGACGGTAACGCGGGCCATGACAGATCTCCAGACAGGAAGCTTTGGAAGCTGCATCCCTAGAGCGTTCATCAGGGATTGACAAGGGCCTGCTGGCAACGGGTGGCGTGGCGACTAAGGGATGTCAGCTGGACGCGGCAGCGGCACGACACTCGCCCGATCCTCTGCCGACAAATTGTTCAGCATCTGCGCCACACTCAACCCCAATAGAGGATGCAGCCAATCCGGCGCTACATCAGCCAGCGGCACCAGCACAAAGCTGCGGTCCTGCACACGCGGATGCGGCAGGATCAATTGATCCGGGGCAAGGCGGGCCTGCGCAACCGGCGGCAGATCGCGCCAGTGCAACTGCACATCGGCATCGGGTAGCACTTGATCGCCCAAAGCGACCAGATCAAGATCCAACGTGCGCTGCCCCCACCGGATGTCGCGGGTGCGATCCGCAGCAGCCTCGATCCGGTGCAAGGCCGCCAGAATCTCTGCCGCAGTCAGATCGGTGTCGAACGCAACCGCCGCATTCACGAAATCGGGGCCCGCACCCAATGGGAAAGCGGGTGTTGCATAAAAGGAACTGATTCGCATCTCACCCCGTACCAAAGGCAACAATTCCCGAAGACCGTAAACGATTGTTGCCGCAGCATCACCGATTGCCGACTTTTTGTTGCTTCCCAGTGAAATAAGCGCCATCTGGCCTAACATAACGCATCGAACCCCTTGTCTCGTGCTGATAACGCTTTATTGGTCGGCGCTACTTGACCGACACTCCACTCACTCCGCAACGGCGGTCAAGACTATATCGTCGAAAGGTCTTTTATGTTTTATCGGGATGAGCGTCTGGCGCTGTTCATTGATGGTTCAAATCTTTACGCAGCAGCACGCTCATTAGGATTTGATATTGATTACAAATTGTTACGGCAGGAATTCATGCGCCGTGGCAAGCTTGTACGCGCGTTCTACTATACCGCCCTGCTGGAAAACGATGAATATTCGCCGATCCGTCCGCTGGTCGACTGGCTGCATTACAACGGCTATTCCATGGTCACCAAACCGGCCAAGGAATTCACCGACAGCATGGGCCGGCGCAAGGTCAAGGGCAATATGGACATCGAACTGGCCGTCGATGCGATGGAACTGGCACCCTATCTGGACCACGCCGTAATCTTCTCTGGCGACGGCGATTTCCGCCCGTTGATCGAAGCCTTGCAACGCAAAGGTGTGCGCGTATCAGTTGTCTCCACGATCCGCAGCCAGCCGCCGATGATTGCTGACGAGCTGCGTCGGCAAGCCGATAATTTCATCGAACTGGATGAGTTACGCGACGTGATTGGCAGACCCACCCGTGAACCGCGGCCGGATATGCCCGACCAGAGCCCGCTTGATGACTGATATCTAGGGCCGGGTTGAACCACGGTGTTCCAGCCCGTCCAGCAACATATCCGTCGCCTTCAGTGCGCGCTCCAATGCTGCATGCTGATCTGATGATGCCGCGACCCACAGCGCCGCATCCACCAATGCGCCGTTGATCAGCTGCGCCAGCGCCTCTGGATCGGCCTGCCTGATCCGCCCTGCCTGCATCAACGCCGCCAGCGAATCGCGAATGCTCACGATCGAGGTTTGCTGATCAAGCTCGCGCATCCGCTGCCCGAGAACCGACGCGGCATCACGCAGGAACACCCGCTGGATTTCTGGGTCGCGCGCTTGCTCCAACCACAGCAGATTGCAGGCGCGAAACGCGTCCCAAGGGTCGGCATGACGCTGATGTTCAACCTCCAGCCGCTCTGCGATTTCTGCGTCGATCTGCAGCACAACCGCCTCTAACAGCCCCTCTTTCCCGCCAAAATGATGATAAAGCGCACCCCGCGTCACCCCGGCATCGGCGCAGATCGCCTCCATTGCAGATCCGGCATAGCCATCTGCTGCAAACGCACGGCGCGCGGCGCTGACCAGTCGCGCAATGGTATCGGCACGCATCTGCTCACGACTACGACGGGCGTTGGGTTCTGTCATTGACATGCACTTTGTATGTTACTAGATCGCTCACATACACAATGTATGTTTCCTGAACCCCGAGTGCAATATGTCTACGACAACCCACCCCACCCCGACGATCCGCGCCGAAGTCGCGCCCTTGTTGAAACTCGCCTTCCCGATTGTGGCAGGGCTTGGGGCGTCGACCTTGATCGGTGTCGTGGATACGGTGATGATCGCACCTTTGGGCACTTTGCCGCTGGCGGCAGCCTCACTGACGACAGCGACGCTGATCATCTTCTATTCCGCGATCTATGGGTTTGTCTCCGCCATCGGAATCGAAGCGGCCCAGCGCCACGGCGCGGGCGATACAAAAGGCGTGGCAGAGGCGCTTTGGGCCGGGCTGCGGCTGGCGATCATCGCCGGGCTGACCTGTGCCGGTCTGATGCTGCTGGGCCTCGTCGCCCTGCCGCTGTTGAACCAGCCTGCCGATGTGCTGGCGATCCTGACGCCCTATTGGCTGGCGATGGCCATGCTGCTGGTGCCGCTGGCCGTATTGATGGTGATTTCGCAAGTGCTGAACGCCATGGACCGGCCTTGGACCGCCGCTGGCTTTGCCTTTGTCGGTGTCGTGGTCAACGTGCCGATGAACTATCTGTTCATCTGGGGCATCGGCGATTGGCCCGGCCTCGGCCTGCTGGGCGCGGGTCTGGCCAGTGTCGCGTCAGAAACACTGGCCCTGCTGGTCGCTTTCATCTGGCTTTGGCGCAAAGGTCTGCTGCGGCCTGCCGGGAATAAAATGCTGCGCAAGCGGCTGGCTTTGGGCGGTGTCCCGCTGGCCATCGGCTATACCGGCGAAGGTGCGGCCTATGCTTTGGTCGGCATCATGCTGGGGATCTTTGGCGCCACGGCGCTAGCCGCGAACCAGATCGTCCAAGCCGTGGGTGGTGTGCTTTACATGCTGCCGCTTGGCCTTGCTGCCGCTGTCGCGATCAGGATCGGACAGGCCAGCGGTGCGGCAAACCCAGCCCGCCTGCGCCCAATCGCTGTGGCGGCCATTGGTGTGGTGACCTTCTGGATGGTCACTGTCACCATCGCGCTGATCCTGTCGGGTGGCTGGCTGGCCAGCTTGCTCTCGGACGATGCAGAGGTGATCGCACTGGCCACTGCGATGTTCATCATCGTCGCCATGATTCAGGTGATCGACGGGGTGCAATCCACCGGCCTTGGCGCTTTGCGTGGGATGATGGATTTCGTCTGGCCAACGCGGTTCACCTTGGCCTGCTATTGGCTGTTCGCCTTGCCATTGGCCGCCGCATTGGGGTTTTGGGCTGGCTTCGGGCCGCTGGGTGTCTGGGCAGGCTACGGCATCGGGATCGGCGTCGTCGCTTTGGTGTTGCCCGTCCGGTTCTGGCGTCTGACCGCGCCAAAGCATTGATCAGGGGCTGGACCCGCGCGCTGTCAGGCTTTACCTCTGCCCTATGCAGGAGAATGCGATGACCAAGCCGCCACTTACCCTTTATCTTGCCGCGCCGCGCGGCTTTTGCGCCGGTGTCGACCGCGCGATCAAGATCGTGGAAATGGCGATCCAGAAATGGGGCGCGCCGGTCTATGTCCGGCACGAGATCGTGCATAATAAATTCGTGGTCGATGCGCTGCGCGATCAGGGTGCTGTCTTTGTCGAGGAGTTGGACGAATGCCCCGACGACCGTCCCGTCATCTTTTCCGCGCATGGCGTGCCCAAAGCCGTACCTGCAGCAGCGGCAAAGCGCGAGATGATCTATGTCGATGCCACCTGCCCGCTTGTCAGTAAGGTCCATATCGAAGCACAGCGCCATGCCGACAACGGCCTACAGATGATCATGATCGGCCATGCTGGTCACCCCGAAACCATCGGCACGATGGGGCAATTGCCCGAAGGTGACGTGCTGCTGGTCGAAACCGTCGATGATGTCGCCCATGTCATCGTGCGCGATCCCGCGCGCCTTGCCTTTGTCACCCAGACGACTTTGTCCGTCGATGACACCGCCGATATCGTCGCCGCCCTGCACGCCCGTTTCCCCGCGATCATCGGCCCGCATAAAGAAGACATCTGCTACGCCACTACCAACCGGCAAGAGGCGGTCAAGGCGATGGCCCCGAAATGCGACGCGATGCTGGTGGTCGGCGCGCCCAATTCATCCAACTCCAGACGGCTGGTTGAAGTCGGCGCGCGCGCAGGCTGCGCCTATTCTCAACTGGTGCAGCGGGCGGCAGATATCGACTGGCGCGCCTTGGACGGGATCACATCGATGGGGATCACCGCAGGGGCATCGGCCCCCGAAGTGCTGATCGACGAAGTGATCGACGCGTTCCGCGACCGCTATGACGTGACGGTCGAGATGGTGGAGACCGCAATAGAAAACGTTGAATTCAAAGTGCCGCGCGTGTTGCGGGAACCGGCATGACAGACTGGGTCACCTTTGACGGGCAGATAGAACCTTTGGTTTGGGGCGACAAAACCTATACGATCCTGCGCCTGCCGCGAGAGGTAGAGGAGGCGCTCCTCGCCCAAGGCGCAAGACGGGTCGAAGGTGAGTTTGGCGACCACCCGGTGAACCTTGCCATCACACGCGCACCGCCAGTGGACGGCGCATTTCTTTATGCCGGGCGCAGCCTGATGGACCGTACCGGCCTTGAACCCGGCGAAATCTTCGAGGTTCGCCTGAGGCCCGCCCCGTCAGATGCGGTAGAGACACCCGATGATCTCGAGGTTGCTTTGGCCGCTGCCGGATTGTCCGGCAAATGGGAGGCTATGACAGCAGGAAGAAGGCGGGGCATGATATACAAAGTGGACAGTGCAAAGTCTGAAACAACACGTCTCAGACGCATCGCGGCCCTTGTCACAGAGGTGGCCGGAACATGAACCGCATTCCAGCTTCCGCGCTTCTGCTGGGCCTCGCCGGGCTGATCCCATTTTTCTGGGGTGCTTTGACCGTGCTGCGACCTGATCTGGGGCAATGGGGTGCGGCCACTGTCGGGCCGCGCTTTATCGGACCCTATGTGCAGCTTTTCTATGGGGCTGTCATCCTGTCATTCATGTCCGGCGTGCTTTGGGGATTCGCGACCAAGGCGAGCGGACGCGCCGCGACGTCAGGCTATATCCTGTCAGTGATCCCCGCTCTCTGGGCGTTTTTCATGACCGGCGGCGGGCCGACCGGGGCGGCGATCAACCTGATTGCGGGCTTTGTCGGCTTACTGCTGCTGGACTGGCATTTCTGGCAGATGGGTCTGGCACCCAAATGGTGGATGCATCTGCGCGGCCTGCTGACAGCGCTGGTCGTGCTGTCTTTCCTGCCGCTGGTGCTGTGATGGCTGATGTTTACGCTTATACCGATGGGGCCTGTTCGGGCAATCCCGGCCCCGGCGGCTGGGGCGCGCTGCTGATCGCACGGGACGGTGATGCCGTTGTCAAGGAACGCGAGCTTAAGGGCGGCGAGGCGCAGACCACGAATAACCGCATGGAACTACTCGCCGCGATATCAGCCTTGGAAACTTTGGGCCGCGCAACCGAGATCACGATTTTCACCGACAGCGCCTATGTCAAAGACGGGATCACTAGCTGGATTCACGGCTGGAAGAAACGCGGCTGGAAGACCGCCGCGAATAAGCCCGTCAAGAACGAAGACCTCTGGCGGCGTCTGGATACCGCCGTCGCACAGCACAAGGTTCGCTGGGAATGGGTCAAGGGCCACGCGGGTCATGTCGAAAACGAACGCGCCGATGAACTCGCCCGCGCCGGCATGGCCCCGTTCAAGCGATGACTTTGCTGATGGTCCTTGATTACGCGGCGGTCTTTGTTTTTGCCCTGACCGGCGCGTTGGTGGCAAGCCGCGCGCAGCTGGATATCGTGGGCTTTGTGTTTATCGCCAGCCTGACGGCGGTTGGCGGCGGCACGATCCGCGATGTGATCCTGAACCGTGACACTGTGTTCTGGGTCGCCAATCCGACCTATATCGGCGTTGCCGCCGCTGCCGCGATCTTGGTTTTCTGGACAGCCCATCTGCTGGAAAGCCGCTATCGCACGATTCTCTGGCTTGATGCCTGCGCGCTGGCCTTCGCAGTCCCTGCGGGTGTCGCCGTGGCACTTGCGCTCAACCAGCCTTATGCCATCGTCGTGATCATGGGCATCACGACCGGCTGTTTCGGCGGGCTGATGCGCGACGTGGTCTGCAACGAAGTGCCGCTGGTCCTGAAACAAGGTGAGCTTTATGTCACCTGCGCGCTGGCGGGCGGGGTGTCCGCCCTGCTGGCACAGGCGCTGGGTCTGCCTGTGCCGCTGGCCTTGATCATCTGTGCAGGCGTTACCTTTGCTTTGCGCGCGGGCAGTTTGCTGTTCGGCTGGAAACTGAGCGTCTACAAAGCCTATCCGCCACGGCAATAATTAAACCTTCAGCACAATCTTCCCGATATGCGCCGAGCTTTCCATCCGCGCATGCGCCGCTGCGGCATCGCGCAGCGCAAATTCCTGGTCCATCACTGGCGTTACCTTGCCTGCCGCGATCAACGGCCAGACCTTCGCCCGCAAATCTTTCGCAATCCGCGCCTTGGCCAGATCCGACTGGGGGCGCAGGGTTGATCCGGTCAGCGTCAACCGTCGCGTCATCATCTGCACAAGGTTCAATTCCACCTTTGGCCCTTGCAGAAAGGCGATCTGCACCAGCCTGCCATCATCGGCCAAAGCGTTGATATTACGCTGGATATAGGACCCACCGACCATATCGAGGATCAGATCGGCACCGCCGCGATCCTTCATCTGCGCCACGTAATCGGTATCGCGGTAATTGAACGCAGCCTCTGCCCCCAGCTCCACGCAGGCGGTGCATTTATCATCCGACCCTGCTGTGGCAAAGACCCGCGCACCAAAAGCATGGGCAAGCTGGATGGCCGTTGTCCCGATCCCCGATGATCCGCCATGGACGAGGAACCTCTCCCCCGCCTGTAGCCCACCACGCATGAAGACATTGGACCAGACCGTGAAAAACGTCTCTGGCAGACAGGCCGCCTGCGCCAATGTCAGACCATTCGGCACAGGCAAACAATGCGCGGCAGGGGTCGCAACATATTCAGCATAGCCACCACCGGGCAGCAGGGCGCAGACCTGATCGCCGATCTGCCAGTCGGTGACACCTGCGCCCATCGCCACAACCTCGCCCGCGCAATCAAGCCCCGGCAAATCGCTTGCCCCCGCTGGCGGGTTATACAACCCCGCGCGCTGCAAGGCGTCAGGCCGGTTGACCCCGGCATAGGCGACTTTGATCACCACCTGATCATGCGCTGGTTTCGGCATCGGTCGCTGAGTCAGCGCCAAAACCTCTGGCCCACCCGGCTGCGTAATCTCGACCGCCTGCATCATGTCGGGTCACGCCAGACGCCTGGCAGGTCAGGATCAATCTCGCGCCGGGGTGCCTTGATCCCCGACATCAGCCGATCCACAACGCCCGTCAGCGGCTTCAGCAAGGCATTGTCGCGGACCCGCGCCTTCACCTTTTCCACCTGCATCACGTCGTCAATCCGCCGGTCGATAAAGGCATCCGTCGCCTGCCCGCCCAGCGAATCGTCGCCCAGCCAATAGAGCACGACCGCAGCATAGACCCCCGACAGCGTCAGCCGCTTGGTGTACCAGTTCACATCATCCGACGTGTCACCCAGCGCTGTCCAGATCGCATCCGCCGTGCCCCAGATCAGCCGCGTGCCATCCGCCGCCATGTGCGGCAGCGCGAACAGGGCCGTGCCACGGCGCACCGCCTCTTTATCCGGCACCGCGTCAATGCGCAGGCGGATCGCATGGGCGACCTTGTCGCGAAACCGCATGCCGGTCAGGTCTGCACCCTCCAACGCCGCTACCATCGCCGCATCACCTTGTTCGTGAAAGGCAATCGCCAGATCAATCGCGCCGCGCGGACAGATCGTGCGCGCCAGTGCCGGGTCCACGCCCGCATCTGCAATCGCCGCGTCGAAGGCGACAGGCGCCCAACCGTCAAAGGCCACATGCGGCACGATGGCATCCAGCAATTGCTGTTTGACGGGGTCGATGAGGGTTGGTGACATGATCTGGGCTCCTGTCCTGTCGATACTGGACAAACTAGCCCATCTTTGCTATCTGGCCAACTCCTGCAATTTTGCAAATCCAACTTAGAGAGGTGGTGAAAACCACATGCAGGTAAGTGTTCGTGATAACAACGTCGATCAGGCGTTGCGTGCTCTGAAGAAAAAACTTCAGCGTGAAGGCGTATTTCGTGAAATGAAGCTCAAGCAACATTTCGAAAAGCCGTCGATCCGCAAAGCCCGTGAAAAGGCCGAAGCAATCCGCCGTCAGCGCAAGCTGGCCCGGAAAAAGCTGCAACGCGAAGGCATGCTGTAAAGCATCCCCGATTGTTGAAACGATTGACCCCCGATTGCGCAAGCAACGGGGGTTTTTTGTTGGGGGGTGCATAGTCTGCTGTGGGCGGCCAGTGGATAGCTTAGAAGTTGCGGAGGGCAGCTTTGCGGGACGAAGCGGACCTTTGCTGCGGTCGCACCAACGACCACAGTGAGCTAGGGATGTTTCAGCACTTGCTCAACCCATTTCACAAACTGATCATCTCCATTGCCGGAGATGAGATTGCCGGCTGAAGCAGGATATGTGACGCCGAGCGTCGATTGAACATGCTGCTTGACATCAACAGGATCAGGCCATCTGCCGTCGAAATACTCTGCATAGTTGTTGGAAGGCGTAGACGCCAGCGCATGCCGATTCTCCAAACTGAAATAACCCATGGTGATGAGAACTATGAATTCAGAGGCGCTATTTGTTACCTTGAAAGCTTCGCCTTCGGAACCCAAGAACACGAACGTGGCATCTTCGGCGTTCCTCCAAACAGCAAAGTGGCTGCCATCCGCTCCGCATTTGACCAAAGGCACAAGGAAATCTTCTAGCCCACTTTTTCCGAACCAACGGCGAACCAATTCAGGCTCAATGACAAAGGCCAAGTGTGACCAAATATGGTCTATGCTTTCTACTGGCATGGTTGGCATGAACAACGAGTTGGTATTCCGATATTGGAAAACCTGTTTCTTGTCTTCCAACCATTGAATGAGAGTCCAAACCTCGTTTGGCAATTCGAAGCCTTCAGGGAGTGACTTTCGCAACTCTTCTTCGAACTTCAACTTCTTTTGCATCCCAAACATCGGCTTGCCCCTTGAGAAAACCCGGCTTTCGCTGCGCGGCAAACAAATTGCAATATGGGCTCTTAGCAGTCGTCAACTAAAAACGCGTTGGCCCACCCGCTCCCTCTCAATGCTGCTCCGGCACCAAAATCTCGCGCTTGCCCACATGGTTCGCGGAGCTGACCACGCCTTCATCTTCCATCTGCTCGACCAGACGGGCGGCTTTGTTATAGCCGATTGCCAGTTTGCGCTGGATATAGCTGGTGGAACATTTGCGGTCCTTGATCACAATAGCCACTGCCGTGTCATACAGCGCGTTTTCCAGATCGGACCCGTCGCCCAGACCCAGCACCAGATCGATGCTGCTTTCCTGATCGTCTGACGGGCCTTCGACCACCCCGGACATATATTCCGGCGGACCGAAGCCTTTGAGGTGATTCACGATCTCTTCAACCTCTTCATCGCTGACAAAGGGGCCATGGACGCGCATGATCTTCGACCCGCCCGCCATATACAGCATATCGCCCATGCCCAGCAGTTGTTCGGCGCCCATTTCCCCGAGGATCGTGCGGCTGTCGATTTTCGACGTCACCTGAAACGAAATCCTTGTGGGAAAGTTCGCCTTGATCGTGCCGGTAATGACATCGACAGAAGGCCGCTGCGTCGCCATGATCAGGTGGATACCCGAGGCCCGCGCCATCTGTGCAAGGCGCTGAATGCAAGCCTCGATTTCCTTGCCCGCGACCATCATCAGATCGGCCATCTCGTCCACGATGACCACGATATAGGGCAGGACTTCGGGCTGGAATTCCTCGGTCTCGAAAATCGGATCGCCGGTCTCGTCATCAAATCCGGTCTGGACGGTGCGGCTGAACATCTCGCCTTTATCCAGCGCGTCTTTCACGCGGCCGTTAAAGCCGTCGATATTGCGCACGCCCATCTTGGACATCTTGCGATAGCGTTCTTCCATCTCGCCAACGACCCATTTCAAGGCAACGACCGCCTTTTTCGGGTCGGTCACGACAGGCGACAACAGATGCGGGATGCCGTCATAGACGGACAGTTCCAGCATCTTGGGGTCGATCATGATCATCCGGCATTCCTGCGGCGTCAGCTTATAGAGCAGCGACAGGATCATCGTGTTGATGGCCACGGATTTACCCGACCCGGTGGTCCCCGCGATCAACAGGTGCGGCATTTTCGCCAGATTGGCGATGATCGGTTCCCCACCGATATCTTTGCCCAAGGCAAGCGGCAGTTTCTGGTTGCTGTCACCGAAATCGCGATGCGACAGGATTTCGCGGAGCACGACCTTTTCGCGCACCTCATTGGGCAATTCGATCCCGATGACCGACCGGCCCGGCACGGTGGACACACGCGCCGACAGCGCGGACATCGACCGCGCGATATCATCGGCAAGGCCGATGACGCGGCTGGCTTTCAGGCCCGGCGCGGGTTCGAGTTCATACATCGTCACGACAGGGCCGGGGCGGACGGCGACAATCTCGCCCTTCACGCCGTAATCATCCAGCACGCTTTCCAGCATCCGGGCGTTTTCGCTGAGCGACTCGTCGCTCAGATGCAGGCGGGTGATCTCTGCCGGGTTGGTCAGAAGCGACAAGGGCGGGCGTTCATAATCGGCATAGGGGTCTTCGAATTTCAACGCTGGCTGCGCCTCGGCCACGGCCTGTCGCGATGGCTGCACCGGGCGTTTGACCGGATGCTGGACCACATTGCGCGGTTCCATCATCGGCGGTGCCGCGGGGATATGCGCCGGCGGGATCGGCACATGGGGCGTGGCCATGCGCGGCGCGTCGTCGTCTTCGAATGGGATGTCATCCTCAAAGGCGATATCATCCTCGAACACCGCCTCATCCTCGTCCGGCTCCGGCGTCACCAGCGGCGGATAAGGCGCATAGACCAAGGGTTTCGGGCCACGCCCAGCCGTCAGCGACGGTTCGATCCGCACACCAGTCGGCGATGGCGGCACAGCACGGCTGCGGATCGCATCGGCGATGCGGGCAGAGACGCGGGCGGTATCGGGGGCCGGTTCATCGGCGGTCAGCCGTGGCTCGCGCGTGACCAGTTCCGGTTCCGGCATCGGCTCATTGCGGCGCAACAAGCCAGACAGGAACCCGCCACTGCTGGGCGCAGGCTCTGCCGGTGTATGGCGTGCGGGTGCCGCCAAAGGCGGTGGTGCTGCGGGAATAGCCGCCGGTGTCATCTGCGGTTCTTCACCATAGAATGTGGGCTGCGGCCTCACAACAGCCGCCGCCCGCAAGCGGCTTTCAAAATCGGGCGAGGTCAAAGGCTTGGGCCGCTCGACCGGCACATCACTGGCATAGGGATCATGAAACGCCTTGGCTTGATTGCGCCGCGCCTGCACCGCAGCGGTGGCCGCCTGCGCGCCTTGGGCGGACAGGACAGCGCCCTTGCCCACCAGCCGCAACATGAAATCATAGATCAACACCGTGCCAAGCATGGCAAAGCGCAACCCTTTGCGCAGTTCAGGCCGGGTAAAGCCCAAAAGGAACGTCATCAACACCACCAGCAGGACAGCGGCGAGGAAGGACAGCAGCTTCACCCCGAAGACCGTGCCAAAGGGCAGGATCGTCAGCAACACGCCCAGCACGGTATCGCCAAACAGCCCCCCCATGCCGAAATTGGCAGGCCAATCCGCGCCGGGTGTGACCGTCGCGGCATAGATTGACGCGACGACAACGCCGACCGGCGCGAACATCGCCCGCCCGATCACGCGTTCTTGCCCGTAATGGAACACAAACCGCCCGCCCGCCGCAATCAGCGTCGCGGCAATGACCCAGGCCCCGAGTCCGATCACCATCATCAACGGGGCAGCCATCGACGCGCCGAAATGGCCCAGCCAGTTCTGCACCGGCGCATCGGTCGCGGAAATCCAGCTGGGGTCATCCGGCGAATAGGTCCCGATCACCACGGCAAAAAGCGCACCCGCAA
The DNA here is from genome assembly GCF_035117555.1 of Yoonia sp. 67-2. Taxonomy (NCBI): domain Bacteria; kingdom Pseudomonadati; phylum Pseudomonadota; class Alphaproteobacteria; order Rhodobacterales; family Paracoccaceae; genus Yoonia; species Yoonia sp. 67-2. The sequence continues at coordinate 125,509 of NZ_JAYKPK010000006.1, forward strand.
TGATCAGCGCGATGCCAACCAATTCGCGGCTGCGCTTTTCCAGTGCGGCCTGCGTATTGCTGTCAAAAAGCGGATCGCGCTGCCGTGACTGATATGACGCCATGTCGTGTCCCCTCTTAATACAAACAATCGCGGATCAAAGTCAGACCGCGCTGCATTTCCTGTGTCGGTGCCACCAGGGCGACCCGGATATAGCCTGCACCGGGGTTTTCACCCGCGACATCACGGCTCAGATACGCGCCCGGCAGCACCCGCACGCCGGTCTCCTGCCACAGCTTGACCGCCGCCGCCTCGCCATCATCTACCGCCAGCCACAGGAAAAACCCCGCCTGCGGCGACTGATAGCCGGGCACATGCCCAAGGATCTCATCGGCGATCTCATACTTACGGTGATAAAGCGCGCGGTTTTCCACCACATGGCCTTCATCCGCCCAGACGGCAGCAGCGACCGATTGCAGCGGCCCCGGCAAAGGCGCGCCGGCAAAGGCACGTAGCTGGCGCAGGCGCGCCACCGACTTCAGCCCACCGGCAGCGAAACCGCACCGCAAGCCCGGCAGGTTTGACCGTTTCGACAAGGATTGAAAAATCAGCACACGGTCCGGGTCAGCACCCATCTTGGTAGCAATTTCCAGCGCACCGGGGGGCGGAGCTTCGCGGTAAATCTCGGAATAGCATTCATCAGCGAAGATCATGAAATCATGCTCTTCGGCCAAGGTGATCAGATCGCGCCAATAACCTTCTGACGCCACAGCGCCCTGCGGATTGGCGGGCGAACAGACATAGGCAATCGCCGTGCGGCGCAAAACATCCACCGGCAGGCTGGCAAAATCAGGCAGATGCCCGGTCTCGGCAGTGGCCGCCACATAAACCGGCTCTGCCCCCACCGACAAAGCAGCGACGCCATAAACCGGATAAAACGGATTGGGCGTCAGCACGACCGGGCGCGGGCCATTCTTCGTCTCAGGGCACAACGCCATCGCGGCATTATAAAGCCCTTCACGCGTGCCATTCAGCGCGATGATTTGATCAGTTGAGACCTCAAGCCCATAGCGGCGCTGCAAAAACCCCGCCATTGCGGCCAGTAAATCGGCCTGCCCTTCATTGCTGGGATAGGAATTGAAGCCCGCCAGATGCGCCTCCAGCAGCGGACCAACAAAGGCGGGAAAGGCATGGCGCGGCTCGCCGATCGTCATGTTGATGACGTCAGGGGCTGTGGTCGGCACGTCCAAAAGCGCACGCAGGCGTGGCCAAGTCGCAACCGGAAGGTCCGAAAACCGCGCGGGAAAATCCATAACTGCCTCAATTCGCGGGATCATTTCGCCCCGCTTTGATTGCAAACTAACGCAGCCAAGGCGCTTGTGTCCAGCACCCGCCACGCTTTGGCGGGAATTTGTGGCTTTTCAGACCATTCCTGCCCATCGTCCGAGCCTAAATATCCCCGCCGGAGGCATAAAATCTTTTTGGGTGCTTACCCCAAAACCCGCGCCGCCGCTGCCGCCAAACGCAGCAACTGCGCCTCTGACCCGTTCTGCCCGTTGAACGTGATCCCACAGGACGGCACACCCACCGGCAAGGTGATCGAACAGACATCCAGCAAATTCGCTACCCTTGTATTGCGCAAGGCCAGCAAATTCTCGGATTTGTAATAGGCGTCATCCGTCAACAACCGTTCTGCATTCGGCGGCAACAGCGGCGCGGTCGGCATGATCACCGCGTCGAATTGCGCGGTCTCGGCGGCGTATTCCTTGCGGATGCCGCGCAAGACATTCCAGCCCGCCACGAAATCCGGGCCGGACACGGTTTTGCCACCCCGCACGCGTTCCAATATCTGCGGGAACATCTTTTCAGGATGCGCCTCGACCAAATCGCGCCACCAGCCATAGCTTTCGGCGGCATAAAGATTGCCCGCGACGTTGAACGCATCAAACAATTGCGAAAAATAGCGGTGCTCGATCTGCGCGCCAGCGGCCTTCAACCGCGCCACCGCGCCTTCAAACGCCGCGCGCGGCACGTCGCGCACATCATCGGGCGCGATCGTATCCAGCACCATCAGCCGCACACCGCGCAGCTCGACGCCAGCCAGATCAACAGGCTTTGCCCCTGCCAAAGCCGCCAACAACAAAGCCGCATCCTCGACCGACCGGCACAAAGGCCCGACCGTATCGAAGGTCAGACACAAGGGCACGACACCTTCCAGCGACAAAAGCCCGTGGCTGGTTTTCAACCCGACCAGATCATTCCACGCCGCCGGTATCCGCACCGACCCGCCGGTATCCGTGCCGATCCCCGCCGCTGCGAGGCCGAACGCGACCGAGGCAGCTGCCCCCGAGGATGATCCCCCCGCCACGGCATTCACGTCATTCACACAGGGCGAGGTCGCGGTGATCGGGTTCAGGCCGAGACCGGAAAAGGCGATCTCGGACATATGCGTCTTGCCCAGACAGACCAGCCCCGCCGCTGTCGCATGTTCCAACACCACGGCATCACGCTCCGGCACACGGCCCGCCATCAGCGCGGTCCCCGCCTCGGTCCCGATCCCGGCGCTGTCGAACAGGTCTTTCCACGACACCGGCACACCATCCAGAGGCCCGCGGCGGAACCCGGATGCGGCCCGCTCTGAGGCGGCTTTCGCCTCGGCCCGCGCGCGGTCATGCGTGACGCGGGCATAAATGCGGTCGCGGTATTCATGGGCGTCGATGGCGTCCAGATAGGCCTCGGTCAATGCGACGGGATCAATTGTTCCTGTGGCAATGCCCCGTCCCAGATCGGCGGCAGTCTGCCAGCGCCAGTCTTGCATATTCATACTCCTGTTTGGCGGGACCCTAGCGGCGCAAAGGCGCATGGACAATCCCGCGTGGGGGCGCATATTGAACCGCATGAAGAATGATATCATCATCGTGGGCGGCGGGTTGAACGGACCCGCCTTGGCATTGGCAGCAGCACAGGCCGGTTTCACCGTGACAGTGATCGACAGCCTGCCGGTCCCGGTCCACAAAGACCCCGATTTTGACGGGCGCAGTTACGCGCTGGCGCTGACCTCGATGCGGCTGTTGCGCGGCATCGGCATCTGGCCGGTGATCGCCGCCAAAGCCCAGCCGATGCTGGAAATCAAGGTCACCGACGGTCGCGTGGGCGAAGGCCCCAGCCCCTGGATGATGCATTTCGACCATGCCGAGATCGAGGAAGGCCCGATGGGCTATCTCGTCGAGGACCGGCACCTGCGCCGTGCTTTTCTTGACGCGATGGCAACGGACGAAAGGATCACGCATCTGGCCGGTGAAACCGTGGTCGGCCAAACGGTGACACCCGGCGGTGTGACCGTCACGCTGGCGTCCGGCGAAACACGCGAAGCCACATTGCTGATCGGATCAGACGGCCGCAAAAGCGGCACTGCCGAACGTGCCGGGATCAAGCGCACCGGCTGGGATTATGGGCAGACCGCCGTTGTCTGCGCCGTGGCGCATGACAAACCGCATCATGGCATCGCGCATCAATTCTTCATGCCCGCGGGCCCTTTAGCGATCCTGCCGCTGACCGAAAACCGCAGTTCGATTGTGTGGAGCGAAAAAACCGCCCGCGCCAAGACCCTGATGGCCTTGAACAATGCGGATTTCCTTGACGCATTGAAACCCGCCTTCGGCAGTTTCCTCGGCCAGATCAGCCTGACCGGCGCGCGATTCAGCTATCCTTTGAACCTGACGCTGGCCAACAGCCTGATCGCGGATCGTATCGCGCTGATCGGCGATGCCGCACATGGCATCCACCCGATTGCCGGGCAGGGCCTGAACGCGGGCCTGCGCGATGTCGCCGCCCTCGCCGATGTGCTGACCACAGCGCGCAGCCGGGGCGAGGATATCGGCAGCGGCCAGACGCTCGCGCGCTATCAGGCATGGCGGCGGCTCGACACAGCAACGCTGGCGCTCGCCACCGACACATTCAACCGGCTGTTTTCCAACGACAACCCGCTGCTCCGCGCCGCGCGCGATATCGGCATGGGCCTGATCAACGGCGCGCCTAGGCTGCGGCGCGGCTTCATGCGGCAAGCGGCGGGGCTGAGCGGCGATCTGCCGAAACTGATGCAAGGCTAGGCAGGCGCGCTGCAAATGCCCCCATCTGCGGCCCGATACGCCGCGTTCACGGTTTTTTGCTTGGGTTCCCGAAACCGGGCGCTATATCGCTGGGACGACGACGATTTTTCTCTCATCTTGACCTAACGGGAATTGGCATGAATTTGGTGAAACAGCTTGTTCTAGGCGGCCTCGCCATTGTCGTCACCTTTGCCATATGGGCAATTTACGTGCCATCCGCCGCCCCCTATCTGGACCGGATCGGATTTTACAACCTGATCGGGATAGACCCACCCGCAGTGGAAGAGGATCAGGCGCGCGGCTTTGGTGACGGCGCAACGCAAGTCGTTGTGGCCCCAGCCACCGCCGGTCAGGTCAATGCCCGTGTGTCGGCCATCGGCGATGGGCGTGCGGCGCAGACCGTGACGATCCGGTCGGTCACCACGGGTATCATCAGCGATCTGCCTATCGCCCCCGGCAGCTATGTCGAACAAGGCGCACTGGTCGCCCAGATGGATGATGCCGCCGAACAGATTGCCGTCGAACGGGCGCGGCTGATGCTGACCGATGTGACTGATGAATTTGACCGCATCAGCCAGCTTGGATCATCCGGCACTGTCGCGGGGGCAAGCATCCGTGCCGCCGAACTCGCGCTGCGCACAGCCGAACTGGAAGTTGAACAAGCCGAATTTGATCTGCAACAGCGGCGCATCACCGCCCCGATCAGCGGCTGGGTCGGGCTGTTGGATGCAGGTCAGGGCGACCGGATCGGCGCACAAGAACCGATTGCCGTGATCACCGACCGGTCCAGCCTGCAAATCGATTTCCGCGTGCCGGAACGCTATATCAACGATCTGTCCATCGGCATGGTCATTGATGTGACCCCGCTATCGCGCCCTGATCAGGTGATGCAGGGCGAAATTGCAGCGCTTGATAACGTGGTCGACCGCGCCAGCCGGACGCTGCGTGTGCAAGGCAGACTGGACAACGAAGATGATCGTTTGCGTGCTGGTCAGGCCTTTTCCGTCAGCCTGTCTTTTCCGGGCGAAGACCTGCCCGCCGTCGATCCGCTGGCGATCCAATGGGCAGGCGACGGGTCTTACATCTGGGTCGCCGAAGAGGATGAGGCCCGCCGTGTCCCCGTGACCATCCGTCAACGCAACAGCGACAGCGTCGTTGTCGAAGGTGATCTGTCCCCCGGCGATCTGGTGATCATCGAAGGGGTGCAGAACCTGCGCCCCGGCGCGCCCGTCGACATCGTCACCGATACTGCCGTGCAGACCGGGTCAACAGCACAGAACGGCGCGTTGCGCGAACTTTGATCGCCTGAAAGGAAGCCACTGATGAAACAGCAGACTGCCGAAAAAGCCGGATATTCAGGCACAGCGCTGTTCGTCCGCCGACCGATCCTTGCTTTCGTTCTCAGCGCGTTGATCATCATCGCGGGTCTGGCCAGCCTTGTCGGGGTCGAGGTCCGTGAATTGCCCAATGTCGACCGTCCGGTTATTTCCGTCTCGACCGATTTTGCCGGCGCCTCGCCTGAAACCGTGGATCAGGAGGTCACCGGCCGGATCGAAGGGGCGGTCGGTCGCGTCGCCGGTGTGCAATCAATCTCCTCCACCTCGCGGTTCGGCAGCAGCCGGGTCACGCTGGAATTCGCCAGCGATGCCGACATCGACGTCGCCGCGACGGATGTGCGCGATGCCGTCGCCCGGATCACCAACAGCCTGCCCGACGGGGCAGAAACGCCGCGCATCGTCAAGGCCGATGCTGACGCCCAGCCTGTCGTGCGGATCGCTGTCACCTCCTCCACCCGCAGCGCGCAGGACCTGACAAGGCTCGTCAATGAAGAGGTGGAAGACCAGCTGATCTCCATCGACGGGGTCGCCGATCTGCAAGTCTATGGCGAGCGGACGCCGATTTTTCGTATCGATATCAACCTGATGGAACTTGCCAGCCGGGGCCTAACCTTGGCCGATCTGCGCAACACTTTGGCGAATGTCGCCTATGATGCCCCTGCGGGCGATTTGTCCGGCGACCGCCAGTCCATCAACGTCCGCACCACCGCCGCCGTCGGCACGCCCGAAGCGTTCGAGGATCTGGTGATCGCCGAGAATGTCCGCGTCGGCGATGTGGCGCAGGTGACCTTGGGCCCTGCCCCGAATGAATCGATCCTGCGGGCGAATGGCGAAACCGGGCTGGGCCTTGGCGTCGTGCGGCAGGCGACCAGCAACACGCTTGCGATTTCCGCAGGGGTGCAGGAAGCGGTTGAAAACCTGCGTCAGACCCTGCCTGACGATGTGAGTATCTTTATTACTTCGGACGATGCCATTTTCATCAGCGGCTCGATTGAGGAAGTGTTGAAAACGCTGCTGATGGCCGTTGCCATTGTGGTTGTGGTGATCTTCATCTTCCTGCGCGATTTTCGCGCCACGCTGATCCCGGTGCTGACCATTCCGGTCGCGCTCATCGGGACAATCGCCGCGATCTATATGGTCGGTTTTTCGGTCAATATCCTGACGCTGCTGGCGCTGGTGCTGGCGACCGGCATGGTCGTGGATGACGCCATCGTCGTGTTGGAAAACATCGTGCGCCGCCGGGGCGAAGGCATGGGCCCCCGCGCCGCTGCGGTTTTGGGCACGCAAGAGGTGTTCTTTGCCGTTGTCACAACCACCGCCACATTGGCCGCCGTGTTCATCCCGCTGTCCTTTCTGCCGGGTCAGGCGGGCGGGCTGTTCCGCGAATTCGGCTTTACGCTGGCCTTTGCGGTCGGCCTGTCCTCCATCGTCGCGCTCAGCCTTTGCCCGGTGCTGGCCAGCCGGTTGCTGCGCGAAGATATGGGTGATCCCGGCAAAAGTGGCGGCTTGTTCGGCTGGATCGGGGATAAGCTGGCGGCGTTTTATGCCACCACCCTGCGTGGGGCGCTGAATTACCCTGTCGTCATCGTCATCGTCGCGGTCCTCTTTGCCGCAACCGCCGCGATGATGGCCACCGGCATCCGCCAGGAACTGACCCCACCCGAAGACCGCGCAACCGCCCTTCTGAGCATTTCAGCCCCGCAAGGCGTATCACTGGAATATACTGCCGCCAAAATGCGCGAGATCGAGGATCTGATCCAACCTCTACGCGACAGCGGTGAGATCGTGAACCTGTTTTCCATCTCTGGCACCGGCTCGGGCTCGCGGGGCTTCATGGTCATGTCGCTGGCCGATTGGAACGACCGCGACCGCAGCCAGCAAGAAATCGTGGCCGACATCAACAGCGCTTTGCGCAATGTGATTGGCGTGCGCGCTTTCGCGATTCAGCCCAATTCACTGGGTATTCGCGGCGCCGGGCGCGGGCTGACCTTTGCGGTGACAGGCAATGATTATGACCAATTGCAGACTGTGGCCGAAGAATTGGTCGCGCAAATGCAGGAAAACCCCGATTTCGGGCAGGTCCGGCTGGAATATGAAACCACGCAACCGCAGCTTTTTATCGAAATAGACCGCACCCGCGCATCCGATCTGGGGATTGATATCACCGGCCTTGGTGATGCTTTGCGCGCCGTACTAGACGGGCGCAGCGTTGGCACGGTGTTCATCGACGACACCAGCTATGACATTCAGATGCTGGCCACGACGACACCGGTGAATGATCCAGGTGACCTCGAAAACGTCTTTGTGCAGGCACAGGACGGCCAGATGGTGCCGCTGTCCACCTTTGTCAGCCTCGAAGAACGCGCCGTCGCGCCTGAGTTGGAACGTGAAGGGCAGAACCGGTCGGTCGAAATTTCCGCCGGCCTGACATCTGACATAGCGCTTGGTGCCGCTTTGGCCGAAGCACAGCGCATCGCGGATGATGTGCTGGAACCGCAAAACCAGATCGTGCCGCTGGCCGAGGCGGCGACTTTGGACGAAACATCATCAGGCTTGCTCCTGACCTTCGGATTTGCACTTTTAGTCGTGTTTCTGGTGCTTTCGGCACAGTTTGAAAGCTTTATCTCAGCCATCGTCGTCATGGCCACGGTGCCTTTGGGCATCGCCTGCGCGATGATTGCGCTGGTCCTCACGGATCTGAGCCTGAACCTTTACAGCCAGATCGGGCTGGTCATGCTGATCGGGATCATGGCCAAGAACGGTATCCTGATCGTCGAATTCGCCAATCAACTGCGCGACCGCGGCGAAACGATCCGCGATGCGATCCAGAACGCCAGCAATGTGCGTCTGCGGCCGGTGATGATGACCATGATCTCAACCGTGCTGGGCGGCGTGCCGCTGATTCTGTCCTTTGGCGCGGGCGCCGAAGCGCGCGAGGCTTTGGGCTGGGTCATTGTCGGTGGGCTGGGGCTTGCGACGCTCTCGACTCTCTACCTGACGCCGGTTGCCTATCTGCTGCTGGCAGGATTCTCCAAACCAAAGGCTGAAGAGGAAAACCGTCTAATCCGGGAATTGGAAAATGCAATTGGGATTGAGGCACCGTAAACGTTTTACAAAACAATTATACGAAAGCCGACTTTTGAAAATATTTTACTTTGTGTCAAAACGCACAAAGAAAAACCACAATCACGGAATAGTGTTCAGCAGTTAATTTATTGTTTCGCGTTGTATTATGAGAAATTTTTTCGATCCTGTCCTGCCAAGTGAGGACGCTCTTTGGTGCTGGTTCTTACGAGGTGAAGGCAGAGCGGGCGACGCCGTCGAACGCATTCTGCATAACGTTGGCGCCATGGATTATTCTGGTTGGGCGGATTGGCAGCCCAGCCCGCTGACCAACACGGGCTCCCCCGCCGAAATAATGTTTCGCGCAGGCCAAAACGCGCTTCGCGTGACCGTCGAGGTTGATGATCCGGCCACCGCCCCAACAAGACGATTGAACAAAGCCTGTGCTGCGATGGCAGCATTGGGCGGCACGCCGCCCGACCCAATTCTGTGCGACATTATCGCCTTGGCGCAAGCCAGAGGTCCGCTGACCTATGGCGCCCGGCTGCAGATCACCCACACCGGCGACAGATGCGACACGGTATTATTGGTTGAACTGCCCGCCCAAGGGGCTGGCCTTGCCAGACATCTGATGCCGGAAGTCGGTGCAGGTCTGGCGCTGATCGACCAGCCGTTGCACCTGACCATGCTCAGCTATGATGGCAAAAGCGGTGCGCTGAGCCTGCATGGTACCATCTTTGGCGCGACAAGGCACCATCTGCCGCCACTGGCGGATATTTCGGGTGTGGCCCCCGACTGGCTCGCGATGGCGATTGACGGGTTGGCAGAGATAGGCACAAAAGACCCATTTCCGGCGACCAACCTCGGCTTCAGCTTTGCCGCCAAGACGCCGGGTCAGCCGCCAGAACTGACTGTCTTTCTTGCCGCGAAAGAGCTTTTTGGCAATGATGACAAATCTTTTCAGCGAGTCATGGCCTGCGGTGGCCGTCGCATGCGGGGCTATGCAGCCTTGCTGCAACAGACCCATCCGGCCCCTCCGGGGATGACCCTGCACGGCCAGATCGGCCTGACCGCCCGGGCCGGCAATCCGCCGGTTTTGTCAGTCAACGTCGCCGCGCCCTGGTCACGTCAACCGGCCAACCCGCTACAGTCCGAGGATGGATTGGAGGATGCTGACTTGGAACTCCGCGTATCCTGTCTATAGTTGCACGGAGGAGACCCCCACCATATGCACTGGCTACCCCAGCCCTTACCCGCCAAAGGCGTGCGACATGACACGCCAATGGCGTGCCGCACGATGGTCCCCATATGACTCCAGAACAGCTTTTGTCATATCAGCTGCCGCTGTTCGATGGCCTGTCCTCAACTGATCTCGCGAATATCCCGCTGGCCGTGACAGAACAGCGTGTGCAGGCATGGCAGACGATCTTTGACCAGCAGGACCGGTCCTTTGGTCTGTACTTCCTGCTTTCGGGCCGCCTGCTTGCGGTGCTGCACACCCCCGACGGGCGCGAGATCGTGATTTCGCGCTTTTCTACCGGCGAATATTTTGGCGAGCTTGCCGCAATCGACGGGTTGCCACGCTCGCTCGCGGTTCTGGCAAAGACCGATGCGACCCTGCTGGCGATGCAGCGCACCACCTTTCTGGCACTGTTTGACGCGGTACCAGCGATCCGCCGCAAGGTGGCGGGCGGGCTGGCGGCACGGATCAGGTCCCTGACCGAACGCAATGTCGAAATGGCCACGCTAAGCGTCGAACAAAGAGTCTGCGCCTACATCCTGCGTCTGGCTGCGGGACAAGGTGCAGCCTCGCCCGGCACGATGCTGGACCCTGCCCCGACCCATGCCGAAATTGCCGGCTACATCGGGACAAGCCGGGAAATGGTCAGCCGCTCGATCAGCCGCCTGTCACGCCAGGGCGTGATCAGCGCCGCGCGCCAGCGGATCGAGATTGTCGATCCCGATGCGATGGCGGAACTGCTGGTCTGAATAGCGCGCATCATCGCCTGCGTGACAATTGACCCCGCTCTGTCAGCGCGTAAGGTCGCATCACCAGACCCAAAGGATATGCCGATGCTGCTGCGCGCGATGACCACTGCCGCCCTGTTTCTGACCGCCAGCCATGCCGCGGCGCAATGCACCGGCACAAGCTATCTTGACCTGTTGCGCGACGACCAGCGGGCAGAGCTTGACCAGGCGACTGCCGACATGCCCTTTGCCGAAGGGCTGATCTGGGACGCCACCCGTGATGGACAGGCGATCACGCTTGTCGGCACGATGCATATCTTTGACCCGCGGCTGGTGCCCGTCTACGATATGATCAGTCAGGACATCAGCGCCGCCGATCTGGTCCTGCTCGAAGCGACCCCCGACGACCAGCGCGCGTTGGAAATATTGCTGGCCGATCAGCCCGATATGGTCCTGATCACCAACGGGCCGACCCTGCCCGAGCTGCTCGACAACGACACATGGGCGCTGCTTTCTGCCGCCTCCACCGATCGCGGCGTGCCGGGTTTCATGGCAGCACAGATGCAGCCTTGGTATCTGTCGATCATCCTCGCCATCCCGCCCTGCGCAATGGCAGGGCTGACCAGCGGGGTTGACGGGCTGGACGGGATGATCAGCACATTGGCGCAGGAAAATGATGTGCCGATGCAGGCGCTCGAACCGATGACCACATTGTTCGACATCTTTCAGACCCTCTCCATGGACGATCAGATCGACATGCTGCGGCTCAGCCTGATCAGCCCGGACATGCAGGAACAGATGTTTGTCGCCATGCTCGACAGCTATTTCAGCGGTCAGATCGGGCAGCTGTGGGAAATGTCCCGGATCGCGGCCAGCGACACCCCCGGCCTTGACCCGGAACTGGGTGCCACAGCCTTTGCAGATATGGCCGAGGCGCTACTTTACCAACGCAACCGCGACTGGATGCCCGTGATCGCCGAGGCGATGACGGACCACGACACCATCGTCGCCGCCTTTGGCGCAGCCCATCTGATCGGCGAAGAAGGCGTGCTGCAGTTTCTGGAAAATGACGGTTGGGAGCTGCAAAGACGCTACTGAACCGCATCTTCCGAGCATAAATATCCCCGCCGGAGGCTAAAATCTTTTCTATCCCGCACCCTCATCCCCGAAATCCGCCAACCCTTTCCGACCCGCCGGGGTCAAATCATACACCCCGCGCGCCACCCGGCAAAACCAGCCATAATGATCATCCGCCATGATCCGCGTTGCCTGCGGCACCTCGGCCCATTGTTTCACCTTCGCGCCTTGCGACGGACCATGCACCGCCAGAAACCGCGCGCAGCGCAGGGCGTCCTGTCGGTAGCCGGTGACAATGCCGTGACGCGTGGCACCGCCCGCATTGGGATCACCCTGCAACCGCTCAAACGCGCGCAACAGCCGCGCGCGTTTGGGCTTGGATTGTTTCGCCGCATAGGGGCCGGGATCGGCCAAAACCTCGACAAACCCGTCACGCAACCGGACAGTGATCACGCCAAACCCGATCCTACGGGCCAGTTTCACATTCGCCGCCATCGCCTTGGCCCTGCCACCCGCAGGCACGGCGACATAGACCAGATCGGTCAGCGCCAGCCTGTCCACCGCCTGCTGCAACAAGGTCAGCGAAAACCCCAGTTTCAGCTCCACCACCAGCAGATCATCGCCGCGCCGGGCGACGATATCTGCCGCACCCACCTCACCTTTCACATCATAGCCCTGCCGTTGCAGATAGGCTTTGATGGGCGGATACATATCCGCTTCGCGCAGGCGGGGTTCGGGGGTTAGGGGCATGGCGGAAACCTGCGCTGGTGTCATGAAACGCGAATATAACAAAGATTGCATGGGGTGACAGGGCCTGCCATGGCTTCTATATACGGGCCAAATCTGCATCCAATGAAAGTCGCTTATATGACAACGCTCGTTTTTGGCCACAAATCCCCCGATACCGACAGCACCGGATCACCACTGATCTGGGAATGGTTCCTGAACCATACCGGTATCAGCGCCAAGGCGGTCCTGCTCGGCCAGCCCAATACAGAGGCTGCCTTCGCCGCCAAACGCTGGGGTTTCGATCTGCCAGAAGTCATCAGCGATGTCGCCGCTGACCAGAAATGCGTGATCGTTGACACCAACAACCCCGCCGAACTGCCCGCCGGGATCAACAGTGCCGATATCGTGGCAATCATTGACCACCACAAACTGGTCGGCGGTCTGGAAACCAAAACCCCGATCAACATCACCATCCGCCCGCTCGCTTGCACCGCGACGATCATGCATCAGATGATGGGCGAACATGCGGGGCATATGCCCGAAGCGATCAAGGGTCTGATGCTGTCCTGCATCCTGTCCGACACGCTTGCCTTCCGCTCGCCCACCACAACGCCGGTGGACAAGGAACTGGCCGAAACATTGGCCAAGGACCTCGGTCTGGACCTGAATGCCTATGCGGATGAAATGTTCGCCGCAAAATCCGATGTTTCCGCCTTCTCTGACGCGGAACTTCTGCGCATGGACAGCAAGGAATATGCCGTCGGCGACACCAAATTCCGCGTCTCTGTTCTGGAAACCACATCGCCCAAAGTGGTCCTCGACCGGAAAGAGGCGCTGATGGCCGCCATGCCCGCCGTGGCTGCCGAAGATGGCGTCGATCAGGTCCTGCTCTTCATCGTCGATATCCTGAACGAAGAAGCCACCATGCTGATCCCCAACGACCTGACCAAAACGCTGGCGGAAAAATCCTTTGACGCGACCGTCACCGGCGACAGCGTCGTCCTGCCCGGCGTGATGAGCCGCAAATTGCAGATCATTCCCGGCCTGAAACTCTGAAAGCCTGACATGACCCAGATCATCGACAATTTCGCCGCGATTGCGGATCAATATGACGTGGCCTTTGTCGATCTCTGGGGCTGTATGCACAACGGGATCGCGGCCTTCCCCGAGGCCGTCGCCGCCATGCAATCCTTCCGCGCGCAGGGGGGTAAGGTGGTGCTTGTCACCAATTCCCCCCGCCCTTGGGAATCGGTCGCGCGGCAGATTTTCGACATGGGCGTTTCCGAGGATTGCTGGGATGCCATCGCCACGTCAGGCGACAGTGCGCGCGCGGCGATGTTTCGCGGCATCGTCGGGGAAAAGGTCTATTTCATGGGCGAAAGCCCGCGCGATGACGAATTCTTCACGCCGCTGCGGGTTATCGACAACCCGGTGAACATCCAGACCGTGCCATTGGATCAGGCCGAAGGCATCGTCTGCTGCGGCCCCTTCGACCCCTTGGCCGATATCGCCGTGAACCGTGCCGATTTCCTTTATGCCAAGCAAAAGGGCCTCAAACTGCTCTGCGCCAATCCCGATATCGTCGTGGACCGGGGCGAGGTGCGGGAATGGTGCGCCGGGGCTTTGGCCGCACTTTATACTGAAATGGGCGGCGAAAGCCTCTATTTCGGCAAACCGCATCCGCCGATCTATGATCTGGCACGGCGCCGCATGGAAAAGCTGGACGATCTGCCCGAAGATCCTCGGATCATCGCCATCGGCGACGGGGTGAACACCGATGTGCTGGGTGGCGTGCAGGAACAGATCGATGTTCTGTTCATCACCGGCGGTCTGGCTGCGGCTGAAACACGCACCACAGACCAACCCGAGCCTGCGGCGCTGGAGCAATTCCTGACCAAGGCGCAGACCACCGCGACCTATGCGATTGGGTTTTTACGCTAAACCCCTTGATTTTTCTGCGCCCGCAAAGTAATTAAATTTCAATATAACTCCGATACCTGATTTTTTGTTACCTGAAGGGCTGGAAATGTTGGACAATGCACCGCGCGGCACGATCTGTATCGAAGATATCGAAATCGGCATGGTCCGGTCCCTGTCCAAGGTGATCACCGACCGCGATATCGAGATGTTCGCCGAGGTATCGACCGACCGTAACCCTGTCCATCTGGACGAAGATTACGCGCAGGACACGATCTTTGGCGGGCGCATCGCGCATGGGATGCTGACGGCGGGGCTGGTTTCTGCCGTGATCGGCGAACAATTGCCCGGCCACGGAACGGTCTATCTGGGGCAAAGCCTGAAATTCCTCGCCCCCGTCCGCCCCGGCGATCTGGTGTTGGCAGAGGTTGAAGTGACCGAGATCGACCATTCCCGCCGCCGCGTGACGATGAACACCCGCTGCATCGTGAATGACAAAAAGGTGCTGACCGGCGATGCCGTCGTGCTGGCCCCGTCACGCAAGTTCGACTGATCTTGCACCCCCCGGACGGGCAGGTTACGCAAGCCCATGCAGATCATCCGCGACAGCGTTTTCATTGACCCAGCCGACCGTGGCGCCGCCGCCGCCATCGGCAATTTCGACGGTGTGCATCTGGGCCACCGCGCGGTGATTGACCTTGCGCGCGAGGCCGCCACGGCGATTGGCGCACCGCTTGGAATCATGACCTTTGAGCCGCATCCGCGCAGCTATTTTGGCCGCGACACCGGCCCTTTCCGCCTGATGAATGCCGAAGCGCGCGCCAACCGTCTGGCAAAACTGGGCGTGGATAAACTGTATGAAGTCCCCTTCAACGAAGCCCTTGCCAGCCTGACACCCCGCGCATTCGCGCAAAAGGTCATCCATGACCAACTGGGGCTGGTCCACGTCGTCGTCGGCGCTGATTTCTGCTTCGGCAAGGACCGCAAAGGCACCGTCGCCGATCTGCAGGCCTTCGGCGCAGAAATGGGTTTCGGCGTCACAATTGCCCCATTGATGGCCATCGCGGGCGACAACATTTCCTCCACCGCGATCCGCGCCGCCTTGACCGATGGCCGCCCCCGCGACGCCGCCGCGATGCTGGGCCATTGGCACCGGATCGAGGGCGCAGTCATCCGCGGCGACCAGCGCGGGCGCGAACTGGGCTATCCCACCGCTAATATGTCGATCACCGGGCTGCATCCGCCGAAATTCGGAGTCTATGCGGTCAAGGTCAACGTGCTCGACGGCGCGCATCGCGGGCAATATATCGGTGCCGCCTCCATCGGTGTCCGCCCGATGTTCGGTGAAAACGTCCCGAATTGCGAAACTTTTATCTTTGATTTCAAAGGCGACCTTTACGGCGCGCATCTTTCCGTCGCTTTGGTCGATTACCTGCGGCCCGAATTGAAATTCGACAGCCTCGACGCGCTGATCACCCAGATGGACGCCGATTGCGCCACGGCGCGGGACATCCTGACCCATGTCTGACCCGATCGCCCGCGACGGCCTGCCCCCCCGCTTCTGGGCCAACAAACCCATGGACAAGCTGAACAAGCGCGAATGGGAGGCGCTGTGTGACGGCTGCGGCAAATGCTGCCTGAACAAGCTGGAGGATGAAGACACCGGCGAGGTCGCGATGACCCGCGTCGCCTGCCGGTTGCTGGACAATGAAAGCTGCCTTTGCGCCAATTACGCGATCCGGCATCAATTCGTCCCCGAATGTATCGTCCTGACGCCCAAGACCTTGGCTGAGAATATGTATTGGCTGCCGCAGACCTGCGCCTATCGCCTCGTCGCCGAAGGCCGCGATCTGTTTCACTGGCACCCGCTGGTGTCGGGCGATCCGCAATCCGTGCACCGCGCGGGCGTGTCCGTCCAAGGCATGACCGTCCCGGAATTCGAGATCGACGAAGACGATTGGGAAGATTACATAATCGAGGAACCACTTTAAATGTATTTCGCCTCTGACAACGCCGGCCCCGCCCATCCCGCGATCATGGACGCTTTGGTGAAAGCCAATGCTGGCTATGCCATGGGCTATGGCGCTGATCCGATCATGGCAGAGGTCCGCCAGCAAATCCGCGATGTGTTCGAGGCACCGGATGCCGCCGTCTTTCTGGTGATCAACGGCACCTCTGCCAATTCGCTGCTACTCGCGACAATGTGCCAGCCGTGGCAAACGATTTTCTGCACCGATGTCGCGCATATCCACGAAGACGAATGCAACGCGCCCGAATTCTACACCCAAGCCAAGCTGACCCTCGTCCCCGCCGAGGCAGGCAAAATGACCGCCGCCGCCCTGCGCAGCAAGATCAGCGGCGAAGAAACCCGCGGTGTGCATGGGCCACAAAGGGGGCCTGTGTCACTGACACAGGTGACGGAAAAAGGCACCCTCTATACGCTGGATGAGATCAAATCGCTGACCGAGGTCGCGCGTGAATTCAACCTCGCCACCCATCTGGACGGCGCACGTTTCGCCAATGCGCTGGTCGCACTGGATTGCACACCTGCCGAGATGACTTGGAAATCCGGCATCGACGCGGTCAGTTTTGGCGGCACCAAGAACGGCGCTGTCGGGGTCGAGGCTTGTGTGATCTTCGACCCGAAACTGGCGCAGGAATTCGAATACCGGCGCAAACGCGGCGGGCATCTGTTGTCGAAACACCGCTATCTGTCCGCCCAGATGCAGGCCTATCTTGCCGATGATCTCTGGCTGGATCTGGCACGCAAGGCCAATGCCCGCACAGCGCAACTGGCGGAAGGGTTACGCGTCCATAATGCGGCGCAGATGCTGTTCGACCCACAGGCCAATATCATCTTCTTCGACATGCCACGCCGCGAACACCAACGGATGCTGGCATCAGGTGCGGTCTATTACGTGATGTCCGGCGATCCTGACGCAGGCGATCCGGATGAAATGCTGACCGCCCGCCTTGTCACCGATTGGTCGATGACGGCAGATGGCGTTAGCCAATTCCTGACCCTGCTGCACGGATAATCGCCGCAACCTGATCTGTATGGGTCAGGGGTAGCATATGCCCTGCCCCGGGCACCACATGATCCGTGGCTTGCGTCATATGCCGCAT
Organism: Yoonia sp. 67-2; assembly: GCF_035117555.1. NCBI lineage: Bacteria > Pseudomonadati > Pseudomonadota > Alphaproteobacteria > Rhodobacterales > Paracoccaceae > Yoonia > Yoonia sp. 67-2. The sequence continues at coordinate 142,814 of NZ_JAYKPK010000006.1, forward strand.
CAGCCCCGCATGAATCGCACCGATCACCGGCGGGCTGTCCGCGCCCCTGATCAGCGCCACCGGAATATCCAGCGGGGCAGAGGTGATGTCTGCCGGATCGTCCTCAATCTCAGGTCCACTGGCCGCGACCAAAGGAATGCGGTCCACCAGATAGACCTGCGTGCGTGGCGGGATTTTGCCCCACGGCTGCGCGCCCCAAAGGTCGTTAAACAGCGCGGCGGCGTCTTCATGCCGCCCCGCCTCCATCGACGCAACAAAGGGCCGGAACCCCGCCACATGCGCGTCATGTTCCACGGTCCCACGGGCGGCGGCGAAATAGACCGGCTCAATCAGCGTCAGCCGGTTCACCAAATCAGGACGTTCCACCGCCAGCCGCAGGGCGACCGTCGCGCCAAAGGAATGCCCGATCACGTGGGTCGGCCCATCGCAACAATCTGCCGCCATCGCCGCGGCTTGCGCCTGATAGGGCGCGCCATCCCAATCCGGGCTGCGGCCATGGCCGGGCAGATCGAACAAAGTCGCACGCCCGCCAATCGCGCCAACCAAGGGCAGCAGGCTGTCATGCCGCCCCAACATGCAATGAACCATGACGACCGGCGCGCCATGGCCCACGCTCACCTGATGCATCAGATCTTGCCGGACAGATGCAGGTCCAGATCGGTCAAACGATCCTCGCCCCAGAACCTTGCATCGGAGTCGGTGATGAAGAACGGCGCGCCAAAGGCCCCCGCCAGCACCGCATGTTCCAGATTCTGCGCATAGGTATCCGCACTGGTCATCATATCGCGATCCACCAGCGCAGGGTCGAGGCCGACCGATTGCAGACAATCGCGGATCACATCATCCTGACTGATATCACGCTCCTCCGCCCAGCAGGCGCGGGTGATCGCATGAACCAGGTCGCCGACATCGGCACCGCTGTTCTGTGCTGCGATGATCGCAAAGGACGATGGCGCCGGATTGGTTGGCCAGAAGGCAGGCTTCACGTTCAAAGGGAAACCCGCCACAGCCGCGCGGCGCTGCAGATCCTGCAGACGGTATGCCTGCCGGTTGGGGTGCCGGTCCTTGGGCGGCAGGCCGCCGGTGCGGGCAAACAGCGCCATGATATCCAACGGGCGATAGGCAAGCGTTGCGCCATGGCTGCGGGCAATCTCTTGCGGGCGCAGGCCGCAGAGGTAGGTATAGGGCGACATCGTCGCGAAGTAGTAATCAATATGCGGCATTTTGGTCATCCTTCGGTCTGGCAAATCTAGGCGCGACGGTAAGCCTGTGCTAGGCGGTGTCAACGCCGCGAATCTGTTACACCGGCGTCATGTCCCCAGCTGCCAAAGGACCCACCCCCATGCCGACAATTATGGAACCCAAGCTGATATCCGGGAATGCCAATCTGCCTTTGGCCACCGCCATCGCCCGCCGGATGTCGATGCACCGGGGCCGCGACGTCAGCCTTGTCGACGCAAGGGTCGAACGGTTCAACGATGGCGAAATCTTCGTCGAAGTGTTTGAGAACGTCCGGGGCGAGGATATGTTCATCATCCAGCCCACCTCGAACCCCGCCAATGACAATCTGATGGAATTACTGATCATTGCCGATGCGCTGCGCCGGTCATCCGCCGCGCGCATCACCGCCGTGATCCCCTATTTCGGCTATGCGCGGCAGGATCGCCGGTCCAAGGCGCGCACGCCGATCACCGCCAAACTGGTGGCCAATATGCTGGTCGAAGCCGGTATCGAACGTGTCCTGACCCTGGATTTGCATGCAACGCAAATTCAGGGTTTTTTCGATATTCCGGTCGATAACCTCTATGCCTCGCCGATCTACGCTTTGGATGCGAAGCACCATTTCCGCGACCGGATGGAGGATGTGATGATCGTCTCCCCCGATGTCGGTGGTGTGGCCCGCGCCCGCGATCTGGCGCAGCGGATCGACGCGCCTTTGTCCATCGTCGATAAACGGCGTGGCAAACCCGGCGAAGTGGCCGAAATGACCGTGATCGGTGAGGTGAAAGACAAGGTCTGCGTGATTGTCGATGATATCGTCGATACTGCGGGCACGCTCTGCAAAGCCGCCGAAGTCCTGATGGAAAACGGCGCGAAAGAGGTGCATTCCTATATCACCCACGGCGTGCTGTCCGGCCCGGCGGTGGACCGGATTTCCAAATCGGTGATGAAAAGCCTCGTGATCACCGACACGATTGCGCCCAATGCCGCCGTGCGGGGCTGCGCCAATATCCGCATCGTGCCGACCGCACCGATGTTCGCGCAGGCGATCCTGAACACCGCCAATGGCACATCCGTGTCGTCGCTGTTCGATCACAAGACGCTGGGTCCGATCTACGAAGGGCTTTATGCCGCCGAATAGGACCGGCTGAAACGCAAAAGGCCCCGGTGTCACAACCGGGGCCTATTTGTTTGTCTGGTCGGATCAGACCTTTGCGGTCAACCCGATGGCCGTGCCAATCGCGAGTGTATCGGTCAGCACTTTCGCAGCATCCACCGCGCGGCTGCCGTCACCATCGGTGTCGGCCTGTGCTGCGGTCAGGGCATTCTGCGCATCGGCGACCATCTGATCGAATATCTCCTGAGAAACTTCCCCGCGGGGAAGGGCCTGTTCAGCCAAAACCGATACCGATTCCGCGTTGATTTCGGCAAAGCCGCCGGACACGACATATTCGTCAGTCCCGCCCGCATGCACCACGGCCAACAGGCCGGGGCGCAGGGTTGTGATCGTGGGCACATGGTTCGCCATGGCTGTCATGTCACCTTCGACAGCGGGAATGCGCACCTCGGTCGCCACGACCGAGGCCAAGCGGCGCTCGGGCGAGACGAGATCGAATTGTAGATTTGCCATATCGGCAGCTCTCCTTAAGCGGCGGCCGCAGCCATTTTCGCGGCCTTGGCCTTCACGTCTTCGATGCCACCGACCATCAGGAACGCGCCTTCGGGCAGGTGGTCATATTCGCCGGCGACAACAGCCTTGAACGATGCAATCGTGTCTTCCAATGGCACCTGAACGCCGGGCGACCCGGTGAACACCTCGGCCACGTCGAAAGGCTGCGACAGGAAGCGTTCGATCTTGCGCGCGCGGGCCACGGTCAGTTTGTCCTCTTCAGACAATTCGTCCATGCCAAGGATTGCGATGATATCCTGCAAGGATTTGTAGCGCTGCAGGATCTGCTGCACATCGGTGGCGACCTTGTAATGCTCGTCACCCACGATTTTCGGGTCCAGCAGACGCGATGTGGAATCGAGCGGGTCAACAGCCGGGTAAATCCCTTTTTCGGAAATTGCACGGTTGAGGTTGGTTGTCGCGTCAAGGTGCGCAAAGGATGTCGCAGGTGCAGGGTCGGTCAAGTCGTCGGCGGGCACATAGATCGCCTGCACCGATGTGATTGACCCGGTCTTGGTCGAGGTGATCCGTTCCTGCATCTGGCCCATGTCAGTCGCCAGCGTCGGCTGATAGCCCACGGCAGACGGGATACGGCCCAACAGTGCCGACACTTCCGAACCGGCTTGGGTAAAGCGGAAGATGTTGTCGACGAAGAACAACACGTCAGAACCCGATTGGTCACGGAAGGATTCCGCCATGGTCAGGCCGGACAGGGCCACACGCATACGCGCACCCGGTGGTTCGTTCATCTGGCCATAGACCAGCGCCACTTTGGATTTGGTCAGATCGTCGGCGTTGATAACGCCGGATTCGATGAATTCGTAGTAAAGGTCATTACCTTCACGGGTCCGTTCACCGACGCCCGCGAACACGGAATAGCCAGAGTGCACCTTGGCGATGTTGTTGATCAGTTCCTGAATTAGAACGGTCTTGCCGACACCGGCACCGCCGAACAGGCCGATCTTGCCGCCTTTGGCGTAGGGGGCCAGCAGGTCGATAACCTTGATGCCTGTGACCAGCACTTCGGATGCGGTGGATTGTGCTTCAAAAGGTGGCGCATCGGCGTGGATCGAGCGGCGCTCGGTCTCGCCAATCGGGCCTTTTTCGTCGATCGGTTCACCGACCACGTTCATGATCCGGCCAAGGGTCGCATCGCCCACGGGCACGGTGATCGTGCCGTCTTGGTCAATGACTTCCTGACCGCGCACCAGACCTTCGGTGCTGTCCATCGCGATGGCGCGGACGGTGTTTTCGCCAAGGTGCTGCGCCACTTCCAGCACCAGCTTTTTGCCGTTGTTGTCGGTGATCAGCGCGTTCAGAATTTCCGGCAGGTGATCGGTGAACTGCACGTCAACGACCGCGCCGATGACCTGCGTGATCTTGCCTTTTGCATTTGCCATAGTTGTTTTCTCCGGGGTCTAGAGCGCTTCCGCGCCCGAAATGATTTCAATCAGCTCATTCGTGATGACGGCCTGACGCGAACGGTTGTATTGGATGGTCAGCTTGTCGATCATCTCGCCTGCGTTGCGGGTGGCGTTGTCCATGGCGGACATCCGCGCGCCCTGTTCCGAGGCAGCATTTTCCAGCAGGGCGCTGAAAATCGCCGTTGCCACACCGCGCGGCAACAGATCGGCAAGGATTTCTTCCTCTCCGGGTTCGTAATCGTAAAGCGTCACATCCGCATCAGCGGCCTGATCGAATTTGGCAGGGATGATCTGCTGGGCGGTCGGATGCTGCGACACGACGTTTTCAAAGCGTGCGAAGAAAATCGTCGCGACATCGAATTCGCCCGCGTCAAAGCGTGCCAGCACATCGCGCGCAATTTCCTGCGCGTTGACATAGCCCAGCCGTTTCACGCCAGACAGATCGACATGGCCGACAAACAGGCTGCCGAAATCGCGTTTCAGCGAATCGCGGCCTTTCTTGCCGACGGTCAGGATCTTGACGGTCTTGCCTTCGGATTGCAGTTTCTGCGCACGGATTTTCGCCAGCCGGGAAATGTTGCTGTTGAAACCACCGCAAAGCCCGCGTTCGGCTGTCATCACGACCAGCAGATGCACCTGATCGCTGCCCGTGCCGGACAGCAATTTCGGCGCACCTTCTGCCCCGCCCACCGATGCCGCCAATTGCGCCATCACGGCGTTGAAACGTTCGGTATAGGGGCGCGATGCCTCGGCTGCGTCCTGGGCGCGGCGCAGTTTTGCGGCCGCGACCATTTGCATGGCCTTGGTGATCTTGCGGGTCGATTTGACCGACGCGATCCGGTTTTTCAGGTCCTTAAGATTAGGCACGTTCTCGTCTCCTTATCTTAGGTTCACGCGAAATCGGCGGCGTAGGCGTCCAAAGCGGCTTTGATCTTGGCTTCTGCATCACCTTTGATCTTGGGATCTTCGCGGGTGATCATGTCCAGCACGTCTTTGCCAGTGCTGCGCAGATATTGCAGCAGACCAGCCTCGAACCGGCCAACATCCTTGACGGCGATCTTGTCGAGATAGCCTTTGGTGCCAGCATAGATCACGCAGACGATTTCCGCATTGGTCAGCGGCGAATATTGCGGCTGCTTCATCAATTCGGTCAGGCGCGCGCCACGGTTCAGCAATTGCTGGGTCGCGGCATCCAGATCAGAGCCGAATTGGGCGAAGGCCGCCATTTCGCGGTACTGCGCCAGTTCCAGTTTGACCGGACCGGCGACGGATTTCATCGCATTGGTCTGGGCAGAGGAGCCAACCCGCGACACCGACAGACCGGTGTTTACCGCAGGGCGGATACCCTGATAGAATAGGTCGGTTTCAAGGAATATCTGGCCGTCGGTGATCGAAATCACGTTGGTCGGGATAAAGGCCGACACGTCGCCGCCTTGGGTCTCAATAATCGGCAGCGCGGTCAGCGAGCCTGCCCCGTTATCTTCGTTCAGTTTCGCGGAACGTTCCAGCAGGCGTGAGTGCAGGTAGAACACGTCGCCTGGGTAAGCTTCACGTCCTGGTGGGCGGCGCAGCAGCAGCGACATCTGGCGGTAGGCCACGGCCTGTTTGGACAGATCGTCATAGATAATCAGCGCGTGACGACCATTGTCGCGGAAATGTTCGGCCATCGCAGTTGCAGCGTAGGGTGCAAGGAACTGCATTGGTGCGGGGTCGGAGGCGGTCGCAGCGACGACGATGGTGTATTCAATCGCGCCGGATTCTTCGAGCTTTTTCACCAGCTGTGCGACGGTGGAGCGTTTCTGGCCAATCGCGACATAGATGCAGTAAAGCTTGTCATATTCGTTGGTGGCGGCGTCGTTATACGATTTCTGGTTCAGGATCGTATCCAGTGCCACAGCGGTTTTACCGGTCTGGCGGTCACCGATGATCAATTCGCGCTGGCCACGGCCAATCGGGATCATCGCATCGACGGATTTCAGACCTGTCGCCATCGGCTCATGCACCGATTTGCGCGGGATGATGCCGGGGGCCTTGCTGTCGGCGATGGCGCGCTTGGTCGTGTTGACCGGGCCTTTGCCGTCCAGCGGGTTGCCCAGACCATCCACGACGCGGCCCAGCAATTCGTCACCCACGGGCACGTCCACGATGGATTTCGTGCGCTTGACAAGGTCGCCTTCCTTGATCGCGCGGTCGGTGCCGAAGATCACGACGCCGACATTGTCGGTTTCGAGGTTCAGTGCCATCCCGCGGATACCACCGGGGAATTCGACCATTTCACCGGCCTGCACATTGTCCAGCCCGTAAACGCGGGCGATCCCGTCGCCGACGCTGAGCACACGGCCCACTTCGGCCACTTCAGCTTCTTGACCGAAGTTCTTGATCTGGTCCTTCAGGATCGCAGAGATTTCCGACGCTTGGATCGCCATTATCCGACCTCTTTCATAGTGTTCTGGAGTGCATTGAGCTTGGAAGCGATCGAGGTGTCGATCATCCGGGAGCCCATTTTTACGATAAGACCGCCGATGATGCTTTCATCGACGGTTTGCTTGATAATTACGGTCTTGCCAGCCTGCGCCTTCAGCGTCGCGGCCAGTTTGTCGGTCTGGGTCTTGGTCAGCGACTTTGCGGTCGTGACCTCGGCGGTCACTTCACCGCGTTCTGCGGCCAGACGGTCCTGCAGCACGGCCAGCAGATGCGGCAGCACGAACAGGCGGCGTTTGGCGGCCAGCAGCGCCAGCACATTGCTGGTTGTCGCTGACAGGTTCATCTGTTTGGCAATGGCAGTGATCGCCGCGCTTTGTTCGTCGCGGTTATAGAGCGGCGATGTCAGCAAAGTGCGCAGATCGGCGCTTGTTTCAATCGCGGCTTGCAGCGCCGCGACGTCGTCTTGCAATGCGTCGATGGCCTTGCCGTCTTTGGCAAGGTCAAACACGGCTGTCGCATAGCGCGCAGCAATGCCTGTGGAGATACCAGCAGTTTCGGACACGTCCACCCTTCCGATGTCTTGGGCCCAGCTTTACGACGCCCGAAGGTGGGCAGCAAAGGGGCAGCTCATTAGGCCTTCGTTTACACGAAAGCGTCAAAATCCTGCGCGAGATAGCAGAGGTGCTATGGTGTCGCAAGCGCCATGCTGCAAGAATCCACCGATCCTGCGTCGATATGGCCTGCCTGCCGCGGTTTGGTTGAATTTCCGTCATCTATCTGTTAAATAAGTGCCGAAATGCCGTCCGGACTGTGGGTCGCGGCCCCTGACCTGACGGTTCCCGCTAGAAGAGGTCATGCCAGAGCGTCCCGTCAAAACAGCAAAGCTTTGCAGTTGCAGAATCAAAGTAAAGATCGCCCGCCTGCCCGGTTGCCGGTCGGCTGATCGGCGTCAGCCGCAGGGCACCCGACAGCTGCACCTGTCCGGTCGCGGCGGCAATCGTCAGCGCCTGCCGCCATAAGGTGCCATCGGGCGAGGTTTTTATGGTGAAATCATCGCTGCCGGCCAAGCCCATCTCGGCCCGGCCGCTATAGCCGGTCTGGAACAGCAGGGACCCGGTATCGCCCGCTGCGGCCTTGTTGATCTTGATCTGATGCCCGGCCCCTTCGTTGTCAAACAACGTTGCGGGGGCGCGCAGGGACAGCCGGTTCGTCGCATCAGCCGTGGCATTCACGCCGACTGCGGGCAGGTTCTGCAAATCCGGCGGGTGGCCTTTTGCGGACCATTTGCCATCCATCCGGATGTGCAGGGCGGCGGCATCCGTGACAAAAGCGGTCCAACCGTCGCGCGCTGCGACGAAAAGCCACCCCCCGCCACGCCATGTCGCGATCAGCCCGGCCTGCCCGGCCCAGGCGCCGACAGCCCCCGCAGGCACGGCCCATGCGGCACCTTCCGCCGGGTCGGGGGGTGGTGCTGTCTGCGTGACTGACACCAGCGTCAGTTGCACGATCAGGTCGAGCAATTCGATCGCCTCGTTATGGGTGACATGCTTTTGCGCCTGGGCAGGCATGATGAAGGGCAAGGACAGGTTGGGGGATTGGTCGGACATGGAAAAGCACCTTTGCTCAATTGGGGATGCCTCACCCTACCCCAGCGCGGTTAAGATCGCCTTGAGGCACCGTGCCGGTCGTTAATCAAACTTTAAGGATAATCAGCGAAAACAGGTAGGCATGGTTCAGCCAGACAGGATAAAAGATGACCAAACGCGCGCTGATCACCGGGATCACAGGGCAGGACGGGTCCTATCTGGCGGAATTCCTGCTGACCCAAGGCTATGAGGTGCATGGCATCAAGCGCCGCGCGTCGCTGTTCAACACGGCCCGTGTCGATCACCTTTATCAGGACCCGCAGAAGGATCAGGCGCGATTCAAGCTGCATTACGGCGATCTGACCGACAGCGCCAATCTGACCCGGATCATCGCACAGGTCCAGCCGGATGAGATTTACAACCTTGGCGCGCAAAGCCATGTCGCGGTCAGCTTTGAAGCGCCAGAATATACCACCGATGTGGATGCGATGGGCACATTGCGATTGTTAGAGGCGATCCGGTTTCTGGGGCTGGAAGGCAAGACGCGGTTCTATCAGGCCTCGACTTCGGAACTTTACGGGCAGGTCACGCAATCGCCGCAGACGGAACTGACGCCGTTTCATCCCCGCAGTCCCTATGCGGTGGCAAAGCTATACGCCTATTGGATCTGCGTGAATTACCGGGAGGCTTACGGGATCTTTGCCTGCAACGGCATTCTGTTCAATCACGAAAGCCCAAGGCGAGGTGAGACTTTTGTCACCCGCAAGATTACGCGGGGGTTAACCAATATCGCACTGGGGTTCGAGGATTGTCTTTATATGGGCAATATCGACGCTTTGCGCGACTGGGGCCATGCGCGCGATTATGTCCGCATGCAATGGCTGATGCTGCAACAAGATAAGCCAGAGGATTATGTGATCGCCACCGGCGTGCAGCATTCGGTGCGTGATTTTATCGTCTGGACCGCCGCCGAACTGGGGCTGGACCTGGCGTTCAAAGGGCGCGGTGTCGCGGAAAAGGCCGTGGTCACCGCCGTGCGCAGCGACATGGCCCCCAAGGTGCGCGTCGGCGATACAGTAATGCGGATTGATCCGCGCTATTATCGCCCGGCAGAGGTCGCGACATTGCTGGGCAATCCGGCCAAGGCCAAGGCGCAGCTGGGCTGGACGCCGACAACATCCGCCCGCGAGATGTGCGCCGAGATGGTGGCAGAGGATTACCGCGCCGCGCGCCGCCATGCGGTGCTGCGCGATTACGGGCTGGATCTGCCCATGGCGTTGCAGGCGTGAGGATGCGGATTTTCATCGCCGGGCATGGGGGCATGGTCGGGTCGGCGATCCTGCGGTTGTTGCGGGCGGAAGGCGTGCATCAGGTGATCACGGCCGACCGGTGCGATCTGGACCTGACCGATCAGGCGCAGGTCCGCGCGTTTATGCAGGCACAGCGCCCGGATGCTGTGGTGCTTGCCGCCGCCAAGGTCGGCGGGATCATGGCCAATGCGACCCAGCCTGCGGATTTCATCACCGATAATCTGCTGATCGCGACCCATGTGATCCACGCCGCCCATGACGCGGGCGTGCGGCATCTGGTGCAGCTTGGGTCATCCTGCATCTATCCGCGCGATGCGGCCCAGCCGATGGCGGAGGAGGCTTTGCTCACCGGCCCTTTGGAGCCGACCAATGCGCCCTATGCCATCGCCAAGATCGCGGCGATCAAGCTGTGTGAAAGCTATAATCTTCAGCATGGCCATGATTACCGGTCTTTGATGCCAACGAACCTTTATGGACCGGGCGATAATTTTCACCCCGCTCATGCGCATGTGCTGCCGGCTTTGCTTTCGCGGTTTCATCAGGCGGTGCAAAGCGGCGCGAAGGCGGTGACGATCTGGGGGTCTGGTGCGCCACGGCGCGAATTTCTGCATGTCGATGATCTGGCCGCAGCGCTGCTGTTCGTGATGCGGCTGGACCCGGTGGCTTACCGGGCAGAAACGACGCCGACGCGAAGCCATCTGAATATCGGCTGGGGGCAGGATATCAGCATCCGCGATCTGGCGCAGATGATCGCGGAGATGACCGGGTTTCGGGGGCAGATCCTTTACGACACCAGCAAACCGGGTGGCACGCCGCGCAAATTGCTCGATACCGCGCGGATGCAGCGGCTGGGCTGGCGGCCCCAGATCGCTTTGCCGAACGGGCTGCGCCAGACGTTTGATTGGTATCTGTCACAACATCGCGCGGGCCTTGCCCTGCGCTGCGCATAGGGGCGGCATATGACAAAAGTGATCCCGGTTATTCTTTGCGGCGGGTCGGGCACAAGGCTCTGGCCCTTGTCGCGGCAAAGCTACCCCAAGCAATTCGCCAGCCTGACCGGCGATGAAAGCCTGTTTCAAGCCAGCCTGCGGCGGTTGTCGGGCGGTGATTTCACAGCCCCGCTGATCGTGACGGCGGATCAGTTCCGCTTTATCGCGCGCCAACAGGCGCAGGCGGCGGGCATTGCGCCCCAAGCGATCCTGATCGAACCGGGCGCACGCGACACCGGCCCTGCGGTGCTGGCCGCCGCGCTGCATCTGGCGCAAAGCGACCCGGATGCGCTTTTGCTGATTGCGCCGTCTGATCATGTGATCCCGGATGCGGCGCTTTTCGCGCGCAGTGTTGCTGCGGCGATCCCGGCGGCACAGGCGGGGCAATTGGTGACCTTTGGCATCACGCCGGATCGGGCGGAAACCGGCTATGGTTATCTGGAACTCGCGCAGGCGCCAGAACCGGGGCAGGCGATCCTGCCGCTGTTGGGTTTCATCGAAAAGCCCTGTGCACCGGACGCGGCACGGATGCTGGCCGCAGGGCGCTATCTGTGGAACGCGGGGCTGTTTTTGTTCAGCGCGCGCAGCATTCTGGCGGCCTACAGGGCCCATGCGCCCGATATGGTCGCGCCGGTGCAGGCGGCGGTGGATGAGGCGAGTGTTGATCTGGGCTTTGTGCGGCTTGCGGCAAAACATTGGTCCCGCGCGCCTGCGCTGTCGATTGACTATGCGGTGATGGAAGCCGCCGAGAACCTGAGCGTCGCGCCCTATGCCGGGCGCTGGTCCGATCTGGGCGATTGGGCCGCCGTCTGGCGCGAGACGCAGAGCGCTGGGCAGGCCCTGTCCGGCCCGGCCTATGCGATGGATTGCAGCGAGACATTGCTGCGGTCCGAAAATGACGGGCAGGTGATCATGGGGATCGGGTTGCACGATATCATCGCCATCGCCACGCCCGATGCGGTGCTGATCAGCCATAAAAGCCGCGCGCAGGATGTGAAACAGGCGGTGGCTTTGCTGAAAACCTCGAATTCCTATCAGGCTGCGGCTTTTCCCAAGGATCACCGGCCTTGGGGCTGGTTTGAAAGCCTTGCCAAAGGCGAGCGGTTTCAGGTCAAACGCATCGTGGTGGATGCGGGTGCCGCGCTGTCCTTGCAGGCGCATCACCACCGCTCCGAACATTGGATCGTCGTGCAAGGCACAGCACAGGTGACCTGCGGTGATCAGATCCGCCTGCTGACCGAAAACGAATCGATCTATATCCCGCTGGGCAGCAAACACCGCCTTGAAAATCCGGGGAAAATGCCGATGGTCCTGATCGAGGTGCAAACCGGCGGCTATCTGGGCGAGGACGATATTATCCGCTATGAGGATGTCTATGCCCGCGCCTAGAAGCGGAACAAAGGACAAATCCCATGCGCGTGCTTGTCACTGGCGGGGCCGGATATATCGGCAGCCATACATTGATCGAACTGATGGCCGAGGGGCATGAGGTTTGCGTGCTCGACAATTACACCAATGCCACGCCCGAAGTCTTGCGCCGGGTCCGCGCGCTGTCCAATGGGCAGGTTCGCGATTATCGCGGCGATGTGCGCGACCCCGCGATTCTCGACCAGATCATGCGCGATTTCGCGCCCGAAGCGGTGGTGCATTTCGCGGGGCTCAAGGCCGTGGGGGAAAGCCAGCAAAAACCGCTTGCCTATTATGACGTCAATGTCAGCGGCACGCTGGCCTTGCTGCATGCGATGGACCGGGCGGGATGCGGCAAGATCATCTTTTCATCGTCCGCCACGGTTTACGGCGAACCGGATTATCTGCCCTATGACGAGGCGCATCCGACACGGCCCACATCGGTCTATGGTCGCACCAAGCTGATGGCGGAACAGGTGCTGACCGACTGGGCCGCAGCCGATGCGGGCCGCAGTGCGGTGATCCTGCGCTATTTCAACCCGGTCGGCGCGCATGGCTCGGCCCGGATCGGTGAGGACCCAAAGGATATTCCCAATAATCTGATGCCCTATATCGCGCAGGTCGCAGTTGGGCTGCGTCCGGCGCTGACGATCTTTGGCGATGATTACGACACGCCCGATGGCACCGGGCTGCGCGATTATATCCATGTCGTCGATCTGGCCCGCGCGCATGTCGCCGCATTGGGCTATGCCGCCGCGTCCCCCGGCGCGCGGCCGTTCAATATCGGCACCGGGCAAAGCTATAGCGTGATCGACATGGTCCGCGCGTTTGAACGCGCCTCTGGCCAGCAGATCGCCACACAGCAAGCGCCGCGCCGCGCCGGGGACATCGCGGCGATGCAGGCAAACCCGGCCCGCGCGCAGGCGGAACTGGGCTGGCGCGCGACGCATGATCTTGACGCAATGACCGCGAGCACCTGGGCCTGGCAATCGGCCAATCCCAAAGGCTACGACGCATAAGGCGCGGCCTGCCTCTTCTTTTTTCTGGAAATACTCCGGGGTGAGCCCCGGACTTGATCCGGGGCGAGGGGCAGCGCCCCTTTGCGGCTGCGCCGCAGTCTCCGACGGGGATATTTATGCTCGGAAGATGCGATGGCGCAGCGCATTCAGGCCAGCCTGCAGCGTGGATGCGGCCAGATCGGGGCTCTCCGCCTCGACATAAATCCGCAGTTCGGGCGCATTGCCAGAGGGGCGCAGATGCACGATCCGCCCGTCATGGCAGGTCAGGCGCAGACCATCTGTCAGGTTCATCGCCACAGCGCGGGCGCTGAGGTTGGCCAGAAAGAGGGTCGCATCGTCGGTCAGCGCCGCGATCAGTGTTTGCGCCATCTCTGTGGGCACATCGACCAGCCTGTCGCTGGCGGTGAACCGCGCGGGTTGCGCGGCGATCAGCTGTGACATCGGCCTGTCGCCGCTGGCGGCCAGCAGCGCCAGCATCGGCAGTACCGCATCGCGGGTCATCAGCGCGGGCAGCGGGCCTGCGGGTCCGGTGGCGTCAAAACCCAGCAGGAAGCCGCCATTCGCTTCATATCCGGCAACCTGCCCGCTGATGGCCTGCATCCCGGCGATCACATGCGGTGATCCGATTCTGGTGCGCAGGACCTCTGCGAAGGCGCCCAGCGCCTCGGCCCCGGTATTGGATGAGACGGGCGTCACGACATGGCACGCACCCAGACAGGCGGCGGTGATCTGGCCCATGACATCGCCCGCGATCAATTGCCCGCGTTCATCCGTCATCAAAGGCCGGTCGCCATCGCCATCGGTGGACAGGATGGCGCGAAGCTGATGGGCCTTGGCCCAGGCGGAGAGCGTTTTGCGCGTGGCTGTGTCGACCGCTTCTGTATCGACCGGGGTGAACCTGTCAGATCTGCCCAGCATGACCAGTTCGGCCCCCAATGCGGTCAGCAGATCCGCCATCAGATCGCGCCCCACGGCGCTATGGGCGTAAAGGCCAAGGCGTTGACCCTGCAGGATCGGGCCGAATCCTGTCAGATAGCGGGCATGATAGAGGGTGCTGATGTCCTGCGACTGGGGACTAGGACCGGCCAGATCGGGCCAATCCTGCCCCAAAGCCATAAGGATCGCTGCCTCCTGGTTTTTGGTGATCTCGCCCTTTGGTGTGTAGAATTTCAACCCGTTACGGTCCGCAGGGATATGGCTGCCGGTTACCATGATCGCCGCCGCCCCGGCCTGCATCGCGGCCAAGGCCAGTGCCGGGGTCGGCACCGCGCCGCAATCTGTGACCGCAAGCCCTGCCGCCTGCCCGGCCTGCGCCACGACCGCCGCAATCTTTGGCGATGAAGCGCGCAGATCGCGGCCGATAAACAGCCCCGCCCCCATATCGCAACTGGCGGCAAAGGCCCTGACATGATCCGCGATCAGGCCCCGGGTCAGATCGGTCACAAGGCCGCGCAGCCCGCTGGTGCCGAATTTTGCTGGCATTAAACTCCCCTTATGGTTGTGTCTTTGGTGCCGCAAATGCCCAGGTTCTTGCAAGGCAAAGCAACAGGTTTGAAGCAATTTTTCAGCAAGAGCCACAAGCCCGCCGCATTTTCGCCGCGCGACGGACGGCGCTGTTTTCGACCCTCACCGCATCGGTCCTGGGGGGGATTGAACGATGACAGCATTTTTTCCGGTCAGATATCTGACCAGTTCACGCGATTCCGCTAGATCGCGGATCACCGATCTGGAGATTGTCCGGATCGGCGGAACCGAGACTCTGGTCAGTCTGACACAATTCGATGGCGCCGTGCAAAGCTGGGCCATTGCCGGGCCCGAGATCAATCCCGGTGCGGGCCTTGTGCTGAACGGCCCCCTTGCACCGGGCGTCACGGCAACGATTGCAACGCTTGCGACCGGTACAGATCCGGTGCTGCTGATCGGCGGCGGGCCTGACGGCACGTTCCAGCAGGTCGGCCTGATCCACGGACGGGTGCGGGTGACGGGCGATGTGCCGGTGCCAGCCGGGTTTCAACATGGGATCACATGGCAGCAGGAGGGTGGCGTACAAATCGTTTATGGCGGTTTTGCCACGGCGGGCGGCATCGCGGCGCTGCATTTCGATGGCACCGGGCAGTTTTTGCAGCACGGCCAGACTACAACGACCAGCGGCCCCATCAGCGCGCTGGCGGCCGCTGACGGGTTTGTCTTTACCGCCGACAGCAGCGCCAATACGCTGACCGCCTGGCAGGTCAGCCCAGATGGGACGCTGGCACAGGTGGCCGGGGTCGGGCCCGAGGACGGGCTGTGGATTGCCACGCCGACAGCGCTGAAGACAGCCGTGGTGGACGGCGTTACCTATCTGGTCCTGGCCGCCGCTGGCAGCAGCAGCCTCAGCGTGATGGAGGTGGGTCCTGCAGGCAATCTGATCATCCGCGACCATCTGCTCGACACCCGCGAGACGCGTTTTGCCGGGGTCACTGCCCTTGATGTCGTGACCGAATCCGGGCGCAGCTATGTGATCGCGGGCGGGGCCGATGACGGAATCTCTGTCTTTCTGCTGCTGCCCGGCGGGCAATTGCAGGCGCTCGCGCATCTTGAGGACACCACCAGCATCGGATTGGATAACATCAGCGCCATCGTCGCGCGCGGGCGTGACGCGGGCGTCGATATCTTTGTTGCCAGCAGCAGCGAAGCAGGGATCACGCAATTGCGGTTTGATCCCGGCCCTGTCGGTGCGACCATCACCCCGGCAGTGGCGGGTCATATCGTCACCGGCACTGCGGGCAATGACATTCTGATGGCGGGTAGGACGAACAGCGTGATCAGCGGTGGTGATGGCGATGACATCCTGCGCGACGGGCCGGGGTCGGATATGCTGACCGGCGGCGCGGGGGCGGATCTGTTCATTCTGACACCTGATGGCGCGCCGGATATGATCACCGATTTTGAACTCGGCAAGGACCGACTTGATCTGTCCAACTGGCCGATGTTGCGCGACATCACCCAGCTGACCATGAATATCACGCCGACCGGATTTCGGATCGTCTATGGTGATGAGGAATTGCTGATCCATAGCGCCGATGGCGCAGCAATCGATTACCGGATGTTGTCCAATGCCGATGTGCTGGGCGGTATGCGCCTGCCGGTGGCTTTGGTGCCGGGGTCCCCCGGCCCGCCGACGCCGCCGCCGTCCCTGCTGCCGCCGGAACCAGAGCCGTCGCCCGATCAGGGCGGTTTGGTGTCGATGCAGACCATCACCCGCGCGCTGGCGGCCGAGAATCTGGCGGATGTGCGTAGCGCCCTTCACGGCAGGCCGGTGCCGGTTGCAGGCGACGACCGGGCACTGATCGGGACGGATCGCGATGACATGCTGATCAGCCAGAGCGGCGATGATCTGCTGCTGGGGCGCGCGGGCGATGATACGCTGGTCGGAGGTTCAGGGGCGGATTACATCCTGGGTGGTGGCGGCAACAACCATCTGCGTGGCGGCGATGGCCATGATATTTTGATCGGTGGTGATGGTGACGACCGGATGGACGGTGGCAATGGCGATGATCTGCTGATTGCGGGCAATGGGAACAACCGGCTGGACGGTGGTAACGGTGACGATCTGCTGATCGGCGGTGATGGCGACGATTGGCTGCGGGGAGGCGCGGGCAATGATGTCATGTTCGGCGGTGCCGGGGCCGATACTTTTGTCTTCGCGGGCGGTCATGATGTGATCGTCGACTACGAGCAGGGCATCGACCGGCTGGTTTTCGGGGCAGAGGTCTGGACCGGCATGACCTCTGTCGCGGATCTGATGTTTGTCTATGGCAGTTGGGACGGATCGCGCGTTACCTTCGATTTCGGAAACGGGGATATTCTCTGGGTCGAAGGCGTCACCGATTATGCAAGTTTCGGTGACGATATCGCGCTGTTCTGACCTTAATTTACGACCGATTGTAATGTCGTTGCCACGCGGAAGGCTGACAGAGCGACACCCAATGGGCTTTCCGTGCCATAGACCAGATCGCCATCCTGGACGAGGAATTTGCCCGCCGAAAACAATCCATCTGCCGTGGTCAGATCCATCGTGAAGACGATCCGTTGCTGCGGCGGGCCGGAGATACCGTCGCGCACCTCGGCCCAGTCATATTCGCGCAGGATCAATACGCCCTTTGGGTTGGCCGAGGCCGCAGACACCCCGCCGAGCAATGCCATCGCTTGCAAGGCCGATAGTTCCGATGTGGTAAAATCGACCACGGCTTGTGACCCTGTCGCACCCAAGGCTAGGAAACTGCGGTCATCTGGCACAACCTGCACCCGGTCGCCACCGCGCATGGCGATATCCAGCTGCGGTTCGTCCAGCAGGCGTTGCAGCGGGACGCTGTAAACCTGACCGCCCCGTGTCAGCCGCACCTGCGGGTTGTTAAAAGTCGGAGTGGCACCGCCCGCCTTGGACAGCAGGTCCAGAATCCGGAAATTGCGGTCAGGGATTTCATACAGACCCAAAGCGCCGACGCCGCCGGTGATATTGGCGGAATTGTTGCGCCCGGGCTGAACGAACAATTGCACCTGAGCCGAAGGGATCGTGGGCACCAGTTGTTCTTCGATCTGCGCGCGTGCCGCTTCGGCAGACATCCCGGCCACACGCAAATCGCCGATATACGGCACAAATATCTGGCCACCGGCGCTGACCTGCACTTCTTGCAAGGCGGTTGCGCGTTGGCCGACCCCTGCTAGCAGCGAGTTTTCTTCGGCATCCCAGATTGTCAGTTGCACCAGATCGCCGGGGGCGATCAGCAAGGAAGCAGGCTGTTCAGTGGCGGTCAGCCAGTTTGTTGCAGGCAGGTTCCGGCTGGGCCAGCTGCGCAGCATCGGCAATGTCTCGCTATTCACCGGATATATAGCAAAGTCATAGGCAGGCGTTTCACCGCGTGCCGCGATATTTGTATTGGCCGCGGCCAAAACCTCTGATTGGAAACCTGCGCCACGCGGCAACCCGCATCCCATCAGGGAGAGGCAGGCCGCGGCGGCCACCATACGTTGAAACATTACACTGCCCGATCACTACTTTTTTCACGAATACAGCCGAAGTTTCCGCTCACCGCAACAGCGATGAAAACATAAGCTAAGCAACGTGATATCGGCGCAACATAAAGTTGAATGGGGGCGACAGAGGCATGCCTTAGAAGTCGATGGCGATGCCTTTTTTCTCCCAATCGCCGAAACGCACGGGTTCAGGCCCGTCGCGCCCGCCCAGTTCGGGCGGCAGATCGGGCTTGGCGATCTTGCGCCGTGCCGCAGCTTCGGCCAAGGCGCGCTGGGCGGCGGGCGGCAGATCTTTGGGGTGATCATCTTGCATGGCGCTCTCCTTGTCGGCGGTCATGGATTAATATACGCCACCCCCACCCAGCTTCAAGAGTGACCCCATGGACCAATCCGGCTTGCTGCCGCGCCGCAGCGCCCATCATCTGCTGATGCAGATCACGACCGAAGGCCGCCTGATGGCCGAATTGATCGCAGGCGGTGCGCTGGCGCAGCTTGCGCCGGATGACCGCGCCCGCGCGCAGCGGCTGGCCACGGATGCGTTGCGCGGGCTGGACCGGGCGGACCGGATGCTGAAACCCTATCTGAAAAAGCCGCCCACCGATCATGTGATGAACGCGCTGCGGCTGGGTGTCATCGAATTGGTGCAGGGCGAGGCCGCGCATGGCGTTGTGAATGCCTATGTCGAACTGGTCGCGCGCCATAAGCGCAGCCAGACGATGAAGGGTCTGACCAATGCCGTGCTGCGCCGGATTGCCGATGAAGGTCCCGCTGGTTGGGATAAACGCGCTGTGCCGCTGACACCCGGCTGGTTGCGCCAGCCTTTGGTCGCCGCCTGGGGACGTGACGCGGTGGAAGGGATGGAGGCCGCGCATTTCGCTGGCGCGCCGCTCGATCTGACCGCCAAGGGCGATCCGCAGGCTTTGGCAGATGCTTTGGGCGGTGTCGTGCTGCCGACAGGCTCGGTCCGGTTGGCGCAGGCGGGGCAGGTTTCGGGCTTGTCCGGCTATGATGCCGGGGCGTGGTGGGTGCAAGATGCGGCTGCTGCGCTGCCGGTGAAATTGCTGGGCGATGTGACAGGGCTGCGGGTGCTGGACCTATGTGCCGCACCGGGTGGCAAGACCTTGCAACTGGCCGCTGGCGGGGCCGATGTCACGGCTGTTGATCTGTCCGAAAAACGGATGGTCAAGCTGGGCGAGAATCTGGCGCGGACCGGGCTGACGGCAAAGACAATCGTCAGCGATGCTTTTGACTATCATGAGGGTGGCTTTGACGCGGTGCTGCTGGACGCGCCTTGTTCGGCGACCGGCACGATCCGGCGGCATCCTGATCTGCCCTATGCCAAGGATGGGTCGGAATTTGGCGCCTTGATCGACCAACAAGAGGCATTGATCGATCACGCCCTGACCCTGCTGCGCCCCGGTGGGCGGCTGGTCTATTGCACTTGTTCGCTGCTGCCCGATGAAGGCGAAGTGCAGGTGGAAGAGGCGCTCGCCCGCCATGACGGGCTGACCGTCACCCCCGTCACCCTGCCCGGCCTTGATCCGGCATGGATCACTGAGGAAGGCGGGCTGCGCCTGCGTCCTGATTACTGGGCCGATCTGGGTGGCATGGACGGGTTCTATATCGCCGTGCTGACAAAGGCCGCGTGACAGGGCGGGCGCGCTTTTCTATGGTCCGCGGGAATCCGGGCCGACCCGGCACAACCCCAAGGCCGCAACCAATGGCACATTCCACGACATGGCAGGACCGTCTGGCCGCGTATTTCGACCGCCGCCATGCACGTCGTGCGGGGCGTGCCACTGTGACCACCGCTTTTACCATGCCGCCCGAGCCGCGTGGAATCGGGCTGGTGGTCAAGGGGCAGCAGCTGATTGCGGGCGAGTTTTTATTTGCTGGTCGCCGGTTCAGCGATCCTGGCCTGTCAATCTGGGATCTCGGCGCAAATGATCCTGCGACCACGGCAGAGCTGCATGGCTGCGGCTGGCTGGATGATCTGGCCGCCCTTGGCACTGGCCCTGCGCAGATCAAGGCGCAGAGCTGGGTCTTTGACTGGGTCGTACGCTATGGCGCGGGCGACGGCCCCGGCTGGCAGGTGCCGGTCACGGCCCAGCGGCTGTCCGCCTGGATCAGCCATAGTGACCTTTTGCTGCGCGGGCAGAGCAAACGCGCAGTTGCCGCTTTCATGCAAAGCCTTGCACGGCAGGCGCTGTTCCTCGGGCGGCGCTGGCCGCGCGACCGAGACAGCATCGCCACTTTGGCAGGTGTGATCCATGCGGGCGTGATACTGGACGGCATGGCAGGGCCGGTTGATCCGGCGGTCAAAGCCTTGGCCGCCACCTGTCAACGGCAGATTGACGCCACGGGCTGTGTCCCGTCGCGCAACCCAGCTGCCTTGCTCGCCATTCTGACGGATCTGACCAATAGTGAGCACATATTGACAGAGGCCGGGCGGACCGTGCCAGCCGAAATATCTGAAACGATCGCCCGTATCGTGCCGGTCTTGCGCGGCTTGCGCCATGCGGATGGCGGTTTGCCCCGGTTCCATGGCGGCGGGCGCGGGGCAGATGGCGCGCTTGACGCAGCACTGTCCATTTCCGGGGTCAAGACCCCGGCGACGCACCCGATGGCAATGGGATTTGTCCGGCTGACTGCCGCGCGCAGCAGCCTGATTGTCGATGCCGCTGCGCCGCCGGTCGGGCGTGCCTCTGTCGATGCGCATGCCAGCACCTTGGGGCTGGAATTGACGTCGGGCCGTCGCCCCCTGATTGTAAATTGCGGGTCTGGCGCGCAATTCGGTGATGATTGGCGGCGCGCCAGCCGCGCCACGCCGAGCCATTCGACACTGGGCCTTGAAAGTGTGTCATCGTCCCATCTGGGCCAGACACCCGACGAATGGCTGAGCGATGTGCCAAGCCTTGTGCGCGCCGAAGCGACAGCGGATCACACAGGCCGCAGCCTTGAATTGTCGCATAACGGTTATCAGCGCAGCCATGGCTTGACCCATGCGCGACTGCTGCATCTGTCCGCCGATGGGCGCGGTCTGACGGGCGAGGATCTGCTGACCACGCTTGGCCCTGCGGATGAAGCGCAGTTTGACCGCGTCTTTGACCGGACGCTGCGCGCCGGTGTCGGTTTCGCGATCCGGTTTCATCTGCATCCGGACGTCACCTGTGCAACGACGCTGGATCATACGGCAGTCACCTTATGGCTGAAATCCGGGGAAATCTGGATTTTCCAGCATGACGGGGCAGCGCAACTGGCGGTCAGCCCATCAGTTTATCTTGAAAACGGTCAATTAAAGCCGCGTGCCGCGCAACAGGTGGTTTTATCCGGCAGCGCTTTGGCCTATGCGACACGCGTCAGGTGGTCGCTGGCGAAGGCAGAGAATACACCGCTTGCGGTGCGTGATCTGGCCCGGGCGGACCCGCTTGACGTAGCTGATCAGACCTAGAGGAATGCGATGACCGACCAAGCCCCCCTGCGCCGCGCGCTGCTTTCTGTTTCCGACAAGACCGGGTTGATCGACCTGGGGCAGGCCTTGGCCGCACGCGGGGTCGAGTTGTTATCTACCGGCGGCACTGCCAAGGCTTTGCGCGAGGCGGGGCTGGAGGTGCGCGATGTGTCCGATTTCACCGGCTTTCCCGAAATGATGGATGGCCGCGTCAAGACGCTGCATCCGGTGGTGCATGGCGGCTTGCTGGCGCGGCGCGATCTGGAAAGCCACCGCGATGCGATGGTGGAACATAATATCGGGCCGATCGATCTGCTGGTGGTGAATTTGTATCCGTTCGAGGAGACTGTCGCCAAGGGTGCCGATTTCGACACCTGTATCGAGAATATCGATATCGGCGGTCCTGCGATGATCCGCTCTGCCGCCAAGAATCACGCCTTTGTCTCGGTCGTGACCGATGTGCAGGATTATGAGGCGTTGCTGGCCGAGATGGATGCCAATGATGGCCAGACCACGCTGGCCTTGCGGCAGCGGTTGGCGCAGACGGCCTATGCCCGCACGGCGGCCTATGACACGGCGGTCAGCACATGGATGGCCGGGGCGATCAATGCAGACACCCCGCGCCGCCGGTCATTCAGCGGCACCTATAAGCAGACGATGCGTTACGGTGAAAACAGCCATCAGAAGGCCACGTTTTATACCGATGGCACGGGTCGCCCCGGTGTGGCGACAGCTTTGCAGCATCAGGGCAAGGAATTGTCCTATAACAATATCAACGACACCGATGCCGCCTTTGAACTGGTGGCGGAATTTGATCCGGCCGATGGCCCTGCCGTCGCGATCATCAAACATGCCAACCCCTGCGGTGTGGCGCGGGGTGCGACATTACTGGAGGCCTATCAGAATGCTTTTGACTGCGACCGCACCAGCGCTTTTGGCGGGATCGTCGCGCTGAACCAACCGCTCGATGAAGCGACAGCCAAGGCGATTGTCGAGATTTTCACCGAAGTCGTGATTGCCCCCGGTGCGTCTGATGCGGCTAAGGCGGTGTTCGCGGGCAAGAAAAACCTGCGCCTGTTGACCACCGATGGCCTGCCGGATGTGAAGGCACCGATTACCACCTATCGGCAGGTCGCGGGGGGCATGTTGGTGCAGGACAAGGACACCGGCCATGTCGGTCTGGACGATCTGAAGGTCGTGACCAAGGTAGCCCCGACCGAGGCGCAGATGAAAGACCTGCTGTTCGCGTGGAAAGTCGCCAAACACGTCAAATCCAACGCGATTGTCTATGTGAAGGATGCCGCGACCGTGGGTGTCGGCGCAGGCCAGATGTCGCGTCTGGACTCGGCCCTGATCGCGGCGAAAAAGGCCGAGCGTATGGCCGAGGCGATGGGGCTGCCTGCGCCGCTGACCATCGGCTCTGCCGTGGCATCTGACGCTTTCTTTCCATTCGCCGACGGCTTGATGGAAGCCGCTGCCGCCGGGGCCACTTGCGTGATCCAGCCGGGTGGGTCGATGCGCGATGACGAGGTGATCGCGGCTGCGGATGAGGCCGGCATCGCCATGGTCTTTACCGGCATGCGCCATTTCCGGCATTAAGGGGACCACGATGCGCCTGATGTTCTGGACCGGATTCTGGGTCTTTCTGATCGATCAGATCAGCAAATATTTCGTCGTTCACTGGCTTGGCCTGATCAACGAACCCACCGGATATATCGAGGTCTGGCCGCCTTTCATCGAATTCCGCATGGCCTGGAACCGGGGGGTCAATTTCGGGCTGTTTGCTGATTATGACATGCGCTGGGTGCTGATCGCGATTGCGCTGGTGATTAGCGCGGGGGTGATCTGGTGGCTGAACCGCACCGGCGGGACGAAATGGACCTATATCGCGGGCGGTATCCTGATTGGCGGTGCTTTGGGCAATGTCATCGACCGGATCATTTACGGGGCCGTTGCGGATTTCCTGAACATGTCCTGCTGTGGGATCAATAACCCCTATGCGTTCAATGTCGCCGATATAGCAATTTTCGCGGGGGCCATCGGCTTGGCCTTCCTCGCCGATGATGGCAAGAAACGCGCGTGACCTTGGCGGTCGCATGCGTTAACCATTGTGCAGTATGCGGATAGGATATGCGATGCGTGCCTTTATTGTTTCCATTCTTGCCCTTGTGGCGCTGACGGCTTGTGGCCGGAACGATGGCGGCGGGCCGCAATTCGGTGTGCCGGTTGCAGTCCCGGCAGAACAGGCCGTGACGCCCTTCAATCCGTTGCAAATGCCCGCGACAACCGCCCTGCCCCCGCCGACGCCGGGGCAAGGCAACCGGGCGGACCCCCGCTGACAGGGCAATCTCACAACCGCGTATGACGGGTTGAACATCTGCGCTTGCAGCGTAGCTTGTGCGGCATTCAACCAATCTGTCGGAGGTCCCGTGACCCGCTTTTTTGCTGCATTCTTTCTGATCGTTCTGGCGGTCAGCGCCAAGGCCGATGAGGTCACGACCTACACGCTCGACAACGGGATGGAGGTTGTCGTGATCGAGGACCGCCGCGCCCCTGTCGTGGTCCATATGGTTTGGTACAAGGTCGGGTCCGCCGATGAACCGACCGGGCAATCCGGCATCGCGCACTTCTTTGAACATCTGATGTTCAAAGGCACTGATATGCTCGAACCCGGCGAGTTTTCGCAGGTGGTCGCCGAAAACGGCGGCAGCGACAATGCCTTTACCAGCTATGATTACACCGCCTATTTCCAGCGGATCGCGTCAGACCGGCTGGATCTGATGATGCAGATGGAATCGAACCGGATGAACAATCTGGCGCTGACCGAGGATGACATCACCTTTGAACGCCGCGTCGTGCTGGAGGAACGCAACCAGCGCACCGAAAACAACCCCGGTGCTGTCGCGCTTGAACAGCTGATGGCGGCGCAATACCAAAATCATGGTTACGGGTTGCCGATCATCGGCTGGCAGCATGAGATTGAAGAGCTTGATATGCCGGAATTGCTGGATTTCTATCAGCGGCATTATGCGCCCAACAATGCCGTGCTGGTCGTCGCCGGCGATGTGGATGCCGAAGACGTGCTGGCCTTGGCGCAGCAATATTACGGCCCCCTGCAGCCCAGCGCCGATCTGCCCGACCGTGCCCGCCCGATCGAGCCGCCCCAGCGCGCCGAACGCCGGATCACCTATGCCGATCCGCGCGTCAGCGTCCCCTATGTGACCCGCAGCTATCTTGCCCCCGAACGCAACAGCGGCGCGCAGCAAGAAGCGGCAGCGCTGGTTTATCTGGCGGAATTGCTGGGCGGGTCGCCTTTCACCTCTGCCCTTGGTCGGGCGCTGCAATTCGACAGCCAGATCGCGCTTCAGGCCTCTGCGTCTTATTCGGGCATGTCGCTGGACCAGACCACCTTTTCGCTGGCCGTGGTCCCCGCCGAAGGTGTGAGCCTGTCAGAGGCCGAGGCCGCGATGGACGCCGTGATCGCCGATTTCATGGAAAATGACATCGACCCCGCAAGGATGGAGGCGATCCGCACCCAGCTGCGCGCCTCTGAAATCTATGCGTTGGACAGCACGCAAGGGTTGGCGCAACGCTATGGCGCGGCGCTGTCATCAGGCCTCACGGTGGAGGATGTGCAGCAATGGCCCGACATCCTGCAAGCGGTGACGCCGGAGCAGATCAAGGACGCGGCGGAAAAAGTATTTAACCGCAATCAGGCTGTCACCGGCTGGGTCGTCGCCAATCAAGAGGAGGCACGCTGATGCTGCGTATTCTGACAGCCCTGTGGGTCGCCCTGATTGCCAGTGCCGCACAGGCCGAGATTGATATTCAGGAAATCACATCGCCCGGCGGGATCAACGCCTGGGTGGTGGAAGAACCCAGCATCCCCTTTGTCGCGCTGGAAATCCGGTTTCGTGGTGGTGCCTCATTGGACGCCCCCGGCAAGCGTGGTGCGGTCAATCTGATGGCGGCGCTGCTGGAAGAAGGCGCCGGTGATCTGGATGCGCAGGCGTTTCAGACCGAGCTGGAAAGCCTTGCCGCAAGGTTCAGCTTTCGCGCCAGTGACGACACGATCAGCATTTCTGCCCAGTTTCTGACCGAAAATCAGGATGACGCGCTGGCCCTGCTGGAACAGGCGCTGATCAACCCCCGCTTTGACCAACAAGCGTTGGACCGGGTGCGCGCGCAGGTATTGGCAGGCATTGCCAGCGACGCGCTGAACCCGCGCAGCATTGCCAATGCGGCGCTGAATGCGGCAGCTTTTGGTGATCATCCTTATGGCACGCCGCTGGATGGCACCGCGGAAAGCGTCACCGCCCTGACCCGCGACGATATCATCGCCGCGCATCAGAACACGCTGACACGCGACCGGCTTTATGTCTCGGTCGTGGGTGACGTTGAGGCGGATGCGGTGGGGCCAATGCTGGACGCCTTGCTGGGCGATCTGCCTGCGGAAGGGCCAGCTTCGCCCGCAGATGTGGAGTTTGGCCTGCCCGGTGGCGTGACGGTGATTGATTTCGACAATCCGCAATCCGTCGCCCTGTTCGGTCATGAAGGAATGAAGCGCGACGATCCCGATTTCTTTGCCGCCTATATCATGAACCACGTGCTGGGCGCGGGTGGGTTCCAGTCCCGCCTGATGACCGAGGTCCGTGAAAAGCGCGGGCTGACCTATGGGATCGGCAGCTATCTGGCGCCGATGTTTCATGCAGAAATGATACTGGGCAATGTGGCATCTTCCAATGCCACCATCGCAGAAGCAATTGAGGTCACACGCGCGGAATGGGCGCGCATGGCCGAGGAAGGGCTGACCGAGGATGAACTGGCCGCCGCGAAAACCTATCTGACCGGGGAGTATCCTTTGCGCTTTGACGGCAATGCAGAGATTGCGGCGATGATGGTGGGGATGCAGATGATCGACCTACCGCCTGATTATGTGATCAACCGCAATGATTATATCGAGGCTGTGACACTGGACGAGGTCAACCGCGTTGCATCTGAATTGCTGCAACCGGATGATCTGCATTTCATCGTTGTGGGCCGGCCTGAGGGGCTGGTGTCGACCGAGTAAACCCCTCTCGCAGAATCGCTGCTGTCTGCTATAACTTGTGGGATGAACACACCCGCCCCCCAGATGCAGACCCGCCCGGTGATCCGGCAATTGGACGAGGCCGCGATCAACCGGATCGCGGCAGGCGAGGTGTTGGAACGCCCCGCCTCTGCCGTCAAGGAATTGGTGGAAAACAGCGTTGATGCGGGCGCGACACGGGTGGAGGTGGTGATCGCCGATGGTGGCAAGACGCTGATCCGGGTCAGCGATGATGGGTTCGGGATGGCGGCGGATGATCTGCCGCTGGCCCTGTCGCGCCATGCCACGTCGAAGATTGATGGATCTGATCTGCTCAACATCACCTCTTTCGGGTTCCGGGGGGAGGCTTTGGCATCGCTGGGTGCCGTAGGTCGCTTGCTGATCACGAGCCGCGTCGCGGGCGATGATGCACATAGTATCGCCGTTTCTGGGGGCCGCGTCAGCGATGTGCGCCCTGCGGCGCTGAGCGCGGGCACGGTGGTTGAGTTGCGTGATATGTTCTACGCAACCCCTGCCCGGCTGAAATTCCTGCGCACGGATAGGGCCGAGGCGCAGGCGGTGAGCGATGTCATCAAACGGCTGGCGATGGCGGAACCTTTCGTGACCTTTATTCTGCGCGATGCCTCGGGCGGCGATAACCGCGTGGTGTTTCGCGCCGATGCCCAGAGTGGTGATCTGTTCGATGCATTGCATGGGCGGCTGCAAACCGTGCTGGGGCGCGACTTTGCGGAGAATGCCTTGCGCATTGATGCGGAACGCGACGGGTTCCACCTGACCGGCTATGCCGCTTTGCCCACCTATTCGCGGGGTGCTGCGGTTGCGCAGTTTCTGTTCGTGAATGGCAGGCCCGTGCGCGACAAGATGCTGCTGGGTGCCTTGCGCGCCGCCTATATGGATGTGCTGTCGCGCGACCGGCATCCGGTGGCGGCTTTGTTCGTGGATTGCGACCCCACGCTGGTCGATGTGAACGTGCATCCGGCAAAATCAGAGGTGCGGTTTCGCGATCCGGGTGTGGTGCGCGGGCTGATCATCTCTGGCCTGCGGCATGCTTTGGCGGGGGCGGGGCATCGGGCGTCCTCGACTGTCGGCACTGCTACTTTGGGCGCGATGCAGCCGCAGGGAGCCGCACCGCGCGTCTATCAGATGGACCGCCCCAGTTTCAGCGCCCGGTCGATGACGTTTCAGGCGCAGGCACCGGGGTTTGCGGAAATGCCGTCGGGGCGGGTTGAACCGCCCGGCGATGACAGTGGCGATGACCTGCCTTTGGGCGCGGCGCGGGCGCAGGTGCATGAGAATTACATCATCGCCCAGACCGCCACCGGCATCGTAATTGTCGATGGACATGCCGCGCATGAACGGCTGGTTTATGAGAAACTGAAGGCCCAGATGGCCGCCAATGGCGTGGCGGCGCAGGCCTTGCTGATCCCGGAAATCGTGGAATTGTCAGACCATGAAACCGCCGCCTTGCTGGATATCGCGGATGATCTGGCGCGGTTGGGCCTGACGATTGAACCTTTCGGCGGCAATGCCATCGCCGTGCGTGAAACGCCTGCGATCCTGGGCGAGGTCAACGCCAGCGCCATGCTGCATGATATTCTGGACGAATTGGCCGACCAAGGCGACAGCGCCTCTGTGCAGGCCCGGATCGAGGCGATCCTGAGCCGGGTCGCCTGTCACGGATCGATCCGCACGGGTCGGCGGATGCAGGCGGCGGAGATGAACGCGCTTTTGCGCGAAATGGAAGCGACGCCGCATTCGGGGCAATGCAACCATGGGCGGCCGACTTACGTCGAACTGAAACTCTCCGATATTGAAAGGCTGTTTGGCCGCACATGATCCAGATTGGTGATAATATTTACGCGTTCAGCGACCCTGTTGTGCTGATCGTTCTTGGCGCGCTCGGCGCTTTGCTGCTGATCCTGATCCTGCTGATCACGACTCTGCGGCGGTCGAGCAAATCGGGTGAGGCGGTGGATTACGTCGCCCATCAGGTCGGGCGGCTGTCGCAGGATATGATGGGTCTGGCGCAGGGGCAGAATCAGCTTGCGGGCAATATCCAGACGGTCAGCGATGCGCAGGCCAATGCGCAGGTGCGGGTGATCCAGACGATGGAAACACGGCTGGCGCAGGTCCAGGCGCAGGTCGCCGAACGGCTGGCCGATAATGCGCTGAAATCGGCGCATTCACTGGCGGAGATGAATGAACGGTTGAAGGAAACCCTGACGGGGAGTTCCGAGAAGACGACAAAGAGCCTGACCGAATTGCAGGAACGGCTTGCCACCATCGACCGCGCGCAGACCAATATCGAAAAACTGTCCGGCGATGTGCTGTCCTTGCAGGATATCCTGTCGAACAAGCAACGGCGCGGGCTCTTCGGGGAAATCCAGCTGACCGATATTGTGTCCAAAGCGCTGCCAACGGATAGTTTTACGCTGCAAGCGACATTGTCGAACGGCAAGCGCGCGGATTGTCTGGTGCATCTGCCCAACCCACCCGGGCCGATTGTGATTGACGCGAAATTCCCGTTTGAATCCTATGAAGCACTGGCCCGTGCCGAAACGCAGGATCTGCAAAAGATCGCCTTGCGCGATCTGGGCAATGCGGTGCGCAAGCACATCAAGGATATTTCCGACCGCTATATCATCGAAGGCGAAACCGCCGATGGCGCGATCATGTTCCTGCCGTCAGAGGCGGTTTATGCCGAGCTTCACGCCCGCCTGCCCGAGGTGGTGCGGGCAGGTTTCGATGCCCGTGTCTGGATCGTGTCGCCCACGACCTGCATGGCGACGCTGAACACGATGCGCGCGATTTTGAAAGATGCGCGGATGCGTGAACAGGCGGGGGCGATCCGCAAGGAATTGTCGCTGCTGGGCGGGGATGTGGACAGGTTGGTGACGCGGGTCGGAAATCTTGACCGGCATTTCGGGCAGGCGGCGAAGGATCTGGAAGATATCAAGATATCCGCCGAAAAGGCGGGCAAACGGGCGCATCGGTTGGATAATTTCGATTTCGCCGAAATTGCGCCAGATGAGGCACCGTTGCCGATTGCGCCGCGTGAGGCGGGGTAAAGCCCACCCTACAAATCACTAGCGTAGGGCGGGGTTTACCCCGCTGCCCCCGTCAAATCCCGATGAACCTCTGCGCCAGACGCGGCATGAACCCATTGAACCGCAAGGGCGCATCTGTCGCGGCGAGGCAGATGCAATCCATCCCCGCCTCTGCCACCGGCGTATGGTTCAGATCTTCATTCGCGATTTCGATATCACCCGTGCCGAACCGGTCGGTTTCATCAACAAATGCGCCTTGCAGCACAAGTGTCAGTTCCAGCCCGCGGTGCCCGTGATCCGGCACAGCTGTACCCGCAGGAATCCGCAGCAGGCGCACGCTGGCGCCGCCATCGGTGTTCAGCACCATCTGGCTGACGCCGCCACCGACACGGCGCCATTTGACTTTGTCCAGATCGCCGCCCGCGTAATCGCGCAATGGTTCGGGGAAAATACTGGCCACCTGTTTCGGCTTGGCGGGTTTGACATGGCGGGTCGCACTAATCCGCGACATCGCCGTGGCCAACGCATCCTCGGCCATGGAGACAGGATCGCTGTCCAGCATCACTTCGCCACCCACCGCATCATATCCGGCCAAGGCAGCGCGGCAGGTGTCGCACATGGAAATATGCGTGGCGACGACAAGGTTGAACGCCTCTGGCAGGGTGCCAGCGGCATAGCCCATCAGCAGGGCATCGGTCAGGTGGTGTTTGATCTTGTTCATCGTCATGTCACTTCATTGTATGGCGCAGGCGTTCCAGCGCCAGCCGTATCCTTGATTTGATCGTCCCCAGCGGCAGGCCGGTTTCAGCGGCGATTTCGCTATGGCTCAACTCACCGAAATAGGCGCGTTCGATCAGTTTTCTTTGCTCTGCGGGCAAAGCGGCAAGCGCCTCACCTAATTGTTCTGTTTCCTGCTGCAACCCCATCGCATCGGCCTGATCAGGCTCTGCCTCAGGGCCCCAGGGAAGATCCTCTGGCTCGGGCCGCTTTTGTTTGCGCAAAATGTCGATCCGGCGGTTCCGGGCGATGGTGAAAATCCAGGTGGATACACTCGCCTTGGACGGATCGAACAGATGGGCCTTGTTCCACAGGGTCACCATCACCTCTTGCGCGCATTCTTCGGCCACATCCGGGCTGGCCCCCGATTTCATGAGGAACGATTTCACCCGTGGTGCAAAATAGGCGAACAATTCGGCAAACGCCGCCTTGTCCTGACGATCGCGCACAGCGGCGACCTGTGTCACCCAGGCCATCCGCTTGGTCGTTGCCTCTGCCGTCACTTGCCTTGCCCCCATGCTGCGCAACCGCGCTTTGCTTGTCTTAGCATAGACAGGCATCATCGGAACTGCATCTGCTTTCGCAAGGGTAAGTGTTTCGATCAACATGTGTTTATTACGCCGCGCGTCTGACGCTGGATCAGGGGCATAAAAACTTTTTACGTGATCCGACAAATTTTGGGCTACGTAACGTGTCTAAGAAGAACCGCATGAGGCAGCAGGAGTAGCCAGTGACATTTTTACGACCGGGGCCCTGTGTGCCGCAGAAGATTGCCGTGATCGGCGCAGGGATTTCCGGCATGGGGGCAGCGCATGCATTGGCGACCGATCATCAGGTGGTGTTGTTTGAGGCAGAGACCCGCCTTGGCGGTCATGCGCGCACCCGGATGGCGGGCAAAAATGGCGATCAGCAGGTTGATACCGGGTTTATTGTGTTCAACTATGCCAATTACCCGCATCTGACGGCGCTGTTCGATCAGCTTGCTGTGCCTGTCGTCAAAAGCAATATGAGCTTTGGCGCGTCTTTCGGCGGGGGCCGGTTGGAATATGGACTGGCCAGTCTTGATGCGCTTTTTGCGCAGCGGCGCAATGCGGGCAACCCGCGGTTTTTGCGCATGGTGCGTGATATTTTGCATTTCAACAAACATGGGCTGGCGGCCAGTCAGGATCAGGGTCTGACCATTGGCGGGCTGTTGCAGAAACTGCGTCTGTCGGATTATTTCCGCGACCATTATCTGCTGCCATTCTCCGGCGCGATCTGGTCGACGCCGAAGGAAAAGATCCTCAACTTTCCGGCCCATGCGATGATGACGTTTTTCGACAATCACGCGTTGTTGGGTGCGACCGGCCAGCATCAATGGTATACGGTGGAGGGCGGATCGCAATCCTATGTGTCCCGACTTGGCGCGGATATGGAAAAGCGCGGCGTGGAATTGCGCCTTGGTGCCGCAGTCGATGCCGTGCGCCGCAATCCCGGCGGGGTCGAGGTGAAGGCAAAGGGCAGCGATTGGGAACATTTCGACGAGGTGATCTTTGCCAGCCATTCTGACCAGACGCTTGCGATGCTGATTGATCCGTCAGAGGCAGAGCGCGGGATGCTGGGTGCGGTGCGCTATCAGCCGAACCGCGTGGTGCTGCATTCCGACACGTCGATCATGCCGAAACGGCGGCAGGTCTGGTCGTCCTGGGTTTATTGCGAGGATGCGGGACATCAGGGTGGTGAGATTGATCTGACCTATTGGATGAACTCTCTCCAGCCGTGGCTGAAGGGCGAGGATCTGATGGTCACGCTGAACACCCGCCGCCAGATCAGGGAGGAATTGATCTGGGACGAGGTGACCTTGCATCATCCGGTCTATGACCTTACCGCCTTGGCCGCGCAGAAAACGGCGGCGGCGATGAATGGCACGAACCGGACGTGGTTCTGCGGCGCGTGGATGAAGAACGGATTTCACGAAGATGGTTTGTCCAGCGCGCTGGATGTTGTGGGAAAACTGAACGCGTCAGACCGCATGACGATGGCTGCAGAGTGACCGCGCCCATCCATCATATCGCGGGCGAGACCTATCATGGGCGTCGGGGTGCTGTGAAAAACGCGTTTCGCTATTCCATCGATTATGTGCTGCTGGATGCAGAGGCGGGTCTGACAACACCAAGGCTGTTTGCCCGCAATGCAGGCAACCTGATGTCGCTGCATGACAGCGACCATGGCGGTGCGCCAAAACAGGGGCGCGGGGCGGCCTGGGTGCGTGATATGCTGGCGGCGCATGACGTGCCGCCACCTGACCGGATCATGCTACTGGCGCAGCCGCGCGTGCTGGGCCATGTGTTCAATCCGGTGTCGTTCTGGCTTTGCTATGATGCGGGCAGCCTGACGACGATCATTGCCGAGGTCAGCAACACATTCGGCGACCGCCATTCCTATTTGTGCCGTCACGATGACGGGCGCGCGATCACCAAGGCAGAGACGTTGGCGGCTACCAAGGTCATGCATGTTTCACCTTTTCAGCCGATTGAGGGCGGATATGTGTTCCGCTTTGATATTCAGCCTGACAGTATCGGCGTCTGGATCGATTATACCCGTGGCAATGGCGGGCTTATCGCCACGCTGACCGGCGCACGGCGGCCCATCACCAATGGCAGCATCATCCGCGCAGCGCTGCGCCGTCCGTTCGGGTCGCGCCGGGTGCTGGCGCTGATCCACTGGCAGGCGGTCAAACTGTGGTGGAAAGGGGCGACGTTCCGGTCGCAACCAGCCCCACCGCAGGATGAAGTCAGCCGATGAAAGCCCTGACCGACCGCCTGCCCGCCTATAGCCTCTTCGCTGCGGTGCTGTCGGGGGCCGGGCTGCCGATCTATATCTACGCCCCGAAATATTACGCCGATACTTATGGGGTCAGCCTGACGGCGCTGGGTGCCCTGCTCTTCGCCTTGCGGCTGTTCGATGTGGTGCAGGACCCTGTGCTGGGCTGGATCAGTGAACGGCTGACAAAGGCCAAAAAGCTGGCGATCACGCTGACTGCGCTAGCCTTGGCGCTGTCGATGATCGGGCTGTTCGCGGTCGCCCCGCCCATCGCGCCGTTCTGGTGGTTCGGGCTGGCAATCACCGGGCTGTTCACGGCGTTCAGTTTCCTGACGATCAATTTCTACGCCCAAGGCATCAGCAAAGCCGGCAACGCCGAGGGCGGGCATGTCCGGCTGGCGGCCTGGCGCGAAAGCGGGGCTTTGCTGGGGGTCTGTATCGCTGCCGTGATCCCGACGCTGCTGATGGATATCACCGCCAATCCTTTTGCGATCTTCGCCTATGGCTTTGCCGTGGTCACGCTGATTGCGGCGTTTTTCATGTGGCCGGAATGGAAAGGCCGGGTCACGCAGGAACCCTCCCATATCCGCGATATCATCGCTGACCCCATTGCGCGGCGGCTTCTGATCCTCGCGCTGGTCAATGCCACGCCGCTGGCGGTGTCATCGACATTGTTCCTGTTTTATGTCGAAAGCAGGCTTGGCGCGCCGGGCTGGGAAGGGGCGCTGCTGGTGCTGTTTTTCCTTGCCGCTGCGCTGTCATCGCCGCTCTGGTCGGCCCTAGCCCGCCGGTTCGGGGAAAAACCTGTGCTGCTGTCGGCCATGGTGCTGGCCGTCGCATCCTTTGGTTATACGCTGACATTATCAACCGGCGATGTGATCCCCTTTGCGATCATCTGCGTATTAAGTGGAGCAACGATTGGGGCAGATCTGACCTTGATGCCCGCCATGTTCGCCACACGGATGGCGGTGATTTCACCGACCGGCGGGCAGGGGTTTGGGCTGTGGTCACTGGTGAACAAATTCACTTTGGCTTTTGCCGCCGTGGTGTTGCTGCCGCTCTTGGAACGGTCAGGCTTTGCCGCAGGGGCGGCGGATCTGCCTGATCAGGCGCTGACGATGCTTACGGTGCTTTATGCGCTGGTGCCGTCGCTGTTGAAACTGGTGGCGATTGGCTTGCTGATCGGAACCAAGCTGAAGGAATAAGGAATGTCGGTTCTTGGTGGCATTGTGATCGGGGCGGCGCTGGTGGTGGTGGCCCTGATCGCGCGGACACGTCTAGCCTCCTTCATGGCGCAGAAACCCGGCGATTATACCGATGGCCCAAGGTTTGACATCCGCGAAAAATTCAACGGCCCGCTTGTCTGCGAAGGGGTGATGTATGGCCCCACGGGCCGTGTCGTCTCCCGCTTCGTCGCGGATTTCGAGGCGTCGTGGAACGGCAATATCGGCACGATGGTGGAAAAGTTTCGTTACGACAGCGGGCTTCAGCAGGACCGGTGCTGGACCCTGACATTATCCAATGATGGCACGATCAAGGCCGAAGCGCCGGATGTTATCGGCGCAGGGGTGGGCCAGCAGCAAGGATCTGCCATTGT
Source organism: Yoonia sp. 67-2 (assembly GCF_035117555.1). Lineage (NCBI taxonomy): Bacteria > Pseudomonadati > Pseudomonadota > Alphaproteobacteria > Rhodobacterales > Paracoccaceae > Yoonia > Yoonia sp. 67-2. Next base: position 177,642 of record NZ_JAYKPK010000006.1, read on the forward strand.
GTTGAACTACCGCATAAAACTGGCCAAAGAGGCTGGTGGTCACGCGCTTGATGTTACAGACTGGATGTATCTGACATCAAACGGGTCGATCATGAACCGCAGCCAATTCCGCAAATTCGGGATCAAAGTTGCCGAATTGGTCGCCACAATGCGGCCGCGCGATCAGGCCTATGCGGGAGAATGACGTGAAAGATTGGCAAGGAAAACGCTATTGGATTGTCGGCGCAAGCGAAGGGTTGGGGCGCGAGGTCGCCTTTTGCCTGAGCCGTGCGGGGGCAGAGCTGATCGTTTCCGCGCGGTCCGAGGATCGTCTGCAAGACCTTGTCGAGGATTTGCCGGGCAAGGCGACTTACGTCACCGTCGACGTGACTGACCGCGCAGCGGTGGAGAAAGCCGCCCTTGAGGTCGGGCCGATTGACGGCGTTGTCTATCTGGCTGGTGTCTACTGGCCGATGAAGTCGCAGGACTGGGACAATGAAAAAGCCGATATGATGGGCGAGGTCAATTTCCTTGGCGCGTCGCGTGTCGTGGGATCGGTGATCAAGGATATGGTCGCGCGCGATCTGGGCCATATCGTGCTGGTCGGGTCCCTGTCGGGTTTTCGCGGCCTTCCCGGTGCCATCGGCTATTGTTCGTCCAAGGCTGGCATGATGGCGCTGGCGGAATCCATGCAGGCCGATCTGCACAACACCGGCGTGCAGGTGCAATTGATCAACCCCGGTTTCATCAAGACGCGGCTGACCGACAAGAACGATTTCAAGATGCCTTTCATCATGGAACCGCAGGATGCCGCGAAAGAGGTGTTCGAACATATGACCACCGAAGGGTTCAAGAAAAGCTTCCCGATGGTGTTTTCATGGGTGTTCCGCCTGTCGCAATTCATGCCCGACTGGATGTATTTCCGCCTGTTCGGCGCGAAATAACGCCTGACCCTTGCGCTGGATCAAGGCTGCTTGTGTTATGATGACGCAAGGCTGGCGCAAAGGAGAACCAACATGCTGCCGATTTCATCCGACAAGGTGGCCGAGGTCATCATCCTCGCCCGCGAACTTGACCGCGCCGAGAATGAATTTGACGGTTTCGTTGACCGCCTGAACGAAGATGAACAGGCCGGGCTGGTCGCCGTGTTCTGGATCGGGCGTGGCACGTTTGAGGCGGACGATCTGGCCGAGGCTGTGCGGACCGCAATGCAACAGGCGGATACGCCGACGGCGACTTACCTCAAACGATCCCCGCATCTGGCCGACCATCTGGAAAGCGGGCTGGAGGCTTTGGGTATCGACAGCAGCGAAGTCGAGGATGAGCTTTATCGCCCGGTTTAGGCCATCGCCCGGTCGAACCAGCCCTGCGCGCGCGACCAGACCCCCGATTGCAGATCATCCAGCGTCAGCAAAGACGGCAGCAATTGATCGGCGAAATCCTCGCTGCTTTCCGTTGGCAGCATGGATGGCAGATTGTCGATCGCGGTGACATCCAGCACAGGATGATCCTGCACCCGCAAGGCCGGTGCTTCCCATGTCGTGGTCCGGTCATAAACCTTGATCGGGGAAAAATCGCTGTCGGGGTCGCAGGCGATATCGCCGATCACTGATAGGCGGCGCTGTGCGACCTTGGCACTGGCCGGGACAAAAACCGGCGTGCCGGGGCGGGCGAGGATGCAGTTGAGAAAGATATCATGCGCCAGCACTTGCGGAAAAGGCCCGCCATGCGTGGTTTCGGCCATGTCCCATTTGGTGACCGGCACGCCCATCGCCTGACACAGATCCGCCGCCCCTGCCCCCACGCGCCCCAAAGCGCCGATGATCAGCGCGGTCGGCCTTGCGGTGCCCAGCGCCACCAGCCCGCTTTGCAGATCGCCCAGCAGATGTGCGGCTGACGGATAGGCGCGCACCGGCCCCGCCACCTGCCCGCTTTGCTGCGCCATCCAGCACAGCAGCGCGACCGCGGCCCCGGCATAGCCCGCCCAATAACCAAAGGCGGCGACGCGGCGGCCATTGTCATCGGTCAGATATTCCAGATCGAGCAAAGTGCCGCCACCGGCACGGAACCGGTCCAGCAGGACCTGACCGGCAGGTTGGCCTTTATAGGCATGACCGAACATGATGTGGCGGTGGCGCAGCGGGGTGCCATCGTCGGGCAGTTCCTTGAGGCCGAAGATCATCGCCTCCACCGGCGCATCGGGCCATGAGAATTCCGGCGCGACAGCACATCCGACAGCCGCATAATCCGCAATCGGGATGATCCGCTGCTGACTTTCCTCGACCGTTATCTGAAACCCCGCCGCGATCAGCTTGGCAGCACCTTGCGGCGTTAGCCCGACCCGTTCTTCATGCGGGCGGCTTTCGGCGCGGACCCAAAGGTGGATTGTCATATCAGCCCTTTCAATAATGCGTCACGGCATAGGCGCGGTCAGGCCGGTCCAGATGCGGCACCGCGTTGAAACTGGCCAGAATCGGCCCCTGCGGGATCACCTGCACCCGGTGCAGGGATGAATTCATGATCGGCAGCAGGATATGCGCCATCCGGGTCGGATCAAGCTCCAGCAGATGCCGGATGATCATCCCGATCACCCCACCCGAGGTGACGCAAAGCACCCGCACACCGGGTTGTGCCGCCTCGGCCAGCACGCCGGTCACGCGCTGCTCGAACGAGGCGAAGGTTTCCACGCCCATAATCTCGGCCCGGTGCCAAGCCTGCATGACCTGCGGCACATGGGCGGCAAATTCATCGGGGCCGGGAATCGGCACGCCATGCACATCCTGCATCGCGCGGCCAAGGTTGAAGTAATCCATCTCGTTCAGACGCGGGTCGATCTGCGGATCGGCATAACCGATCCCGGCGGCGGTTTCACGGTGCCGGCGCAGGCTGCCGCTGATCACCTTGTCGAACGGCCCTTCGCGGTCGCGCAGATAATCGCCGAGCCAGCGGGCCTGCTGATGACCCAGATCGGACAATCTGTCATAGCCTTCTTCGTCAGTGGCGGCGGAATTGGCCTGTCCATGCCGGACCAGAATGATTTCACCCATCGGATTCTCCTGTTTGGCGACAGGGTTAAGGGCTGTTGTGGGTGATGACAACGGCCCGAAACCCGGTGATTCATTGTGATCTGATCACGGCGGCGCGAAGCGACTGAAACAATCACCGAAAACAGATTTGCGTGAGCAGAAAGTTTGTGAACGACATTTCTGAAACTCGCCAGATCGCGGCTATCGCTCTTTCCCGCCTCGCACGGAAAACCGCATAGTTAAGTGCGCCAGTGCACAGAAATATGACAGTGGAAAGTAATTTTTGAATTCAAGCGCAGAACTTGATCACATTCAGTCTTCTTTTCGTGATCAAGCTGCCTCTTTCCGAAGCCTGAGAAAAGGATGATCTGTTCTTCACCGGCAGCAAAACAACACGCTGTCACGTCACCCCAAACGACGTCTCCACGCCGTTAACCAATTGAATAGGAAACAGTATCATGTCCATTAGAGCATTCGCTCTCGCCGCAGTCACACTTGCTGCCACTGCCTCTGTCGCTTCGGCCAACAGCTATTTCGAGCTGCCACGCGCCCAGAACACCACCAGCACTGTCGAGCTGGGGATTGTCCGCGCCGCAGGCGACGGTGTGGTCGAAATCTACGACTATCGCACCGGCACCCAAGGTGATCTGCTGGGCACACAGAACGTGCGTGAAGGCGCCAACTCTGACGTCCGCGTCAACACTGGCAACGTTGTCCGTGATAACGTGATCGCCGTGCTGAAGGTCGATGGCGAAGTCGTCGCCTCCGAAACATACCGCATCAACCGGTAATTTCTGACACCTCCCTGTCACGCTTGGCCGTCTCTGGAATCAGAGGCGGCCTTTTGCGTCTTTGCGTCCGGGAACGGGTTGTTCACCGATTCCGGTTATGGGATGGATGCCGGTAATCAAGAAAACAAAGAGACAGGTCCCCCTTCATGCCCGCTGCCGATCTTTTGCGCGATGTCTTTGGCTTTGACGCCTTCCGGCCCGGCCAGCAAGAGATTGTGGAGGCTGTGGCCTCTGGTCAGAACACCTTGGCCATCATGCCCACGGGTGGCGGTAAATCCCTGTGTTTCCAATTGCCTGCCCTGATGCGCCATGGCGTGACCGTGGTGATTTCCCCGCTGATCGCCCTGATGCGCGATCAGGTCCGCGGCCTGCGCGAGGCGGGTGTCAGTGCCGGTGCCCTGACATCGGGCAACACGGAGGAAGAGACAGAGGCGGTCTGGGCCGAGCTTGAGGCCGGGACGCTGAAACTGCTCTATATGGCGCCTGAACGCCTGTCTGCCGCAGGCACAACGCAGATGCTGCACCGCGCCGGTGTCAGCCTGATCGCCGTGGACGAGGCGCATTGCGTCAGCCAATGGGGCCATGATTTCCGCCCCGATTACCTGCGCATCGGTGAATTGCGCGAGGCGCTGGATGTGCCCTTGGCTGCCTTTACCGCCACAGCGGATGCGGAAACGCAGGCGGAAATTGTGCAGAAACTGTTCGCAGGCCAGCAGCCTGCAACCTTTCTGCATGGCTTTGACCGGCCCAATATCCATCTGGCCTTTGCGTCCAAAGACGGCCCGCGCCAGCAGATCCTGAGCTTTGCCGCCGCGCGCAAAGGGCAATCCGGCATCGTCTATACCGGCACCCGCGCCAAGACGGAAACGCTGGCGCGTGCTTTGGCCGAAGCCGGGCATCTGGCCTGCCATTACCACGGCGGGATGGAGGCGGAGGACAGGCGTATCGTCGAACGGCGGTTCCAGCAGGAGGATGGCTTGATCGTCTGCGCCACGGTCGCTTTTGGCATGGGGATCGACAAACCCGATATCCGCTGGGTCGCGCATGCCGATCTGCCCAAGTCGATTGAAAGCTATTATCAGGAAATCGGCCGTGCGGGCCGCGACGGCGCGCCTGCCGAAACGCTGACGCTGTTTGGCCCTGATGACATCCGCTATCGTCGCCAGCAGATCGACGAAGGCTTGGCTCCTGCCGACAGACGCGCCGCTGATCATGGCAGGTTGAACGCATTGCTGGGGCTGGCAGAGGCTTTGCAGTGTCGCCGTCAGACGCTTTTGTCTTACTTTGGCGAAACCAGTGAGCCCTGCGGCAATTGCGATCTCTGCGATAAACCCGCCGAGGTGTTTGATGCCACCACACCGGTGCGCATGGCGCTGTCCGCTGCTTTGCGCACAGAGGAATATTTCGGCGCGGGCCATCTGATCGACATTCTGCTGGGACAAGCCACCGACAAGATCAAGGCGCGCGGGCACGACAGCCTGCCGACTTATGGTGTGGGCAAGGAATACGACCGCCGCCAATGGCAGGCGATTTTCCGGCAGATGATGGGGCATGACCTGCTCCGCCCCGACCGCGACCGGCATGGCGCCTTGCGCATGACCGACCACGCCCGCCCGATCCTGCGCGGAGAGGCGACGATCATGCTGCGCCGCGATACGATCACCGCTGCCAAGGGGTCGGGGCCAAAGGTGCATACTTTGGTCAGCGAAGATGACGCGCCGCTCTTGTCCGCGCTGAAGGCGAAACGCCGGTTTTTGGCGGAACAGGCCGGCGTGCCCGCCTATATCATCTTCAACGACAAGACCCTGATCGAGATGGCCGAAAAGCGCCCCGCGACGCTGGATGATATGGCCCATATCGGCGGGGTCGGGGCCAAGAAGCTGGAAAGCTATGGGCGTGCTTTCCTTGAGGTGATCGCAGGCGAGGCGGAAAACCTGCATCCCAGCCGCCGCAAGCTGGCAGGCAAGGATGAAGGGTTGATCTACGACCGCCTGCTGGCTGCGCAAAGCGCCCTGCTGCGCGGCCCACATGGCGCGGATAAACCGATGACCTGTTCCGCCTCGATGCTGGCCAAGGTGGCGCAATTGCGCAACGCCGATATCACCAGCCTGACAAGGCTGATCGGTGAGCGGCATGCCGAGCGGTTTGGCGAGGCGTTTCTGGAGGTTCTTGCGTCACACGAGAGCTAGCAAAGGGGCTCTGCCCCTCGCGGTGGCCGCTGGCCACCGCTCACCCCGGAGTATTTCTAGAAAAAAGAAGATGTAAGGGGCAGACCGCGACAATTCGGCAGGTATTTGGCGGGCCGGGCAGGTTCAAATAATCTCATCCTCGTCAAAGAGCGGCGCTTCTTCCAGTTGCGCCGCGAGGTCGCCCACGGCAGCTTCTGCCGCATCGGCGGATTTGACGGCGGCGACGTGGAACAAGGCGTCGCCTTCATGGACGATGGGCATGACGGCGCGGCCGACGATGATGCCTGCATAGCCGGTGCGCACCTCGACCTCGCCGCCGCCAAACGGGTCAGAGATTGCGGCGACCAGATCATCCAGCGCCACGACGTCGCCTTCGGCTTTGAACATCCGCAGCAGCCCCCCGGCGGGGGCGCGCACCCAATGGCTGTTGGAACAGACCAGAGGCTGCGCCTTGGCGGCGGCGATACCTGCCTTGGGCAAAAGCCCCACATCTTTCAGTACCCGCAGGATGCCTGCGAGGCCCGCACGCACCGACATCTCATCAAAGCGCATCCCCTCGCCCGCCTCATAAAGCAGGACATCGACACCTTTCTTCTTGGCCTCCAGCCGCAGAGACCCGTCGCGCAACGCGCTGGTCAGAATTACCGGCGCGCCAAAGATCCGGGCAAGGCGCATGGTTTCGGCATTGCTGCTCGACACACGGACCTGCGGCAGGTTGGTGCGGTGGATCGCGGCGGAATGCAGATCGATGCCAAGGCTGCAACGTTCGACAATCTCAGTCATGAAAATATAGGCGAGCCGCGAGGCGAGCGAGCCATTGGGCGAGCCGGGAAAACAACGGTTCAGATCGCGCCGGTCAGGCAGATAGCGCGAATGATTCAGGAACCCGAATGTATTCACGATCGGCACCACAATCAGCGTTCCCGCCACGTTCTTCAGCGTCCCGGTGCGCAGCAGGCGGCGGACGATTTCGACGCCGATCACCTCATCGCCGTGGATACCTGCGCTGACAAAGACGCATGGCCCGTCATTGCGCCCATGGATCACATGTGCGGAGAGGGTGACGGGCGTGTAGTCCGACAAAGTGCTGACGGGGATATTGACGGTTCTGCGGGTTCCGGCTGCAACCTCTTCGCCGGCAATCGTAAACGGGGCGCGTGACTTCATCCTTTGCCTTTGGTCCTTGTGGCGTTGGGTTTGGCGTTCTTTTCGATATATTCGATGATCATGCCGGCAATATCCAGCCCTGTCGCCTTTTCCACGCCTTCCAGACCCGGGGATGAATTCACCTCCATCACCACCGGCCCATGATTGGCGCGCAGCATATCGACGCCGCAGACATTCAACCCCATCGCCTTGGCCGAGCGGATCGCGGTGGAGCGTTCTTCGGGCGAGAGTTTGATCAATTGCGCCGATCCGCCACGATGCAGGTTGGAGCGGAATTCCCCCTCTGCCCCGGTGCGTTTCATCGCAGCGACGACCTTGCCGCCGATGACGATGGCCCGGATATCGGTGCCGCCCGCCTCTTTGATGAATTCCTGCAGCAGGATGTTGACGCCCGCACCGCGAAACGCCTCGACCACGGATTTGGCGGAACGGTCAGTGTCGGCCAGCACGACGCCGATGCCTTGCGTGCCTTCCAGCAGTTTGATCACCACAGGCGCGCCACCGGCGAGTTTCAGCACTTCCTCGGTCTGGCGTGGGTCATGGGCGAAGGTCGTGACCGGCAGGCCGATACCATCGCGCGCGAGCAGTTGCATGGAGCGCAGCTTATCCCGTGACCGGCCAATGCCGACGCTTTCATTCAGCGGGAACACGCCCTGCATTTCAAACTGGCGCAGCACGGCCATGCCGTAAAATGTGACCGATGCCCCGATGCGCGGAATGACGGCGTCGTACCCGACCAGTTTTTCGCCGTTATAATAGACCTCTGGCCGACGCGAGGCGATGTTCATGTAACACCGCAAAGTGTTAATGATATCAAGGGTGTGGCCACGCGCTTCGGCGGCTTCTTTCAGACGCCGGTGGGTGTAGAGTTCGGCGTTGCGGGCGAGCATGGCGATTTTCATAATGCGGGGCTTTCAAATTGCGGTTTGTCGCTGACCAGATACGATTGTCTGGCATGAACAGCGATGTTTTTATGACGGAGCGCCCGACGCCCCAGGATCAGTGGAAACCGCATCGTGCCCCGGTCAGTCAGGGATATGTCGATCTTCCACTTGCGTCCGGCAAGAATCATCGGGGTGCGGATCACGATCCGGGTTTCCGGCGTGCCGCTGGTATTGGTGATATCACGCTTTGTGAAGACGGGGAATTCACAGATGCGCGGGGGCGTGCCGGGGATATCGGGGCTGCGGAAGCGGACCCATTTGATCCCGTCGCGCTGGAAGGTTTCGATGTCGTCCGCATGCAGCGCCGTGGTCTTGGCGCCGGTATCAACCTTGACCGCGAAATCCTGCAAACGCAGGTCGGGCAGGCTGATACATTCCAGCCAGCCGATGATCAGCAATGGGGTCTCGGTCTTGGACGATTTCATCGGGCGATCCTGCAGCGTTTCGGTTCAGCCACATTGCGCGATCCGCATCGGCTTGACCAGTGCTGCACAGCCGCATAGCTAGCCCGCAACGGATTAAGGGTAAGATCATGGCGCGCAGACGCAAGGGACGCGATATTTCAGGCTGGCTGGTGGTGGATAAACCGGCGGGAATCACCTCGACCACGGTGGTCAACCGCGTGCGTTGGGCGTTCGAGGCGAATAAGGCCGGTCATGCGGGGACGCTCGACCCAGAAGCGACAGGCGTGTTGGCTGTCGCTTTGGGCGAGGCGACAAAGACCGTGCCCTATATCACCGATGCGCTCAAAGCTTACGTTTTCACCGTGCGGCTGGGGCAGGCCACCAATACCGATGATGCCGAAGGCGAAGTGATCGCCACCAGCGACCTGCGCCCCGATGATGACGCGATCAAGGCCGCGTTGGCCGGGTTCATCGGCGATATCATGCAGGTCCCACCACAGTTTTCCGCCGTCAAAGTCGACGGCCAGCGCGCCTATGCCAAGGCGCGGGCGGGCGAGGAAATGGAACTGGCCGCGCGGCCCTTGTGGGTCGAGGAATTGCTGCTGGCCGATCGGCCCGATGCGGATCATGTCGTGCTGGAAATGACCTGCGGCAAGGGCGGCTATGTCCGCTCTATCGCGCGCGATCTGGGTGAGGTGTTGGGCTGCAAGGCGCATGTCCGGTCGTTGCGCCGGATCTGGTCGGGGCCGTTTCAGGCAAGTGACGGGATCACGCTGGACCAGATGGATGCGATTGCGCGCACGCCTGAACTGGATGCGCGGTTGCTGCCGCTCGAGGTTGGTCTGGCCGATCTGGTCGAGGTCCGCTGCCCTGCCGAAAGCGTGGCAAAACTGCGCAACGGCAATCCGGCAACGGTGATCGCCAATGGCGTCGAATATGGCGAGGAAGTCTGGGCCAGCCATGACGGCCAGGCGATTGCCATCGGCAGCTATCGCGGTGGCGAATTGCACCCGGCGCGGGTTTTTGTCGCGTAAGGTGGATTACTATCCACCTTACCTGCCACGCGCATGATCATCCGCCATCATATCAGCGATCACGCCGCCTCTACCGCGACCTATTCGGATTGCGAAAACTATCGCTACGATCTGACCCGGATCTGGGATGCGCAAGGCCAGCGTCTGACATTCGTCATGCTGAACCCGTCGAAAGCCGACGAAATCCACAACGATCCCACCGTAGAACGCTGCGAGCGCCGTGCCCGCGCCTTGGGCTTCGGGGCGTTTCGGGTCACCAATATCTTTGCATGGCGCGACACTGATCCGCGCGCGATGCGGCGTGCCGCTGATCCAATCGGCCCTGAAAATGATGCCATGCTGATCGCGGCCGCAGATTGGGCCGACCAGATCATCGCCGCCTGGGGCACGCATGGCGCGCATCTGGGACGCGGGCCACAAGTGGCAGAATTTCTGCGCCGGACCGAGACGCCACTGCTGACACTCGGCTTGACCAAGGACGGGCATCCGCGCCACCCTCTCTATCTCAGCTATGCGCAGCAACCCGAGCGATGGAGCGTCACATGATCCAAGGTTTCACCCAATCCTATGTCACCTGTGGCGACGTGACCCTGTCGGTGCATCGCGCGGGCCAAGGCACGCCGCTGATCCTGCTGCATGGCTATCCGCAGAACCATCATTGCTGGGAAAAGGTGGCACCTGCCTTTGCCAAGCATTTCGACGTAGTCATCCCCGACCTGCGCGGCTATGGCGACAGCAACGCACCAGCCGATGACGCGGACCACAAAACCTATTCCAAACGCCTGATGGCGGCTGATGTCGCCGCCCTGATGGATGAGATGGGATTGGACCGCGCGCATATTCTTGGGCATGACCGGGGTGGGCGGGTCGCTTACCGCTTTGCGCTGGACCATCCTGACCGCATCCTCCGGCTTGGGATTATCGAGATTGTGCCGACAGGCGATTTCTGGGCCAGTTGGTCTGCCGATCTGGCGTTGAAGGCCTATCACTGGACCTTTCTGGCGCAGCCCGCGCCCCTGCCCGAACGGATGATCGGGGCTGATCCTGCTGGCTATATCGACTGGACGCTGCAATCCTGGACACTGGATAAATCACTGGCGGTGTTCAGTGACGCCGCCCTTGCCAGCTATCGCGCGCAGGCGGCGAACCCCGCGCATCTGCACGCGATGTGTGCCGATTACCGGGCAGGTGCAACGTTTGACCGGGAGCTGGATGATGCGGACAAGGCTGCCGGGCGCAGGATCACGGCCCCCTTGCATTTCCTTTGGGCGCAAAGCGGGTTTCCGGCGCAGACCGGTGATCCCGCCGCGCTGTGGCAGCCATGGGTCGAGCAGATGACCGATGCCTCCTGTATCTCCGGGCATTTCGCGATGGAAGAAAACCCAAAAGCAGTGACCGACAGCTTTCTGCCGTTCTTTCGCGACAGTTAACCATCAGATCAGTTTTCGGAACGGACCGAGAACGGGCTGTGCTATCGTCACAGCATGTACGTTTCGTTGCGATTCTGGTCTGGTTGGGGCGCTGATGTTGGCAGTTTTAGGGTTGATGGGTTTCGCACTGGGTGCCCTGCTGCTGGGGGACAGCCCCGCTGCACAAGATGACGACGACAGCCTGCCCGAGGATCAGAGTGACAGTCCAGCGGCGGCGATGACATCGCTGTCCGACATGCTTGAGGCGAGCGATGAGGTGGAGGATGAGATCCCCCCGGATGACGATGACAGCACCGTTCTAGATGATCTCGCCGTGATTGAGGCGCAGATCCGCAGTTTGGGCGATCAACTCGCGACCAGCGATGCCAATACGATCAATTTCGCCGATGATGCGGATAATGTCATCGCCACCGGTGCGGGCAATGATTATCTGGATGGCCGTGACGGCGACGATATCCTGTTCGGCGGCGCGGGCAATGATGTCCTGCACGGTGGACGCGGCGATGACCTTCTGGTCGGCGGCGACGGCGATGATGAAGTTTACGGGCATGTCGGCAATGACATATTGTTTGGCGGCGACGGCAATGACGATCTTGTCGGGGGCGACGGCGATGACATCCTGTTCGGCGGGGCAGGCAATGACAGTCTGATGGGAAGCTATGGCAACAATATGCTGTTTGGCGGATCAGGGGCGGATACGATACTGGGCGGACCAGGCAATGATGTCGTCATTGATCGCGATGATCTCGATCTCGATTACCTGAATGGCGGCGCTGGCGATGACTACCTGTCCGGTGGGCCGGGCGATCATCTGAATGGCGGGCCGGGCGTGGATATCTTCAACATCAGGACCGGCATGTCGGTCACGCTGCATGACTTTAACCCTGATGAGGATGTGATCGAAATCGAACATGAGGGCGAGCGTCCGACCCTGACCACCGGACTGGCGGAGGACGGGACGTTGCTGTTGGCCAATGGCCAAGTCATCGCCAAACTGGTCAATTTCGCCGAACCCGATCTGGCAGCGGTAACCTATCTGCGCGTATAAAACGCTTTTCTTTTGCGCCAAATCCCCTTATGCGCAGCCATCTGCGCGGATTCTGTCCGGGCGGCACCTCCACGGGCCTTGCTGGACGACATCCCGGCTTGCGCCATTCACCCTTTAGACAAGGAGACCCCGATGTCGATTACTGCTGAAGACAAAACACGGATCATGAAAGAATTCGCAACCAAAGAAGGCGACACTGGTTCGCCCGAAGTGCAAGTTGCGATCCTGTCCAGCCGCATCGCGACCCTGACAGAGCATTTCAAGACCCACAAAAAAGACAACCACGGTCGCCGTGGTCTGCTGAAAATGGTCGCCCTGCGCCGCAAGCTTTTGGATTACACCAAATCCAAAGACGAAGCCCGCTACCAGAGCCTGATCGCACGGCTTGGCCTGCGCCGGTAACGCGCGACTTATCGTTCGAACGCGAAAACGCCTGCCCCTTGGGGTGGGCGTTTTTGGTTTCAGGGGGCTGGCAGGGTGAAGTCAGCGGCAAGCGGGTAATGATCTGTGGGCCATTCGCCGTCGAATTTCTCGCGCAGCACGAATGGCCCGGCGGCCAGAACCGGCCCGCCGACAGATCCGATATGGTCAATCGCGCCGAACAGGTTGAAGCCACGATTGAAATGGAAGGTCGATCCTTGCACCGGCACGTAATCAACCCCCAGATCACCCAGCATCTCCAAGATTGGTGATCCCAGACGCGCGTTGAAATCACCCGTGACGAAAAGCGCCTCGTCCGCCTGTACCCAAGGCGTGATCCGATCCGCGACCAAGGCGATGGATTGTTCGCGGTTCGACAGGCTGGCGTAATCGGTATGCAGATTGACCACCCGGAACACCGCGCCACTCGTCAGATCGCGGAACTGTGCCCAGGATGCAAAGGCCGGATAGGACCCGTTGAAGGTACGGGAATAGATGACATCCGGCGTGTCGGAAAAGAAGAACCAGCCTTGGTGCAGCAGTGTCAGCCTGTCCCTGCGGTACAGGATCGGCTGGGTGGACGGAAATTCCTCCACCGGCCCGAGCGCTGCGGCGGCATAGAGGGGATTATTGGCCAACAACCAATCCAGCGTCAGATTGACCGACCCGTCCGAGCCGCCACCAAAGCTTTCCATTTCCTGAAATGCCATGATGTCGGCATTCACCGCCTTGAACGCCAGATCCAGCGGCCCCTTGCGCCTTTCCCAATCCCCGACCGACCATGGCCCCGTCTGCCGCCCCAGAATGATGTAATGCACATTATAAGTCGCCAGCCGCAGAACCTGCGGCGCAGCCTCCGGCACCGGATCACTGCCGGAATTGCGCACCTGCTGACAGCCTACGATGGCCACCAGAACGAAGATCAGGCCGACGACGCCTTTGGCGAGTTTTTTCCACATACCCGGCCCAATCCGCGCTGCAATTGGGGTGAAACCTAGCCCCTCTTCCCAAACAGGCCAATATCCGTTAAGTCCCAACCATCTTTGACAAGCCCGGCGCCCGCATCCCAGCGCCGATACAAAGAAGATACAGGGATGAGGGGGAATACGCCCCCTACGCAAAATGGGCTGCGGCCCGACTAGGACATGATGATGTTTAACGAAGTGAAAAAATCAATGCAGTGGGGCGAAGAGACGCTCACACTAGAAACCGGCAAGGTTGCCCGTCAGGCTGACGGCACGGTCATTGCGACGCTGGGCGAAACCAGCGTGATGGCGAACGTGACCTTTGCAAAGGCACAAAAGCCAGGGCAGGACTTCTTCCCGCTGACCGTACATTACCAGGAAAAATATTACGCCGCCGGCAAAGTGCCAGGTGGCTTTTTCAAGCGCGAAGCGCGTCCCACTGAAAAAGAGACGCTGACATCCCGCCTGATCGACCGCCCGATCCGCCCACTGTTCGTCCCCGGCTTCAAAAACGAAGTCCTGGTGATGTGTACCGTGCTGAGCTTTGACGGTGTCAACGACCCCGACATGATCGCCATGATCGCCGCATCCGCCGCGCTGACGATTTCCGGCGCGCCCTTCATGGGGCCGATCGGTGCCTGCCGCGTGGGTTTCGTGGATGGCGAATACATCCTGAACCCTGAACTGGACGACATGCATAACCTGCGCATGAAGCCCGAGCAGCGCCTTGATCTGGTTGTCGCCGGCACCAAAGACGCCGTGATGATGGTTGAATCCGAAGCCTATGAGCTGTCGGAAGAAGAAATGCTGGGTGCCGTCACCTTTGCGCATGAACAGATCCAGCCAGTCATCGACCTGATCATCCAGCTGGCCGAAGCATCTGCCAAGGAACCGTTCGATTTCCAGCCAGAGGATTATTCGGAGCTTTACGCCGCCGTCAAATCCGCAGGCGAAGACAAGATGCGCGCCGCCTATGCGATCACCGACAAGCAGGAACGCACCTCTGCGGTTTCCGCTGCCAAGGCTGATATCATCGCGGCCCTGACCGAAGATCAGCAGGCGGACGGCAACCTCGGCCCCGCGCTGAAGAAACTGGAATCTGCCGTGTTACGCGGTGATGTCGTCAAACATGGCCGCCGCATCGATGGCCGTGCTTTGGATGAAATCCGCCCGATCGTGTCGGAAACCGGCATCCTGCCACGCACACACGGGTCGGCCTTGTTCACCCGCGGCGAAACCCAAGGTCTGGTCGTGACCACTTTGGGTACCGGCGATGACGAACAGATGATCGACTCGCTGACTGGCATGTATAAAACCAACTTCATGCTGCACTACAACTTCCCCCCCTATTCGGTGGGCGAGGTGGGCCGTGTCGGATCGCCCGGCCGTCGCGAAATCGGCCATGGCAAATTGGCATGGCGCGCATTGCAGGCGGTCCTGCCTGCGCCGACAGATTTTCCTTACACGATCCGTATCGTGTCAGAGATCACTGAATCCAACGGCTCTTCCTCGATGGCGTCGGTTTGTGGTGGCTCCTTGTCCATGATGGACGCTGGCGTGCCGTTGAAAGCACCCGTTGCCGGTGTGGCCATGGGTCTGGTGATGGAAGATGACGGATCCTATGCCGTGCTGTCCGATATTCTGGGTGACGAAGACCACCTTGGCGATATGGACTTCAAGGTTGCGGGTACCGAAAACGGCATCACCTCGCTCCAGATGGATATCAAGATCGCAGGCATCACGCCAGAGATCATGGCAAAAGCATTGGATCAAGCCAAGGCTGGCCGTCTGCACATTCTGAATGAAATGTCCAAGGCGCTGACCGGCGCGCAGGAATTCAGCGTGCATGCGCCCAAGATCGAAACCATGCAGATCCCTGTCGACAAGATCCGTGAAGTCATCGGGTCTGGCGGCAAGGTCATCCGCGAGATCGTGGAAACATCCGGTGCCAAGGTCGATATCAACGATGATGGCGTTATCAAGCTGGCCTCGAATGATGCCGATGCGATCAAACGCGCCTATGACATGATCTATTCGATCGTGGCAGAGCCTGAAGAGAACAAGATCTACAAAGGCACCGTGGTCAAACTGGTCGATTTCGGCGCTTTCGTGAACTTCTTTGGCAAGCGTGACGGTCTGGTCCATGTGTCCCAGATCGAGAACAAGCGGCTGAACCATCCATCCGATGTGTTGAAAGAAGGTCAGGAAGTCTGGGTCAAATTGCTTGGCTTCGATGACCGTGGCAAGGTCCGTCTGGCGATGAAAATGGTCGATCAGGCCACTGGTCAGGAATTGGCCAAAGAAGAAGCTGCCGAAGAATAAGCCCCGTCTTCCGGCAGATTTACCAAGCACCCGGCCCTTGTGGTCGGGTGTTTGCGTTTTGGCTGTGTCCAAAAACCCACAGCTTTTAGTGAAAACAAGTGTATTGTTGCCAAATTGCTATCAAACCGAAGAACGCCCTCTTTAGGTTCAAAGTCATGCATGACGCTACGTCATCATTCTTGAGAGGGTTGTACGATGAATTCAAAACTTCTTTTTGCGGCGCTGTTTTCCAGCACCGTGGCGGCCACCGCATCGGCACAGGACTTTGGCGATCTGTCGGTCGGGCTCGGCCTGACCAGTTTTGGCTATTCGCTGCAGGGCGAATATGAAATCCAGCCAAAATTAAGCCTGCGCGCCATGATCATGGGCGGGTTGAGCTTTAGCGATGAATTTGACGATGACGATTTCACCGTTGACGGCAAACTGGATCTGGGTGGCTTTGCGGTTCTGGCGGATTATTACCCGCTGTCGAACCCTTGGCGGATCTCGGGCGGTCTGTTTTTCTCAAACACCGAGCTGACCGGCACTTTCGACGATGAAGGCACGGTTTACGAGGGCGACGTGAAGTTCAAGAATGAAGTCGCGCCGATGATTACCACTGGTTTCAACTATCCCTTTGGCAATGGTTGGGCGTTTTCTGGCGATGTCGGCGTGGTCGTTTCATCGCTGGAAGTGTCATCGGCGGAAACAGACCCCAGTGTTCAGGACAGCATCGACGAGGCGAATGATGACTTGTCCGATATCCCGGTCTTTCCCTATATCGGCTTTGCCGTCAGCTACTCCTATTGAGCTGCGACCCATTGTCAAAAGGCCCCGGCACGACGCCGGGGCCTTTTGCGTTCAAAGCTTCGTTGTGCGCAAATAGGGCAGCACTGTGGTGAAATCACCAAACTTGGCTTTTGCATCGTCATTGCTGACAGTCGCAGGGATGATCACATCATCGCCGACATTCCAGTTGGCCGGTGTCGCCACGCCATTGCCTGCAGCAGTCTGCAACCCGTCCAGCGCGCGCAAAACTTCGGCAAAGTTGCGGCCCACGTTCATCGGATAGGTCATCGACAGTTTCAGCTTTTTGTCCGGCCCGATGATGAACACCGCGCGCACGGTCGCGCTGTCATTCGGCGTGCGCCCATCGGGCAGATAGGCATCGGCGGGCAGCATATCAAAGGCTTTTGCGACCACCAGATCAGCGTCGGCGATGATCGGAAAACCGGCCTTCGTCTTGGCAAAACTTTCAATATCGGTTTTCCATTTCTTGTGATCTTCGACACCGTCGATGCTGATGCCGATCACCTTGGTGCCACGCTTTTCCCATTCATCGGCCAATTGTGCGACAGCGCCGAATTCAGTGGTGCAGACCGGGGTGAAATCCTTGGGATGGGAAAACAGGATCGCCCAGCTGTCGCCGATCCAGTCATGCAGTGAAAGCGTGCCTTGATCCGTCTCGACCGTCAGATCGGGGATAGTGTCATTGATACGCAGGCCCATGAGGTTGCTCCTTCATTTCGGGGTTACACGCCCTACATAGGAATGGTCAGGCGCTTATGCCACTGCGGCTTGCGCTGTGGCAGGGCAGATGCCACACCTTTGCCAAAGTGCAGGAGAAATAACATGATCGAACAGCGTAATTTTTACATCAACGGCGCATGGGTTGCCCCCGCCAAAGCCCGCGATCACGATGTGATCAATCCCTCGACCGAGGACGTTTGCGCCGTCATTTCACTGGGCGATCATGCCGATACCGATGCGGCTGTTGCAGCAGCGAAAGCCGCTTTCCCAACTTGGGCCGCGACAGATCCCGCGCAACGGGCGGAATATGTCAAAGCGATCCTTGCCCAATATGAAGCCCGCGCCGAGGAAATGGCGCAAGCTATCAGCCTTGAAATGGGCGCACCGATTGATCTGGCACGCAATTCGCAGGCCCCCAGCCTGCCTGACCATCTGAAAAACTTTCTGACCGCGTTCGAACAGGTCGAATGGATCAGACCTTTGGGCGATCACGCGCCCGGTGCGATGATCGCGATGGAGCCGATTGGCGTGGTCGGGCTGATCACCCCGTGGAACTGGCCGATGAATCAGGTCACGCTCAAGGTGATCCCTGCCCTGCTGGCCGGTTGCACCGTGGTGCTGAAACCGTCAGAGGAAGCGCCGCTGTCATCCTTGTTGTTCGCGGGATTTGTTCATGATGCAGGTGTCCCTGCGGGTGTGTTCAACCTCGTGAATGGTGACGGCATGGGTGTCGGGAGCCAATTATCCCGCCATGAAGATGTGCAGATGATCAGCTTCACCGGCTCCACCCGTGCGGGCAAGGCGATCTCTCTCGCAGCAGCGGAAACGCTGAAACGCGTGACGCTGGAACTGGGCGGCAAGGGCGCGAATGTGATCTTCGCCGATGCCGATGAAAAGGCAGTCAAACGTGGCGTGCTGAGCTGCATGAACAATTCCGGCCAATCCTGCAATGCGCCGACACGGATGCTGGTGGAACGGTCGATCTATGATCAGGCCGTCGAAACCGCAACCGAGGTGGCGGGCAGCATTAAAGTGGGTCCAGCGTCGGACGAGGGTCGCCATATCGGCCCGGTCGTGAACCGCAAGCAATGGGATCAGATCCAGAAGATGATCCAGGTCGGCATCGATGAAGGCGCGCGCCTTGTCGCCGGTGGCCCGGGCCTGCCCGACGGCATGAACCGTGGCTTCTATGTGCGCCCCACCGTCTTTGCCGATGTGAACAACCAGATGCGGATCGCACGCGAGGAAATCTTTGGCCCGGTGCTGTCGATCATTCCGTTCGACACTGAAGAAGACGCCGTGCAGATCGCCAATGACACGCCCTACGGTCTGACCAATTACGTCCAGTCGCAGGACGGGGCGAAACGCAATCGCATGGCTTTGGCCCTGCGTGCGGGCATGATCGAAATGAACGGCAAATCCCGCGGTGCTGGCGCACCTTTTGGCGGGGTCAAAATGTCCGGTCGCGCGCGTGAAGGCGGCATCTGGGGGATCGAGGAGTTTCTGGAAGTCAAATCCATCTCTGACTGGGCTGCAGAATAAGCCATGTGCAAGGGCGCACCAAACAGGTGCGCCCACTGCTATTTAGTGCGCGACCTTTTCCTATATCTATACCCCAATGGATTAGGAGAGATGTCATGATTAAACAAATCAAAGGGCTGCACCACGTCACATCGCTGGCCAGTTCCGCGCGCGAAAATAACGCGTTTTTCACCAATGTGCTCGGCCTGCGCCGGGTCAAACAGACCGTCAACTTTGACGCGCCTGATGTCTACCACCTCTATTACGGGGATGAGACCGGCTCTGCCGGGACAGTGATGACCTATTTCCCCTTCCCCAATGCCGGTCGCGGACGCCCCGGCGCAGGTGAGGTCGGGCGCACCTCTTTCAGCATTCCCACCGGCACATCGCAAGCATGGCTGGACCGGCTGACGACCTTCGACACTGATGCTGTGGCACAGGATACCCGCTTTGGCGAAAACCGCGTTTTGTTCAACGGCCCCGATGGCGATCAATTCGCTTTGGTCGAACGCGACGACAATCGCACCCCCTGGACCGGCAATGGCGTCACCGAAAGCATCGCGATCCGTGGCTTCCATTCCGCCGATATGCGGCTGAAGGATGGCGATGCGAGCGCCGAACTACTGGGCTTTATGGGCTATGAAAAGCTCGACACGGAAAACAACGTGACCCGCTTCATCGTTCCGGGCGGCAATGATGCCAATACGATTGATATCGAAGTCACCCCTTCCGCCCCCCGGGCCGCGCAAGGGGCCGGGTCTGTGCATCACATCGCCTTTGCCGTCGACAACCGCGCCCGGCAATTGGAAGTGCGCGAGGCGCTGCTGGATACCGGCTATCAGGTCACCCCTGTCATCGACCGTGACTATTTCTATGCGATCTATTTTCGCACCCCCGGCGGCGTGCTGTTCGAGGTCGCGACAAATGAACCCGGCTTTGCCCGTGACGAAGACACCGAAAATCTGGGTCAGGCGCTGAAACTGCCCAGCCAGCACGAACATCTGCGCACGCAGCTGGAACATCTGCTGGAACCACTGGAAGGCTAAGATGACTTATATCGCAAAACGCACGACAGGGGCAGCGGATGCACCGCTGTTCCTGACATTCCACGGCACCGGCGGGTCAGAGGATCAGTTTCACGGCTTCGCCGAACAGCTGATCCCCGGCGCGCATGTCACCTCACCGCGTGGCGACGTGTCTGAACATGGCGCTGCGCGCTATTTCAAACGCGCGGCGGAAGGTGTCTATGATATGGACGACCTGGCTCAGAGGACTGATGCCATGGCCCGCTTCATCGCCGATGAAATCACGCAGACCGGGGCCAAGCGCGTTGTCGGGCTGGGCTATTCCAACGGGGCGAATATCCTCGCCTCGGTCGCGATGACGCAGGCGGATCTGGTCGATGACCTTATTCTGATGCATCCGCTGATTCCCTTCACCCCCGCCCCGCAGCCCGGGCTCAAGGGCAAGCGCGTGCTGATCACCGCGGGCGAGAATGATCCGATCTGCCCGCCCGACATGACCCGCGGGCTGGTGGATTATCTGGCCGCGCAAGGGGCCGAGGTGCAGGTGCATTGGCAACCGGGCGGTCACGGCATCGCACAAAGCGAAGTCACCGCCGTGCAAAAGTTTCTGGCTTAGAACGGACATTTCGCCGTGATCCGCACCCCCTGACCCCCGTCAGGGTGGCGGAATTGCAGCGTTTCGGAATGCAGCATCAGGCGCGGATAATCCCGCGCCTGATCCGTTGCATAGAACGGGTCCCCCAGAATCGGATGCCCCAGCGCCAGCATATGCACCCGCAATTGATGCGACCGCCCGGTCTTGGGCATCAACCGCACGCGAGTTTCACCGCTACCTTTGCGCACCACGCGCCAATCGGTGACAGCGGCGCGGCCATTTTCATGATCAACCATCTGCAAGGGCCGGTTCGGCCAATCCACGATCAGCGGCAGATCGACAGTGCCGGTTTTTTCGGCCATTTCGCCCCAGACGCGGGCAACATAAGTTTTCTTGGTCTGCCGGTTCTCAAACTGCAGGCCTAGATGCCTCTGCGCATGGGGGGTCATGGCGAAGATCATCACACCCGATGTGTCCCGGTCCAAGCGGTGCACCAGCAAAGCATCGGGAAACACCGCCTGCACCCGCGCGATCAGGCAATCTGTCAGGTCAGGCCCTTTGCCCGGCACGGACAATAGCCCCGAAGGTTTATCCACCAACAGGACCTGATGATCAGCATGCAGGATATCCAGCGGGCCGGGCGGTGGGTTATACGCCGTCACGGCGCCACCCGTTCCCCGAAAATCGCCGAGCCGACACGGATATGCGTGGCCCCGAGCGCAATCGCGCTTTCGAAATCCGCGCTCATCCCCATCGACAGACCCGTCAAACCATTGCGCGCGGCCATCTTGGCCAGCAGCGCGAAATGCAAAGACGGTTCTTCATCCACGGGCGGGATGCACATCAGACCGACCACTGGCAGGTCCAGCGCGCGCGCTTCGGTCACGAAAGCATCGACCTCGGCGGGCAGGACACCTGCCTTTTGTTCCTCCTCGCCGGTGTTCACCTGAATGAACAGATCGGGGCATTGGCCCATCTCCTGCGCCAACCGCGCAATCGTATTGGCCAGCTTGGGCCGGTCCAGCGTATGGATGACCTGCGCCAGTTCCATCGCCTGCCGCGCCTTGTTGGTCTGCAGCGGCCCGATCAGATGCAGGGCGATCCCATCATAGGATTCGCGGAACCGTGGCCATTTGCCCGCCGCCTCCTGCACCTTGTTTTCGCCAAAGATTCGGTGCCCCTGATCCAGCACAGCGGCGACGCGGGCGTCCGGTTGCACCTTGGAGACCGCGATCAAGGTGACATCCGACACATTGCGCCCCGCCTTGGCACAGGCGGCAGAGATGCGGGTTTGGATATCGTCCAGAGGCATGGAAGGTCCTTCAAAACTAGGGGGCTGGGCCGGTGTCGCTGAATTAACTGGGTTTTCCTGCGCTGTCATGGCCGAAAACAGGGTGTGACCTTGATGCATCAGGTTCCAGCAAGACGCCCTTGCCAAACCCATTTGACTTGAGTGTGAAGAAAGTTGGGCGCAATTAGTCACCAATGCTAGAACATCTGGCATTCTTGGGAATGCAAAAAACACGAGGGAATTATCCAATGAAAAGCATCCTTCTTACAACAACTGCTCTGGTTGCCTTTGCTGGCGCCGCAGTTGCTGAAGTGACCTTCTACGGCGACGCGACACTCGGTTACAACGATGATGGTGATCTGCCAACAGGTTTCACCGGTACGCAGATTGGTGACAACCAAGGCTTCTACTGGGAAGGCACACTGGGTGTGAACCTGTCCCAAGAACTGGACAACGGCGTGACCGCCGGTGCCGTGTTCGAGGCTGATTTCGTCGACACTGCAACTGGTAACGGTCAAGACTTGGTTTCCGGTGACTTCGTTCTGTCGCTGACAACCGAGAATGCTGGCCTGTACTTCGGCGACACACCGTTCGCAGCTGAAACACGTTGGAGCGGCGCTGGCGACATGGAAGCTGACGGTTTCTCCGAAGCTGACGGCGAAACTGCACTGCGCGGCGACATCTCCTATGGTGATATCGAAGCATCGATCTCCTACGTCATCGCCAACAACGAAGGCAATGTGAACGTATCTGAAGACCTGAACCAGCTGTCGCTGGGTGTTGCTGGTTCCTTCGGCAACTTCGGTTTCACCGCTGCTTACCAAGCAGAATCTAACGAAGACGACAATTTCTACAAAGCATCAGGCGGCTTGGCCGGTGTTGGTGGTGCGGATAACGGCGATTTCAGCAACGACGAAATCTTCGGTGTGTCGGTCAACACAACTTTCTCTGGCGCAACTGTGACTTTGGCCTATGCGTCAAACGAAACTGCTGACGAGAACTCGCTCGGTGTGCAAGTTGCATATCCTTTCGGTCCAGTCACAGCGACAGTCTACTACGTTGCTGAAGATGACGGCTCTGACGAAGACAACTACGGCGTGACACTTGCTTATGCCGAAGGTCCTCTGAGCGTTCGTCTGGACTATGACTATGACCAAGGCGCAAACATCATTGAACTCGACGGTTCTTACGATCTTGGCAACGGCCTGACACTGCTGGCTGGCGTTCATGACCGTTCTGACGATGCTGGCGCACCAATCAACGGTGTGTCCCGTAACGGCACCGACTTCTATGTCGCTGGTGTGTACGACTTGGGTAGCGGCGCAGAACTGCTGGTGGCCTATGCTGACGCAGAAATCGCTGGTTCCATCGACGACGACGAAGTTGGCCGTCCTGACTACCAAGTCGGTACAACTGTTGAAGTGTCCTTCAAGTTCTAATCAGAACCCTCGGACCATTCCTAAGCGAGAGCGGCCCCTTGGGGCCGCTCTTTGCGTTTGTGGCACCGGCACCTATAGCCATCGCTGCCCTGCCGGATTATGACGTAAGGTAGAACCACCGCCAGTTTGAAAGACCTTCTGATGATCCCCTATTCCCCCGCCGCGATTGAACCGAAATGGCAGGACATCTGGTCCGAAGGCCAGATTTTCAAAGCCGCCCGCAGCGCGGATAAGCCGAAATATTACGTGCTGGAAATGTTCCCCTATCCGTCCGGGCGCATCCATATCGGCCATGTGCGCAATTACACGATGGGCGACGTGATCGCGCGCTACAAACTGGCGACCGGGCATAACGTGCTGCACCCGATGGGCTGGGACGCTTTCGGCATGCCTGCGGAAAATGCCGCGATGGCCTCGGGCGGGCATCCGAAGGATTGGACCTATCAGAACATCGCCGACATGCGCGCACAGATGAAACCGCTGGGGTTAAGCATCGACTGGTCGCGTGAATTCGCCACCTGCGACCCGGAATATTACGGCCAACAGCAGGCCCTGTTCATCGATTTCCTGTCCAAGGGATTGATTTACCGCAAGAAAGCCGTGGTGAACTGGGACCCGGTCGATATGACCGTGCTGGCCAATGAACAGGTGATCGACGGCAAGGGCTGGCGGTCCGGGGCCGAGGTCGAACGCCGCGAATTGGTGCAATGGTTCTTCAAGATCAGCGATTATTCCGAGGAATTGCTGAGCGCCATCGACACACTCGACAATTGGCCCGCCAAGGTCAAACTGATGCAGGCCAATTGGATCGGCAAATCGCGCGGGCTTCAGTTCGCGTTTGAGCGCAATGACGGTGGTGAGATCGAGGTGTATACGACCCGCCCCGACACATTGCTGGGCGCGTCCTTTGTCGGTATCTCGCCCGATCACCCGCTGGCCAAGGAATTGGAAGCCAAAGATGCAAAGGTCGCCGCCTTCTGCGCCGAATGCCGCAAGGGTGGCACGACGGCGGAAGCGATTGAGAAGGCTGAAAAGCTGGGCTATGACACCGGCCTGACGGTGAAACACCCGATGGCGGGCCAGCCCGATCTGCCCGTCTATATCGCGAATTTCATCCTGATGGATTACGGCACCGGCGCGATCTTTGGCTGCCCGGCGCATGACCAGCGGGATTTCGATTTCGCCACCAAATACGGCCTGCCGATCATCGCGACCTTCCTGCCGGATGCGGATGCCAGCGCCGATCTGACGACAGCCTATGTCCCCGCCAAGACCGAAAAGGTGTTTTACACCAAGGGCTTCGCCGGCGGCCAAATCCAGACCGGCGAGCAGGCCGTCGATGCTGCCATCGCCTATTGCGAGGCCAATGGCATCGGCCAAGGCGTCACCAAATTCCGCCTGCGCGACTGGGGCCTGTCGCGGCAACGCTATTGGGGTTGTCCGATCCCGATTGTGCATTGTGATGATTGCGGTGCGGTGCCGGAAAAGAAAGAAAACCTGCCGATTGAGCTGCCCTACGACGTCACATTCGACGTCCCCGGCAACCCGCTCGACCGGCACCCGACATGGCGCAACTGCGCCTGCCCCGCCTGCGGCAAGCCTGCCCTGCGCGAAACCGACACGATGGATACTTTCGTGGATTCATCATGGTATTTCGCCCGCTTCACCGCCCCCCATGCGCCGACGCCCACGAATATGGAGGACGCGGCCTATTGGATGAACGTCGATCAATATATCGGCGGGATCGAACATGCGATTTTGCACCTGCTTTACAGCCGGTTCTTCGCCCGCGCGATGCAGATCACCGGGCATCTGCCGGAAAGTGCGATTGAGCCGTTCAATGCTTTGTTCACCCAAGGCATGGTGACGCATGAGATTTACATGACGCGGGATGACGCCGGTCGCCCCGTCTATCATTTCCCGCAGGATGTGAAGAACGGGAAGCTGGCTGACGGAACCGAGGTGGAAATAATCCCCTCCGCCAAAATGTCGAAATCCAAGAAGAACGTCGTCGATCCTGACGATATCCTTGCGCAATATGGCGCTGACACTGCGCGCTGGTTCGTGCTGTCCGACAGCCCGCCGGAACGCGATGTGGAATGGACCGCCTCGGGTGCTGATGCGACCTATAAACACCTCGCCCGTGTCTATCGCATTGCCGCCGATATCGCCGCCGCGGATGGCACCCCCGGCAGTGGCGATGACGATCTGCTGCGCGCGATGCATCGCTGCATCCATGATGTGACGATGGGGCTGGAAACCTTCGGCTTCAACGCGGCGATTGCGAAACTTTATGCCTTCACCAATACGCTGGCGAAATCCAACGCCTCTGCCGCGACGAGACGGCAGGCCGCACTGGCGCTGGCGCAGCTGATGTCACCGATGACCCCGCATCTGGCCGAGGAAATCTGGGCGAGCCTTGGTGGTGATGGCCTGATCGCCACTGCCCCTTGGCCTGTGGCCGACCCCGATATGCTGGTCGATGATCACGTCACCCTGCCCGTGCAGATCAACGGCAAGCGCCGCACTGAAATCGTCGTCGCGGCTGATGCCAGCAAGGAAGCGGTGGAAACTGCCGTGCTGGCGTTGGATGTCGTGCAAAAGGCGCTGGATGGTGCGAGTGTGAAGAAACTGATCGTGGTGCCCGGACGGATTGTGAACATTGTCATCTGACTTTCCCACTCGGCGGCTGTTTACCGTGGGCCTGTTGGCGCTGGGGGGCTGCGGCTTTGCGCCGGTTTACGGCGAAGGCAGCGCCCTGCGCGGCAGAATTGGTTTTGACACAGGCGCAACCGTGTCAGGGTTCCGGCTGCGCGAACGGCTGGAACAACGGCTGGGCGTGGCGGATGCACCGACCTATATCCTGCGCGCGCAGATCACCGACCGGCGGCGCAGTCTGGCAATCACAACCTCGGGCGACAATACAAGGTTCAATGTGGTGGGCAGTGTCGCATGGGTCCTGACCCATGCCACGACCGGCGCTGTCGTCGCCGAAGGCAGCCATGAGACATTTACCAGCTATGCCGCCACCGGCTCCACCACCGCCACGCAAGCGGCGGAAACCGATGCCACCGCCCGCCTGTCCGTTGCGCTTGCCGATATGATCGTCAGCCGGCTGTTGCTGCTGGCCCCGGACCTGACGGCATGAAGCTTGCAGGCGATGCCGCCTCAGCCTATCTGCGCAAGCCTGATCCTGGCCATGCCGGCCTGCTGATCTTTGGCGCCGATCCAATGCGCGTCGCGACCAAACGGCAAGAGGCCATCGCCGCCCTTGTCGGCCCGCAGGGCGAAGAGGAAATGCGCCTGACCCGGATCAATGCCGGGGATCTGCGCAAGGACCCGGCGCTGCTGGATGATGCGATCAAGGCGCAGGGATTCTTTCCCGGCCACCGCGTTGCCTTTGTCGAGGATGCGACGGATGGTCTGTCCAAACTGGTCGATGCCACGCTAGCCGATTGGCGCGCGGGCGATGCGCAGCTTGTCGTCACCGCAGGATCCCTGACCGCCAAATCGCCGCTGCGCAAGGTGTTCGAAGGCCACCGCAACGCCATGGCCATCGGCATCTATGACGACCCGCCCAATATGAACGACATTGCCCGGGCCGTGACCGCCGCCGGGCTGCCGCAGCCGGGCCGCGATGTGATGGATGCTTTGTTCACGCTGGCCAATACGCTGGAACCGGGTGATTTCCGGCAGACGGTGGAAAAGGTCGGGCTGTATAAGCAAGGCGACAACACGCCGCTGACCATCGCCGATATCACCGCCAATGCGCCGCAATCGGCAGAAGTCGATGTCGATGATGTGCTGGATGTGGTGACTGCCGGGCAGGTTGATCAGCTTGGCCCGGTGCTACGCGGGCTTTACGCGCAGGGGGTAACGCCTGTCATGCTCTGCATCGGGGCGATGCGGCATTTCCGGCGGTTGCATGTCGTGGCCTCTGACCCCGGCGGTCCGGGCTCTGGCGTGGCGCGGCTGCGCCCGCCGGTCTTTGGCCCGCGCCGGGACAAGATCGCGCGGCAAGTCAGCCAATGGCGCCGTGACCGGCTGGAAAAGGCGCTGACCGCGCTGACCGATACCGACCTGCAATTGCGATCCGCCAGCACGGCACCACAGGCGGCCCTGATGGAACGCACGCTGATCCGGCTGGCGATGATGGCCCGGCGCTAACGCAAAAGGCAGACCCGAAGGTCTGCCTTTCCTTGATCATAACCTTGCGGTCAGATCAGATATCAGTCAGCAGCAGCTGCGATCAGCAGAGCAGCCAGAACGCCAACAACGATGAAAGCTGGGTTGATGGACGAACCGGCAGGTGCTGGCTCTTCCATGACAACAACAGGGGCTTCCATGGTGGTTGGGGCCAGGCCGCCAGCGTTTGCGGCAACAGCGGAAACGGCGAGGACTGCGGATGCAGCGAGTGTAGTTGTAAGGCGCATGTCGGTACTCCAATAAATGCACGGGTGGTTTGTCACGTGTGACTGTCCACATTATTCCCTTAAATCAGTCCATTGCGGAAAAACCAAGTCTCCTTGGTGCAAAGGGAAAATGTCTTTTTCGAGGGAACGAATACCGACTTTCATCACCGGCCCGCCGTGCGGCAAATTTCCGATCATCAATTACCAGTAAAAATTGATAAATTATAAGTGTCTGCGCATCTTCTCTTGTTCCGGTTGTGCGCTGTTGAGGGCTGATTGACCCTTTTCCTACACAGGCAGCGCGGGGGAAGCGGTGCTCCATTGCAACACTTTGATCGAAATTTGATCGTCTTCTCTGTGGAAACAATCCCGGCGCACTGTCTTTGCAGTGCCAATCGGCGCCTGACTGGCCTTGCGAACCCTCTTGCAAATCGCCCGATGACGCCCGCAAATGGTTGCAATGGCAAAGTGGGGGGGCAAGATGTATCAGGTGATCGGACCAAAGAAGTCACGCGCCATGCGGGTGCTTTGGGCGCTAGAAGAACTCGGCGCGCCCTATGACCACCAGCCTGATCAACCCAGATCAGATGCCGTCATCGCGCTGAACCCTTCGGGCAAAGTGCCGGTGCTTGTCGTGGATGGCGCTGTGCTGACAGATTCCACCGCGATCGTCACCTATCTGGCGGATCGGCATGGTGCCCTGATCCCCGCCCCCGGCACCATCGCCCGCGCGCAGCATGACGCGTTGGTCCATACCGTGCTCGATGAAATGGATGCGATCCTGTGGATGGCGGCCAAGCACAGCTTTATCCTGCCCGAGGATCAGCGCCTACCCGCGATCAAGGACAGCCTGCGCTGGGAATGGGCGCGCAGCCTTGACCGACTCGCAACCCGCATTGCGGGTGATTGCCTGATGGGCGATGACGTCACGATTGCCGATATCATCTGCGCGCATTGCCTGAACTGGGGGTCGTCGATCAAATTCGACGTCGCGCCCGAAACATTGCGCGCCTATCAGCAGCGAATGAGCGCACGTCCGGCCTTTCAGCGTCTGATAACGTAATCCGCCGCCGCCATCCCGGCCCGTCGGCCGGTCGCAAAACTGGCCGAGATCAGATAGCCGCCGGTCGGTGCCTCCCAATCCAGCATCTCACCGGCACAAAAGGTGCCGGGGCGGTGGCGCAGCATCAGATCATCCGTCAGCGCAGCCAGCCGGACACCGCCTGCGGTCGAAATCGCCTCGTCCAAAGGCCGCGGGCCAGCATGCCGGATCGGCAATGCCTTGATCAAAGCGGCCAGATCATCAGGGTAAGGCATCCCGTATTCCGCCAGCAGGGCAAGGCGGACCGGGTCCAGCCGTAGAACCTTGCGCAGGTGATTGGTCAGGCTGGCCTTGCCGCGTGGTTTGGCCAAGGCGGTGCGGATCTGCGCAAGGCTGCGGTCCGGCAAAAGATCCATAATCAAAGGCGCGCCGTCGCGCATCGCGCGGGACAGCGCGTAGATGCCGCCGCCTTCGATGCCACGGGCGGAGATAATGCATTCGCCCCGCGTCACCATCTGCCCCGCCGTCATCGCCACCGCCTTCACAGGCGCGCCGAAATGCGGCGCCATATGCGCCGACCAATCGACGACAAAGCCCATATTCGCGGGCGCGAAAGGGGCCACGATATCGGGCAGATATTGGACCCATGCCCCGTCAGACCCGAGCCGCGCCCAACTGCCGCCACCACATGCCAGAACCACAGCCTTGGCCGCGATTATCTGCGGCCCATCAGGCGTCTGAAACAGCGGCGCATCGCCTTGCCAGCCCGCCCAGCGCCAGCGGGTTTGCAGGGTCACACCCGCCGCACGCAACTGCGCCAGCCATGCGCGCAGCAAAGGCGAGGCTTTCATCGCCTTGGGAAACACCCGCCCCGTGCTGCCGGTGAAGACAGGCTGACCAAGCGCTTCGGCCCAGGCCATCACCTCTGCCGGGCCGAAAGCCGCGAGTGTGGCGCGCAGGCTGTCCGGCAAGGGGCCGAAAGCGGCGAGGTAATCGGCCAGCGGTTCGTTCTTGGTCAGGTTCAGACCGGATTTGCCCGCCATCAGAAATTTGCGCCCGACTGAGGGCATCGCATCCGCGACCATGACGGACAGGCCGCGCGCTGCCGCGACCTCTGCCGCCATCAGACCGGCAGGGCCTGCGCCGATCACGATGATATCATTCATGCCCGGGCAATCATCTGCTTGATCGCGGCAGCATGCGCCGGTGTGGCGGCGCAAACATCCTGCCCCAGATCGCGGGCGGCTTGCAGCAGCGCATCATCGGCGACGATCCGGTCGATCACGCCCCACGCCTGCGCCGTCTGCGCATCGATCTTTTGCCCGGCCATCAGGATCATTTTCGCCCGCGCTGGCCCGATCAGCCGCACCAAGCGCAGCACATCGGACGGTTGCGGCAAAAACCCCAGCCGCATCACCGGATAAAACAGTTTAGCCTGCGCCACCGCGATCCGCAGATCACAGGCCAAAACCATGCCCAAGGCACCGCCCGCCGCCGTGCCGTTGAGTGCGGCAATCGTCAGGCCGCGACAATCGGCAATCGCGCCGGACAGCCGTTCCCAGACCGGATCAATCGCCAACCCGGCGCGGGCGGCGTCCAGATCGGCACCGGCACTGAACACGCGGCCCGTGCCGGTCAGGATAAGCACCTGCACATCGCGCGCAGCCTCCACCAGATCAGCCAGATCGGTCAGCATCGCAGGCGTCAGCGCCCCGGCCTTGTCGGGTCGGTCGATGGTCAGGACCAAGGTGTCGCCGTCCCGGTCAGAGCGGATCATACAAGCCCGACCATCTGGCGGATCTCCTCATCCCGCAGGCTGATGTCCTCGCCCAGATAAGGATCCGCCTCGGCCCCGCACATCCAGACCAGGGCCTTGGCAGGCCATTCGGGCGGGATATGCACGGACCAATCCAATTGGCTGACCGGGCTGATGCCCGAATCCTTGATATCGCGCTGCATTTTGGTGGCCACCGTGCCAGGTGACAGGCCGAGGATGCGCAACCCTTTGGCGCGGCATTCCAGATCGGCGGTGCGGGTCAGCATGTAGGCCCCGGCCTTGGACGCGCAATAGGCGGTCCAGCCTTCCACCGGGTTATGCGCAGCACCGGATGAGATATTCAGGATCGTGCCATGGCCCTGCGCGATCATGCCGGGGATCACCGCGCGCATGCCATGCATCACCCCTTTGAGGTTGATATCGATGGTGCGCGCCCAATCATCAGGGTCGAGATCGGCAAAATGGCCCATCGGGTCCACCACACCGGCATTGTTGACCAGCACATCCAAGCCGCCAAAGGTCTGCGCGGTGGCGGCGACGGCCTGTTCGAACTGGGCATAGCGCGCCACGTCGCAGGGAATCGCCAAGGCCTTTTCCCCGATCTCACCCGCGATCCGGGCGATGTCATCGGTGCTGCGCGCGATCAGGGCGACATTCGCCCCCGCCTTGGCGAATTCCCGCGCAGCCGCTTCGCCGATGCCACGGCTTGCGCCGGTGATCAGCACCGTTTTGCCGCCCATATCCATCTTTTTCATATCAATCCCTTTCGGTCTGGCCCGCAGATGGGTAACACTTTTGGCGATGCTATCCGTCCTTCCATCCACTTGGAAGGTGTGGACAGGGTAGGACACCCATTATGGAAGGGAAACAGATGACCCATAAGTCAACTTTGCGCAGCGCTGTGTGTTTTGCTGCGCTTGTTTCAGGTAATGCCGCATTCGCCGATGTGACGGCCCAGCAGGTCTGGGACGATTGGAAGATCGAAATGGAAATGTTCGGCGGTGACGTCACAACCACGTCAGAGGACCTGATCGGCGACACATTGACTGTGCGTGACCTGACGCTGACCACCGACGAAGACGGGATTTCATCCACCCTGACGATTGATCAGCTGATCTTTGACGGGCAGGATGACGGCAGCGTCAGGATCACGACATCGGACAGCTATCCGCTTGTGATCACCGAAGAAGATGGTGCAGTGATCACCGTTCTGATCAGCCACCCGGGCCTTGAGATGACGGTCAGCGGCACGCCAG
This sequence comes from Yoonia sp. 67-2, assembly GCF_035117555.1. Taxonomy (NCBI): domain Bacteria; kingdom Pseudomonadati; phylum Pseudomonadota; class Alphaproteobacteria; order Rhodobacterales; family Paracoccaceae; genus Yoonia; species Yoonia sp. 67-2. The sequence goes on from NZ_JAYKPK010000006.1 coordinate 209,228, forward strand.
AGGCGCTGGATTACGCGCTGCAATCCGATCGCTTTACAGTCGCGCTGCAAGATATCGTTAATGGCGAAGATACCTTTACAGCAGATATGCAGCTGGTCGGCAATAATATGTCCGGCACCTACAGCACCCGTTTGGACGAGATGCGCAATACGTCCTATGACGTCCAGTTTGACTCGTTCGATCTGCTGGTCGACGTGCAGCCGCCCGACAAGCCGGGCGAATATGTCACTGGCGGTGGTAAAGTGAACGGCATCAGCGTTCAGGCCGATATAACCATGCCGCTTGATGCCGATATGGCCGATCCTGATGACTTGATCGCATCCGGCATGGCGGTCGCTGGCGGCTACACCGTCGACAGCAGCGAATTCGTGTTCGATTTCAATATCGATGATGGTCAGGGCGCCGGATCGTTCAGCGCTGGCGCGGCCAGCCTGACTGCACAGATCAGCGATCAAAGCGTGTCTTACATTACCAATTCCAACGATATTGCTGTGTCGGTCACCGCCGCCGACCTGCCATTCCCGATTGACGTCAGCCTTGCGGAATACGGCATCACCTTTGAAATGCCTCTCGGTCAGGCAGAGACGCCACAGCCGTTCGCGCTTGGGGTTGATCTGGTGGATCTGACGCTCAGCGACATGATCTGGTCTTTGTTTGACCCTGACAGCGTCCTGCCGCGCGATCCAGCCACCGTGCAGATCGGTCTGTCCGGTCTGGCGCGGCCATTGTTCGATATGCTCGATCCCGCACAGGAAGAGGCGATGATGGCCAGCGATCTGCCGTTTGAACTGGACTCTGTCGATTTGACGCAGTTCAACCTTGCGATTGCCGGGGCGACCGCGACGGGCGAAGGTGCCTTTACCTTTGACAATGACGATCTGACGACCTTTGCCCCCTACCCCCGCCCCGAAGGCGCGGTGTCGGTAACGATCAACGGATTGAACGCTTTGTTGGATAATCTTGTGACCATGGGTCTGATCCCGGAACAGGACCTGATGGGACCGCGGATGATGATGGGCATGTTTGCCCGCTCCACCGGCGATGACCAGTTGGAGACCAATCTGGAAGTGACGCCCGATGGTCAGGTTCTGGCCAATGGTCAGCGTATCCGCTGATCTGATCTGACATGATCTGCGGCGCGCCGGGTGACTGGCGCGCCGTTTGCATTGCGGGCAGCGGCCTTGCAGCGCCCCCTCCTGCGCACTAGGTCACGGAACAGCAAAGGAAGCCGCCATGACTCTGTCTGACCTGACCCACCAGTTGATCAATATCGCGCGCAAGGCCGGGGCCGATTCTGCCGATGCGATGGCCGTGGATGGCACATCTGTTTCCATCGACGTGCGGGGCGGGGTATTGGAACATGCCGAACGCTCTGAAGGGATCGACATTGGTCTGCGGGTGCTGGTCGGCAAGCGGCAGGCCTGTGTGTCATCGTCGGACATCAAGCCCGACACATTGCGCCAGATGGCCGAACGCGCTGTCGCCATGGCACGTGAAGCGCCCGAAGACCCGCATGCAGGCCTAGCCGACCCGGCGCAATTGGCGCAGGAAACGGATACATCCGCGCTTGATCTTTATGACGCCAGCGATGAACCCGATCCGGCGATGTTGCAGGATCAGGCCGCCCGGGCCGAGGCTGCGGCCTTGCGCAACACAGGTATCAGCCAGGTGCAATCCGCCTCTGCCGGATATTCCCGCCGCCGGGTGCATCTGGCCGCGACCAATGGATTTTCCGCAGGCTATGCCCGGACCGACCGCGGGCTGTCCTGTGTCGCGATCTCTGGCACCGGCACGGCAATGGAGCGGGATTACGATTACGACAGCCGGGTGTTTCAAGCCGATCTGCGCGATGCCGATGATATTGGCACCCGTGCCGCCCAACGCGCCGTTGAACGTGCCGGGGCGCGCAGGCCCAAGACGGGGGCCTATCCTGTCCTGTTCGATGAACGCATTTCCAGCGCCTTGATCGGGCATCTGCTGCAAGCCACTAACGGTGCCGCTATCGCGCGCGGGTCAAGCTGGCTGCGCGAGGCTTTGGGCGCGCAAGTTCTGCCCAAGGGCTTGTCAGTGATTGAGGAACCGCATCGCCCCCGCGTCACCGGATCGCGGCTATATGATGCCGAAGGTCTGCCCACCGCGCGCCGCGCGATCATTGATGATGGTGTGCTGACCGGCTGGACGCTCGACCTTGCCAATGGGCGCAAGCTGGGCATGGACAGCACCGGCAATGCCGCGCGATCCACCGGCGCGCCGCCCTCGCCCGGCCTGACCAATATCACTACGACCCAAGGCACAGCCAGCCGCGATGATCTGATCGCACAGATGGGCACGGGGTTGCTCGTCACCTCGATGATCGGCTCCACCATCAACCCAAATACGGGCGATTATTCGCGCGGCGCGGCGGGCTTCTGGGTCGAAAACGGTGCGATTGCCTATCCGGTGAACGAATGCACCGTCGCGGGCAATCTGCGCGATGTGCTGATGACGCTGATCCCTGCCAATGACGCGCAGCCGCATCTGTCGCGCGTGATCCCGTCCTTGTTGGTCGAAGGGCTGACCCTTGCCGGAGAGTGATCTTGCCCTGCTGATCAACGCCGCGCGCAAGGCAGGCCGCATCGCCACCAGCTATTTCGGGCAAAGCCCCAAAGTCACCGACAAACCGGGCGGCGCTGGCCCGGTGACCGAGGCTGATCTGGCCGTGGATCACATGCTGGCCGATATCCTGCGTGACAAGCGCCCCGATTACGGCTGGCTGTCCGAGGAATCGCCCGATACCGCCGCACGTCTGACGACCGAGCGCCAATTCGTCATCGACCCGATCGACGGCACCCGCGCCTTTATCGACGGCGCGAAAGACTGGTCGCATTCGCTGGCGATTGTCGAAAACGGGGCAGTGATCGCCGCCGTCGTCTATCTGCCCCTGCATGATCTGATGTTCACCGCCACGGCAGGCGGCGGCGCGCAGGTCAATGACAGCGCGATCCGGGTCAGCACTGCACCACTCGACACGGCCCGCGTGCTGGCCTCCAAGCCGAATTTCGCGCCGCATCTGTGGAAAGACGCAACCTTGCCGCCGTTCAAACAGGCATTCAGGTCATCGCTGGCCTATCGGCTGTGTCTGGTGGCACAGGGCCGGTTCGACGCGATGCTGACGCTGCGGCCCTCTTGGGAATGGGATATCGCCGCCGGCGCGCTGATCGTGGCCGAAGCGCGCGGCACAATCACCGACCAATCCGGCCAACGACTGATCTTCAACAACCCACATCCGCAGGTCCCCGGTGTGATCGCGGCAGGGCAGGAATTGCACGCAAGCCTGGCCGCACGGCTTGAGCCACCGGCGACAAAGCTTTAGGGTCCGCGCGAGCCTCTCAACCTAAGGATTTCCTGATGACACAACGCCTGCACCTAGTTTTCGGCGGCGAATTGATTGATCCGACCAAGAACGTGTTCAAAGATGTCGATGCGATTGACATTGTCGGCATGTATCCGAATTATCAGGCCGCTTTCAGCGCCTGGAAAGGGGCCGCCCAGCGCACCGTGGACAATGCCCATATGCGCTATTTCATCGCGCATATTCACCGTCTGCGGGATGAAGAAACCGCCGCTTCGCCGACTGAAGAACTGGGCGTCTGACGCCAGATAAAGGGCCGCGGCAATGGCGCGATCTCTGAAAATCGCGGCCTATGTGGCAGGGCTGCGGCGTGCCGGGCCGGATGGCAAGCTCGCGGCCCAGCCAGATCGCCCGCAAGGCGCGATCATCTGGGCACGGTGCAGCCTGCCCGAACAACTGACCGCGGTGGAAACGCTGCAACGCAAGCTGGCCGAAGATGCCGATGCGATCCAGATCATCGCGACTGTGCCCGTTTGGGACGACAGCCTGACAGGCCGTGCCTTTCCCGAACCGCGCGGCAAGGACAATATCCGCGCCTTTATCGCGCATTGGCAGCCAATGATGGCAATCTGGGTGCAGGGCGATCTGGATCTGGTGCTGCTTGACGGGATGCGCGCTGCAGCCCTGCCCTGCATTCTGGTGGATGCAAACGGCAAAGGGCTGGATCAGGTGCCGGGCGGTTGGGTGCCGGGCGCGATCCGGTCGCTGTTGTCCCAGTTCCAAAGCATTCTGGCCATTGATCAGCCAGCCGTCAGGCGGCTGGTCGGCGCGGGTGCGCCGCAAAGCCGGGTTGTGGTGACCGGCCCGATGGAAGATTGCGGGCAGGTCCTGTCCTGTGACGAAGAGGACCGGCGTGTCCTGTCGGCAGCGATTGGCACACGGCCGGTCTGGCTGGCCGCTGCGGCAACGCTCAACGACACTATGGCGCTCAGCCTAGCGCATCAGGTTGCCAGCCGCCGCGCGCATCGCCTGCTGCTGGTCGTCGTGCCCGACAGGCCGGAAAACGCAGGTCCTATCGCCGACGACATACGCCGCTTCGGCTTTCACGTCGCCCTGCGGTCGCAAAGCCCCGAACCGGACGAACCGATACAGGTGTTCGTGATCGACACTGATGATGATCTGGGCCTGTGGTATCGCATCGCGCCTGTCACCTATCTGGGTGGCACGCTGCACGGCGGCGGCTGCCGCGACCCGTTTGAGCCGGCGTCTTTGGGTTCTGCGGTGCTCTATGGCCCCTATGTCGCGCCGTTCCAGCGCCATGCCGCGCGGCTGACAGAGGCCAAAGCATCCCGTCTGATCCGCACCGATGATCAGCTTGGTGCCACGGTCGAGGCTTTGCTCGCCCCCGATAAAACCGCCGAAATGGCCCATGCCGCCTGGGATGTCACATCGCGCGGCGCAGATGTGACCAACCGGATCGTCACCCTGATCCGGCAACGTCTTGAAGAAAGGGTTGGCTGACATGCGCGCCCCCGATTTCTGGTTCACTTCGCCTCAAAGGCCTGCGCTGGTGGCTAGGCTGCTGGCACCCTTGGGCTGGCTATATGCGGCCGGCACCGCGAGGCGATTGCGCCGCCCGGCAACGATCACAGCCAAGGTGCCGGTGATCTGCATCGGCAATCTGAACGCAGGCGGCACCGGCAAAACGCCCACAACCATCGCGCTGATCGAACGATTACGCGCCCGCGGGCGCAATCCGCATGTCGTCTCGCGCGGCTACGGCGGGTCGCTGACCGGGCCTGTGCAGGTCGACGAACGCAGGCACAAGGCCGACCAAACCGGCGATGAACCGCTGCTGCTGGCCGCCTTCGCGCCCACTTGGGTCGCGCGTGACCGCGCGGCCGGTGTGGCGGCGGCGCTGGCGGCAGGCGCAGATGTGATCCTGATGGATGACGGGTTCCAGAACCCTGATGTGGCCAAGGATCTGTCCATCGTCGTGGTCGATGCTTTGCGGGGTTTCGGCAATGGCCAGGTCATCCCGGCAGGTCCTTTGCGTGAAACTGTGGCGAAAGGCTTGGCGCGGGCTGATATGGTCCTGTCCATCGGCCCGCCAGAAGCGCAGGATAGCTTCGCCGCAGACTGGCCCATGGCCCTGCCACATCTGACCGGCCATCTGGCGCCTTTGCCCACCGGCATGCCCTGGCGCGACCTGCGGCTGCTGGCCTTTGCAGGGATCGGCCACCCGGATAAATTTTTCCGCACCCTGCGCGATATGGGGGCGGATGTGGTCCGGGCAGAGGCTTTGGCCGATCATCAACCGCTGACCCCCGCCTTGATCAAACGCTTGCAGATCGAGGCGCAGGTGCAGCGGGCACAATTGGTCACAACCGAAAAAGACGCCGTGCGCCTGCCGGATGCGTTCCGCACCCAGGTGCTAACCCTGCCGGTCCGGCTGCATCTGATCGACTGGACGCCGATGGATGCAGCCTTTGACCGGCTGGGGCTTTAGCCGATCCGCGCGTCGAGGATTTCGGCGAATTCAGGATAGGCCATATTGCTGTAAAGCCGACCGTCGATCAGGAAGCTTGGTGTCGAATTGATCGCATCGCGTTCGGCATTCGCCTGGAACCATGTGTAAAGCGCCTCTGCCTTGGCACTGTCGGACAGGGCCGCATCAAGGGCGGCATCATCCAGACCGGCAACCTTGGCCAGCGTGCGCAATTCTTCCACGATGGTCGCCGGATCGCCGCTGGCCAGCCAGTCACGTTGCTTTTCATAAAGTATATCGCTGAAGGAAAAGAAGAATTCCGGGTTGTCCTGACTGCGCGCGATCATCGACGCCCAAAGACCGGGACGGTCAAAATAAACCTCGCGATAGACAAAGCGGATTTTGTCCGTGTCGATGTAATTGGCCTTCAACTCTTGGAACTGATCCGCGTGGAAAGACGCGCAATGCGGGCAGGTATAGGAGGCATATTCGATCACCTCGACCGCCGCATCGGGGTTGCCAAGCACCATATCCACGACTTCAGGCGCGGCACCATCGCTGGCTTGCGCGCTGGCCGCACCGGGCAGCAGGCCTGTCACCGGATCAGGGCGGCCAACCATCCAACCAGCACCTGCGATCAAAGCGGCACCGCCACCAGCGGCCAAAAGTGTTCTACGTTTCATAACTACCTCTGTTCAGTTCTTTTGTTTCGCAAGGACATTGGCACCCAATCTGGCCAAAGCCGCCCGCAGATCTTCGCTTGCTATATTTTCAGACAGGGCGCTGGCTTTGCAAATCACGTCTGCGCTGGGTTGCGTTACAGCCTTGGGCGCGGGGGTAAAGGCCACTCGCCCATCCGCAAAACCGGTGGGCGCGGTCTGGGTGATCCGCACGCGGGCAATGGCACGGTAGCCATAGCACGCATTCACTTTGTCGCGGATCTGGTCTTTTTGCATTTCCAGCATCGGGGCCTGCGCGCCGGTGGTCAGCAGCGTCAGCGTCGCTCCCATCCCGCCACGGCCATAGCTGACATTCACAGGCGTGGCGATCTGCGCAGTGGCTTCGCCCACCACCTCGGGCCAATGGGTCAACAGCCGGGTCACCGCAAAGCCGCGCTGTTCGCTGGCCGTGCGGATACGGGTCTGCACCAGCGTGGCGGCGCGCGAAAATCCATAAGTCGTGCCTTTGGGACGTGGCTGTTTCATGTCCTCGCTTTACCTTATCAGCAAGGCAGCGCCAAGCCGGTGCTGTTGGAAGAGGCGAAACATTGCAGGACCTGAGTTCAGACTTACTCGCATGGTATGACATCCACGCCCGCACCATGCCGTGGCGGGTGCCGCCCGCCGACCGCAAGGCTGGCGTGCTGCCCGATCCCTATGCAATCTGGCTGTCAGAGGTGATGTTGCAACAAACCACTGTCGCCGCCGTGCGCGATTACCATCGTAAATTCACCACGCTCTGGCCCGATGTCCGCGCCTTGGCCGCTGCCGATGATGCCGATGTGATGGCCGCCTGGGCGGGCCTTGGCTATTACGCCCGTGCGCGCAACCTGCTGAAATGCGCGCGCGTCGTGGTGACGGATCACGGCGGGCGGTTCCCGTCTGACCATGCGACATTGCTGAAACTGCCCGGCATCGGCCCCTATACGGCGGCGGCGATTGCCGCGATTGCCTTTGACCAGCCGCAGGTCGTGGTCGATGGCAATGTTGAACGGGTCATGGCGCGGATGTTTGATATTCACACACCGCTGCCTGCGGCGAAACCGGAGCTGACCCTCCGCGCCCGTGCGCTGACGCCCGCCCTGCGCGCCGGTGATTATGCCCAAGCGGTGATGGACCTGGGCGCCACGATCTGCACCCCGCGCAACCCGGCCTGCGGGATCTGTCCGTGGCGTGGCCCCTGTGCCGCGCGTTTGGCCGGGACTGCGCCCGATCTGCCACGCAAGATGCCGAAAAAGAAGGTGCCGACCAGACGCGGCATTGCCTATGTCGTCCAACGCGCCGATGGCGCGATCCTGCTGGAAACGCGGCCTGAAACGGGCTTGCTCGGTGGGATGCTCGGCTGGCCGGGATCGGATTGGTCAGATGCGCCAGCCCCCGCGCCGCCACTGCCCGCCGATTGGGTCACGCTTGAGGCCGAGGCGCGCCATACTTTTACCCATTTCCACCTGCATCTGCAGATCATGGTCGCCCAAGTTCCGCTCGACGCACAGCCGCAACGGGGGGATTTTGTGGCCAAGCAGGATTTCAGCCCAGCGGCACTGCCCACGGCGATGCGTAAGGTTTACGATTTGGTAGCGGTGATGTTGCAGAATGATTGAGCGGTGCCGGAATCGGCGCTATCATTTTACAACCTGTGCATGAAAAGGACGCAAGTGATGACGACGGCCCCCGGCCCGCAACGGCACGGTAAATTATCCGCAGCTTTGCCGTTCTGGCTCTCGCTGGGGTTGATCCCGCTGGCAGTGTTTGTCGCGACGCAGGGCGGCTGGACCATCATCCTGCTGCCACTGTCGGCATGGTGGTTGTTTTCCGGGCTGGATTACATCGTCGGATTGGACAAATCCAACCCGGACCCGGACACCCCGGAAAAGGCGTTGTTCTGGCACCGGCTGGTCACGCTGATTTGGGCTCCGCTGCAACTGGGGACGATCTTTGGCATTCTGTATTATGTCACCACGACCGGCCATCTGGACCGGGTGGAACAATGGGCGCTGTTTGCCGGGCTGGGCATCCTGTCAGGCACCATCGGGATTACCTATGCGCACGAACTGATGCATCAGAAACCGAAGGCGGAGCGTTGGCTGGCAGATATTCTGCTGGCCTCGGTGCTGTATTCGCATTTCCGGTCGGAACATATGCTGGTGCATCACCGCTATGTCGCCACCCCACGCGATCCGGTCACCGCGCGATATGGCGAAGGGTTTTATCGGTTCTTTCTGCGGGTGTTGCACCAGTGTTTCAGATCTGCGCTGCGGGCAGAGGCGGCCATGCTGGCGCGCAAGGCATTGCCCGCCTGGCACATCACCAACCCATTCTGGCGCTATCTGGCCTTGCAAATAGGATTTCTTACGCTTGCGGCATTGATCGGCGGCACCTGGGGCGTGTTTCTATTCGCCACTCAGGCGTTCTGGGCGATTTTCCAACTGGAGCTGGTGAACTACGTCGAACATTATGGGCTGACCCGCAAACATCTGGGCGACGGCAAATACGAACATGTCAAACCGCGCCATTCGTGGAACGCTTCACAGCGGGCATCCAATTGGCTGCTGATCAATTTGCAGCGCCATTCCGACCATCATTACAAACCCGACCGGCGGTTCCCCCTGCTGCAAACCTATGCCGAGGATGAGGCACCGCAACTGCCCCACGGCTATCCTGTGATGACGATGATGGCGCTGGTTCCGCCTGTCTGGCGCAGAGTCATGCATCCGAGGATAAAGCATTGGCGCAAAACGTTTTATCCCGAAGTTGCCAATTGGCAACTTTATAAAAAAGCAGCTAATCCGATGCCGCTTTAGCGAACCGAGCGAGGGGCAGAAATGACGATGCAACAGACAGAGATACACCTGACCGGCAAGTTGATCTGCACCTCGGATCAGGATGCAAAGATCGTCAGACGGCACCTGCCGGAGCATATCCGCCTGACCAGACAAGAGGCAGGGTGCAGGTCCTTTGACGTGTCGGCCACGGATGACCCGCTGGTCTGGTGCGTCGCGGAACGCTTTGCCGATCAGGCGGCGTTTGAGTTTCATCAACTGCGCACAGGCGCGTCAGACTGGTGGCAGGCGACGGCGCATATTAAACGAGAGTTTGAAGTGACCGGACTGGCATGATGCCGATCGGGAACAAAAAGCCCCGCCATCCTGCGATGACGGGGTAAGTTCGCGCCAGCGGCCCCCGCCACTCTGGCAGGGTCCGCCGCTGGCACCGGCGGTCACAGGTTTGGTGAGGGGCTAGTGCTTTTCCATCTCGGACCGGATCTGCTGGCGCAGCAGATCGATCGGCACTTTTTGCCCGTCGCGTTTGAATTGCCAATAGGTCCAGCCATTGCAGCTTGGCGCGCCTTCAAGGAAAGCGCCGACCTGATGGATTGACCCTTTGATGTCATCACCGATCAGCGTGCCATCGGCGCGGACCTTGGCTTTGTGGCGGCCGTTCATCGACCACAATTCTTCGCCCGGACGCAGCATGCCGCGTTCGACCAACACGCCAAAGGCAACGCGCGGTTCAGACCGTTTCGACGACGACACTTCCAGCGCGTCGCTATCGAATTTGCGGGTATTGGCGATACGCTTTTCAGCGACCTTGCGATAGGCAGCCTCGCGTTCGATGCCGATATAATCGCGGCCCAGCATCTTGGCGACAGCACCAGTGGTGCCGGTGCCAAAGAACGGATCAAGGATCACATCGCCCGGATTGGTGGTGCCCACGATCACGCGGTGCAGCAGGGATTGCGGTTTCTGCGTCGGATGCGCCTTGTCGCCATGTTCATCCTTCAGCCGCTCATGGCCAGTGCAGATCGGCAGCACCCAGTCAGAGCGCATCTGCACCCCTTCGTTCAGCGACTTCAGCGCTTCATAGTTGAAGGTATATTTGCTGGCCTCTTCCTTGGACGCCCAAATCAGCGTTTCATGGGCATTGGTCAGGCGTTTGCCACGGAAATTCGGCATCGGGTTGGACTTGCGCCAGACCACATCGTTGAGAATCCAGAACCCTTGGTTCTGCAATTCGGCACCCATGCGAAAGACATTATGATAGCTGCCAATCACCCAGATCGCGCCATTGGGTTTCAGCAGGCGGCGCGCGGCGGCCAGCCAGGCCTTGGTGAAACGGTCGTAGACTGCGAAACTGTCAAACTGGTCCCAGGCATCATCCACCGCATCGACCTTGGAATTGTCGGGCCGGTGCAGATCGCCCTTGAGCTGGAGATTATAGGGAGGGTCCGCAAAGATCAGATCGACCGAACCCGCAGGCAGGCTGTTCATCACATCGATGCAATCGCCGTCGATAATGCTGTTCAGTGGCAGGTCTTGCGCCACTTTTGTTTTTGTTTTGACTGTCATTTGTGCCTCATACACCCGGCGAATTATCCGCTCTTGGTTGCTGCTAATGTGAGTCACAGGCGATTCGCTGTCAAAACCTTTATTGAATCAATCACTTACGAATTCATCTTGATACAAGATATTGTGCACAGGTTTGAAGGAACGCCTATGGTGTGGGGTCACACCAAGGGCCATCAGCGCCGATTTATGCGCCGGGGTCGGGTAACCGGCGTTCGCTTCCCAGCCGTAGCCCGGAAACTGTTGCGCTAAATCCACCATGTGGCGGTCGCGCCACACCTTGGCCACGATAGAGGCGGCGGCAATCGACAGGCTGCGCGCATCGCCTTTCACAATCGGCTCTGCCGACAGGGTCAAGCCGCGCGGGATCATGTTGCCATCGATCAGCACGTGATCGGGCGGCATGGACAGCCCGGCAATCGCGCGGACCATCGCGATATGGGAGGCGCGCAGGATGTTGTGGCTGTCGATCTCCTCCACACTCGCCTGCGCGATGCAGACATCGGCACTGGCCACGATCTGGTCAAACAAGGCATCGCGACGGGCCAGCGACAATTTCTTGCTGTCATTCAGGCCCTTAGGGATACGCGCGGCATCCAGCACCACAGCGGCGGCCACGACCGGACCTGCCAGCGGGCCACGCCCCACCTCATCCACGCCGGCGATCCGGGTCAGGCCGCGGGCAAGGGCGGCGTGTTCAAATAAAAAGTCAGGCTCTGTCATGCGGCCAGTGACCAGACCCGCCCCGCCAGCGCAAGAAAAAAGGGGCAGAGCGTCGCAACAGACACCCTGCCCCGAGGTCGCGCGGCAACCGGGGCAAGGCCCGCGCGGGAACGGTCGGTTTTTCTGCCCGACAGGCGCAAGAGGCCATAAAATGGATGGCTAAGCGATTGCCAGCGCGGTAACAAAAGATGCTATTGAATATCGCACGGGCATCGGGTCACATCACAGTCATGAAACACCTTTGGTTTTCCTTTCTGATCTTTTGTCTGTCCGGAACAATCGCGCAGGCTGCGTGTTATGCTGATTACAAAGCCAAGCAGGATAATCCCCTGCGGCTCCATTACGGCGTGACCGAAGTCCGTGGTGATTGTAGCGTCGGCGCTGCCGAGGCGCAGCTGCGCGACAGTCTTGGCCGTGATGGCTGGCAATTGTTGAATGTGCTGGGTGTCTTTGATGATGCCGGGCTGGACGAACGAAGGGACAGCGCCGGTGAGTTCTACCTCCGCTACTGAATCGCGTGAAATCGGCAATAGAATCGTGGTGGCGGGCATTGCCGCCATTGTCGCGATTCTGGGCATTGCTGCCGTATTGCTGTTCATCAACCTGCCGGATGCCAATGCGTTCAACCTGCGCGTTGAACGCTTGTTCATCGAAAACGACATGCTGACCGGCAGTGCGGAAATTAAGCTGTTGGAGATTTTGGCACAATCGGGCACCGCATTTTCCGACACGCTGGCATCTTATCGTTTCGTGATCTTCGTGTTGCTGATCTTTGCGACCGCTTTGCTGGTGGCAGCCATTGCTTTTCTGGTGATGCTGATCGCGCTGAACCGCCGTATGGGCCGGATCGAACGGCAAGGGATCGAGGTGAATTCCCTGCTGATCAGCCGCGATCAGAAATCCGTCTATCTGAACGATTTCGAATTCAAACTGACCGATGCCGCGCTGGAAACCCTGTCGGTGCTGGCCGAGGCGCGGATGGATGACGAAGTTCTGTCCGGTGCCGAGATTGAAGGCGTGATTTCCGGCCGCGATCCATCTGATTGTGATGAGGCGGCAGGGGCCACAAGGATCAAACGCCTGCGCGACACTTTGGGCAATCAATTGGTCAGCGAATTGCTGGTCAAGAATATCGCGCGCAAAGGCTATATGCTGGCCATCGACAAGAATGTGATCCGCATGGTCTAAACCCGGCGGAGCGTATCGCCCGGCGTCAAGGTCGGGCTGAGCGTGACGATGGTTTCGTTTTCCGTATCCAGCCCGGCGTTACGCGCCGCAATGATTTGCGCAGCCTTCACGCCGATTTCGCGGCGGCAGGCATCCATCGTCGCCAGTCGGCGCGGCAGACCATCGAGCAGTTCGACCCCGTTAAAGGCCGCAAGACCAACTTTGCCGGGGATATCGATGCCCTGTTCGAGCAGATAAAGCAGCCCACCGGCCCCGATCATGTCATTGGAATAATAAAGAAAATCCAGATCTGGGCTGCGCGCGATCATCTTGGCCGTCATCTCGCGGCCTTTGGCCAAGGCCGACCCGCCGGAATAGAATTCCTGATCCGCAATCTCGATCCCGGCTTTGGCGAGCGTACGGGTGAACCCCTCAAAGCGTTTGCGGGCGCGGTGGTCCAGCGGCATCTTGGTGCCCATGAAACCGATCTTTTTGTAACCGGCAGCGATGATTTCCTCGGCCATTTTCCGACCCGCACGGCGATGCGAAATGCCGACGCAGGTATCAATCGGTTCGCCATCGGTATCCATGATCTCGACCACGGGAATGCCCGATTGACGCAGCATGGCGCGGGATACTTCGGAATGTTCGAGCCCGGCGATGATCACCCCGGATGGCCGCCATGACAGCATCTCGAACAGGACTTTTTCTTCTTTCTCGGGCAGGTAATCCGTGACGCCGACAACAGGCTGCAACGGGGTATCTTCCAAGACTTCGGATATGCCTGCCAGCACCTCTGGAAAGACCATATTGCCCAAGGACGGGATGATCACCGCCACCAGATTGACATGCGACGAGGCCAGAGCACCCGCAATCTTGTTGGGCACATAGCCCAGACGTTTTGCGGCATCCTGCACCTTTTGGCGGGTCGCGGCGCTGACATCACCTTTGTTGCGCAAAACGCGGCTGACGGTCATTTCACTGACGCCGGATGCCTCAGAGACATCGCGCAGGGTCAGGGGGCGTTTATTGTCATTGCTCAATGGTCGGATCCCGATATGCCTGACACAAGTCTTAGCCTTGCTTTGTGCCGATGACCAGCGGGCGACGATTCATCCGGCGGCGACACGTCGTTCGGGCGCATGGATGATGATATCTTCGTCATCGGCGAGCAGGTCACGATGGCGGTCGATCAATTCGGTGACATCATTCAGCCCCGGATATTCGGTCAGCATGAAATCAATGGCGCGGACGGAATCGAGCACAAGGTATCCCCGCCGCTGAGCCGCATTTTCGATGATTCCGATTTCCATCAACTGCAGCTTCGCTTTGAAAAAGCTGCCACGTGACTTGGGGAAATGGGACAGGTAAAATTTCACAGTATTGTCCGGCCACTTTAACAGGGCCAGTATGATCCAAATTCTCGCGTCTACCAAATACTTGATCCATCAATAAATTATTAAAAATCTCATCATTACATCTGCGCCGGGCCGCCGAAAAAGGCTGCCATGCGCAGATTCAGTGTCAATCCTGCTGATCCTGGATTGTCGGGGCTGGTGTTAAATGGTCTTGTTCAAATGTCGTAAAACAGAGATGATCCAAGTCCGCTGAAATTGCGTGATCATTTCCGCCGGTCTGAATAATTCGGTTTTCTAAAGCCTGCGTGGACCATCGCGCGTGACGCTCAGATCCGATTTCTGTGACGATTTCGTTACACATCCGGCAATAAAAGTCTACCCTTTGATGCGGTCATGCGCGTGCAGCGAAACCCGATAGATTATGCAGAAACCCGCAACACCCAAAATTTGAGATGTCGCATCGCCACCAGCCTGATATATGAACAGCCGGCGGCCCCGTGGCTCAACAGGATAGAGCAGCCCCCTCCTAAGGGGCAGGTTACTGGTTCGAATCCAGTCGGGGTCACCAAAAAATCCAGTAAAATACGGTGTTTTGTCAGGTGCTTGCGAAAGGCGCTGCAGAAACGCCCGTTTGATTTCCCGGCAAATCGGACGCTCCAGACGGGATTTCTGTACAAAACCTGTACAAGTTGAGGCCGGTTTCGGGCGTAGCGAGGCCTTTCAATGAGCTGGCGCGTCGCAAACGAATGCGCCGACCGCCGCTTCGGCAGTGCTGCGCGCAAACAGATCATCATGTTCCTGGCCGACAAGGCGAGCGATGATGGCTCGGGCATCTGGTGTTCCAAAGGCACGATCCAGCGTCACACCGAGCTGGGCGAAAGCACCGTGAAGCGGACGATCAGCGATTTTCTGAAAGAGGGCATCCTGATCGAGACCGGACGCCGCCCCTGCAAGAACGGTTTTACGGTGATCTATCGCATCGTTCGGGCCCGTGTGATGGCGCTGGAATCGTCTGCTGAACCAGACGACGGGACGGCGGCCACAGTGGACCCCGTCCAGCCTGAACCCGGTACGGGGTCCACCGTGGACGGGGTACGGGGTCCAGGGTGGACCCCAAACCACCCTAAAACCATCCATAAACCACCTACGCGCAAGCGCGCGGAGGCGGCGGCGGTGGAAAATGAAAGATTTGAAAGTATCTGGGCGGCCTATCCGAAGGACCGCCAGCGCGGCAAAGCGGCGTGTCTGGCCCGGATCGAGGAGGCCGTGAGGGAGGGGATAGACCCCGACGAACTGCTGCGCGCGGTGCAGGCCTACGCCACCGAGAGCGCGGGCTTCACAAGATCCAAGGTCTGTTTCTCGGACAACTGGTTTGCTGACCGTCGCTGGCAGCGGCTCCTTGAGGCGATGGCCGAGGAACGGCAGGCGCAAACCGTCCTTGCCGCCGATCACCACGCACGGCTGGTCGCATGGGTGCGCGACCGCAGCCCGATGTGCAAACACATCACCGCCCTGCAGGTGACGGCGTTGGTGGCGGCTGGGCTGGTGACCGATGGTCAGTTGCGCGCGGCGGGGCTGGCGGCATGAGGAGCGCGTTCTGTGCAGGTTGCATCGCGCATCGCGTCCCACGTCCTTTGCGCCGTGCACTTTGCACCACGCTTCACGTCCTTTGCACCCCGCTTCGTGCTCCGGGCCACGCGCATCGTGTTTCTCGCATCGCGTCCTCGGCACGCCATCCCACGAAGCAAAGTAACTGAAATTGAATCCAAACTTCTGATCCGCCTCCGCTGTCGCTGGGAGACGGGAAGTTTGAATGAAGTTGGCAAGAAATAGGAACGTAAACTTCACATGCGCAATCACCACAAACTGACCGACGAAGAACGCCGCCAGATCATCGAGGCGCGCGCTGACGGCACACCCGTCAAGGCGCTTGCCCGCCAATACGGGGTCTCGCGCCGGACGATCTACAACACGTTGAACAAGGCCCAACGCGCGCGCCAGGGCCACACCCAAACGATCAGCTTACGCGTCAGTAGACGCGAACTGGCTGGCTTCAAGGATGGGATGGCAAAGCGGAGCATCACGGACCACCCAGCCGCACTGCGCCGCCTGATGGAAGCGGCGGACGTTCTATTGCGCCCAGCAGACCCGGTCGTTCTCGACCATTTGCAGGCGTGGGGCGTGCAAGTCGCGACCCAAGGTGCAGCGGTCAACAACATCGCACGCAAGCTGAACGCGGCCAAGCTACGTGGCAGCCCGATCCCGTTTACTGATGAAGACATGACAACGATCCGCGCCTTCGCGGGCGGCTTTGTCGAATTCGCCGAAGAGTTCCGCATCCTCTGGGAGGCACAGCGGGCCGCGAAAACTCGCGAGGTCGACAAAGTCCTCGCTGGTTTGACAACCAAGAGGCCGGATCACTAAAGCAGTTCTTTCATCTGCGCCACCCGCTGCATAGCATCGGTGGCTATCGGTTCACTGACCGCCTCCGGCACCTGGTCGCCGACCGCCAGCAACGCCCGATCCAGTGCGAGACCCAACCGATCCGTCATGTACCGCAACAGCTCCAGTGCGCGACCCTTCGGCATACCCGCAGAACGCCCTTCGGCCTCAAAGTGGCGGGGCACGATCTCATCGATACCGTAATGGCCATCCACCGACATGGCGAGGCGGTAGCGTTTCCGTTGCAACCGCCCAGCCCGCACGACTGGAGCGATACTCAGGATGTCATAGAGTGGTGCAAGCTTGAATCGCCCGCGACGACCCAGACGCAGGCTGAAGTTCTTGGCATGCCCATCCGAGGCACCAATCAAGAAGAAGAAAATCTGTGTGCGGAAGAAGGTCTCCCGATCTTCGATTGGCGTGTCGGATTCACGCAAAAGTTCCATGATCTGTGCGATGCTGGGACCGCCGAACTTCTGGTACTTCATGGCGGAAGGGTACCCCAGCGATTGGCAGATATCCTCTTGCGGCAAACGTTTTAGTGTTTCACCCTGCCAGAGCCGGTCAAACCTTTCGACGGATAGCACCACCTGCCCGGAGAAGGTGATCTTTTCGACATGCGCTGCAGGCAGCCCGATTTCACGCGCCAGCGTCATGCAGAACAGCTCGTTCTCGACACTATCACTAAGGTCGATCTGGTCCGGACCTGGCAGGATTCCCATGGGCGTCTTGAAAATATGGCTGGTGGGTGTGATGCCTCGCGGCTTCGCCCATTGGCGGTCCACACGCAGGTAAGCCGTCTTTTCCTGCGCGCCTGCGATAGAAATTCTGAAGTCCTCGTCGTCGCTTAGGGCGAGCGGCGCTGCAGCAAGATTATTCAGATCGGCAACCATCTCCTCTTCCGACATGATGCGATACTGCATGTCCTGCTCTGCGGGGGCTTCATCTACCGGCAGAAACTGCAGCGCGCCAACGCAATCACGCCCCAAGACAGAAAGGAGCGAGAACACATCCTTGCCCTGCGCCCCTACCCGTGCAGCGATCTTTTCGCGCAATTCGCCCTCCGCATCCGGCAGTAGGTTGTCGAAAGCCGCGGCGACGGGATCGCCCCGCCATTTGGCTTTGGACAGCGGCATGGCACTGGCGACGGGAAATGCGGTTTCGGAGGCTAGCCATGCGGGATCATAAGTGAAGCCGATGGCACCATCGGTCGCACGCGTCAGATTTCCGACCCTAGATCGTTCGTACCAGACGGCAGTCTTGTTTTGGCGTGTACGGCGACCAGCACGAGCGATGCGTGCCATCTCAGGAAGGTTCCCGATCGGTTAGACGGTCTGTCACGGACAGCTCTGCGCCAAGGGCTTCGAGGAGGCGCAGATATACATCGAGGCTGACCGAAACGACGCCGTTCTCTATGTCGGAAATTGTCGACTGCGCAGTGCCCGTCATTTCGCCCAATTGCTTCTGGCTGATCTCACACGCTGCCCGCCGGGTGCGAAGGACAGTCCCAGCTTGGCGCAGGCTACGGATAAGATATACTGAGTTTTCTCTCATGGAGCGACAATAGCCCACGGGCGATACAGTGTAAATATAGCAAGAGGGATATAAATATAAAATATAGCCCAAGGACTATTTACGAGCAGAGTGTGAGAGCCGAGGCAACCACACCCGAAGGTATGCTCAGCCTCGCAGCATAGCTTCGATTAGCCTTCAAGACGGGTATGCTTACTATCAACACGAAAGTGTCGTGAGTGCCCGACGCCAGACGAAAAGTGCTTTTGATCGAAAAATTCTGGCTGAACGTACCAGACCTGACTCACGGGAAGCACAGCGGCTACAATCGCGGCAGCCGCTGCTTGCAACTTACTTCCAGTTAACCCGATTTCATAATCAAGCCCACCCTTCACGAACCAGTTATCGTGCTGCAGAACAAGATTGCTAACAAGGTCGGATAAGTTTTTGGCGTCAATTGAAATGATTGTTCCGCGAGACGCATCCTCGAGTGCTACGCGAGCAGCAATACTACCGACACTCGCTCTAGAATCCTCAGCTTCATCTGTTATGATTTGCAGGGCATCATATTCGCGCTCGCTTGTCAGATGAAGTAGTCGTTCATGTCTCGGTGATGCAAAAGCCGAAAGCGCCCTAAGCCTTGTGCCATCAGACTCAGCTTCGGATAATGGCACAGACTGATATGGGCCCACCTCTCCCGTCAGAACAGTGCGCAATTTTGTTAAAAGAAGATGATCATCTGACGCTCTAAAAGCTTCAAGTACCTGTGCTAGCGATTCCTCGAGCGGATAGTACTTCAATGCGCTCGTGTAAGTTATCAGCAACTGCTGTGAACTCGCCAAACCGGATCTTATGAAGTGGAACAAGGCAGGCTTTGCCAATCCGGTAAGATCGACTAAGGTTGTTCCATCGAGCTTGGGCAATTTCGCCTTCTGGATATCGGAATAGGCCACCTCGCGGTACCGTACATTGCGCTCACGAAGAATCTTGAGCATGTCGTCCGCATTACCATCGTGCTCGTAGCGTACAGCGAGAACTTGCTGCGGTGTTACATTTGAAAGGAGCCTAGTGAGCGATTCTGGTGCCCGCTCCTCAAAGCCTAAGCCTACAATTAGATTGTCGATCACATGACCTGAGAGCTGTGCGACGTCGAGTTCCACCACGTTTGGTGATCCAGCGGAGACTGCCATCGTTCCAGCCTGAGAACCTGTAGCGGAGGAGTCATGGGAAGTATCGAACAGCTGCTCAAAGCTCATTTGCTGACTTTTGGAAATTACTTCAGAATCATTTAAATCGTGTAATTCTTCCTCGTCGAGATCCGCGGCTTCAACATCTTCAATTTCGGGGCCATCCGGATGTGTGGACAGATTACGAAGCAGTATCTCACGACCGGCGTCAGGCTCCTTAAGCCATCTTTCTAGGTCCTCTCCGGACAGTTCGAAGCGATCTCTGTCAGACAACCCTATTAGGTTGGCAATGCCATATATTTTTCGAAAACTAAGCTTAAACTGTTGAATTGGATCTGAATCGTGAGTTTTAGTTCGGGCCGTTCCACCAGTGAAAACAAATACACCAGCGTCTACGAGCTCACGCAAACGGCTCATTTGTTCCTGAACATCCCCGGTTGTAACTCTCGCATAAAGAGAAGTATATTGACGAATTCTACCGGTAGGCTTTCCCTTTCCGGACTCGACGAGTAAATGGTGTGACGCTTCGGCAAACTGGAGCGCAACCGTTTTTAAGCTACTGCTTCGTCTATCGAGGCTGTACAAATGCCTAGCGCAAAAATCACCAAAGACCTCATGCTGCCGCTCAGGAGGGATCGGTAGATCAGCCTGGCTCCCCGCCAACATTTCTTGATAAATTTGAATGACAGTACCTATGTCTCCCACACAGACTCCAGCCAGCGCACGGACACCGTGATATAGGCGCTTGCGTTCACGAGACTTAGTGCGAGTATTAATAATAGTTCGAGCGATAGTCTCCAAATCAACATCACCGAGAACCTGGGCACTGCCATGTTGTGGATGTCCCGGAAATAGTTTGGCCCTTGCATCCAAAATCTTGTTTATGAATGTTTTTCCACGCCGGTCCTTGAGGCGGTTTTGTACTTCCGCGCCCAAATCGAAAGTTGCGAAGTCGCGTCCTGCTGCTGCAGGATGAACCTGGCCAGGCGACTTGAGACTCAAGAAAATTGTTTGCGCCTCAGACGTCAATTTGAAAGCGCATCCTGGATGTTGGAAAAGCAAGGACGAAAGAAGATCCTCAATCCTCTCTGGGTCGAGATATCGGGTGGAGACGTCATCAAGCAGGAAAAGCACCTGAGCATCCTGCCAGATTGAAGATGCATTCCGGATTGCACTGGCGAGAAGGGGGAACGCGGTGTTTGGATTAGTTGCTAACCGTATTTCAGAATCCGCGCGACTGACCTGCACAAGCAGATCACTCATGGCTCGCTCAAGTTGTTCAATGGTAGATGAAGCGTCGACTTCAGGTCTTGGGGAAAGGTTTTCGACCACTGCGTTAATCAATAGTACGTTTGCATTAAATGTAACCGCATCTGGTTCTAGGTCTTGCAGGTGCGCAATGGCCCGAGCGGCCTGTACTGCATAAGCTACGAGCAAACGGGCCAGCAATTGCTCCGTCGACGGTCTGGTGGCCCGTGGGTCTACAGGAATAAGACGTTGGGCTGAAACGAATAGTCCTACGTAGCCGTCATCACGAACGCGCTCAAGTGCATTGGCATCCTCTTCGCCAGGCAGAACTGTCGCGCGCGCATGAAACTGAAGTGAATTCAAAAGCATTGTCTTACCGCATCCGCGCATGCCCGTCATTACGAGGGGACCTGGAGCACTCACTCGACTCAGCCACGTCCCCTCTGGATCAACGAGTAGCTGAGGCACATACCAAGCGTCGAGCGTCTGGGCATTGTATGAAGCGGCGAAGGTCTTAAGCACTGCCTGATTTCGCCAGGGCCGCCAAGGCTCGGCCGTTCGATGATATTGCTCACGTATACTCGCAATGATGTCATCAGCTGACGGAGTCCGCTGGTTCTCGGTAACTGGTGCCAAACCTTGCGCGATGATGTGCAGCTGTAAACCCACTCGCTTGTCGAGGTCGGGTGCAGTATCTCCTTGTGATAGAAGCCTATCTGCCATTGCGCTGATGTGGCTTCCGATCCAATGCAGGTCGCCCTGATAAATACCTCCAGAACGGCGATCACCGGCAACTGAACCCAAATCGATAGCCATCGCCCGAATGGCTGGCTCTATGGCGTCAGCGCGCCGGCGTCCAGGTAGCAATTCCTGCACAATGATGTTGGATGCGTGCAGGTCGTTATGATAAAGTTTATGGTAGGCAAACTCCTCAGTCATACGAAAAAGATCACAAGTAATCTGAGCTGCATGCGCCGCGGAAAGCTTCCGTTCACCTTGGAGGTACTTCGATAGCGTGTCTCCATTGGCGAACTCCAACACCGCAACGTGGCAGTCTAAAACTACGTCTCCGAATGCGACACGGCAGTCGAACATGGCCTCTGCAGCCACAACGTGATCAGCTCCTTCGGCTACCCTCGCATGAAGCATCATCTCATCTGAGAAGCTCTTACCAAACTTTTGATACAGCGCTAGCGGACTAACTTTTAAGACACGTGGGGACCTATTCAACCCACTGCGGGAACGCGCCACAAACGTCGCTGCATAGAATCCTCGGCCCAGTGACCGTTCTACATCATAGTCACCGACGCAGCTGGGGACGTCCTGCAGCGGAAAACCAAATGGCTTTCCGCATTCGGTGCAAGTATCGTCTAGCCGCTTCAGTGTTTGATCAAAATCGGGACACGTGAAGCAACAAAATCGACCAACTTCAGACACTTAACACCTCCTCAGACTTCAGTCATTAGCATGCCGAAGCCTGCCTCCAAGCCCTACCTTATTTTTCAGCTCGAGGCCAAACGATTCCACAACCGCCTAAACACCACCGCTGTTCATCAAGTGACCATCCAATATCAGATTCGGTTGGCGCACAACTTTTCTAAATCTCGCTCAAAAGCCTGCCCTTGACTGAACGGGCCAACCCATCCAAATTGAGGCTGCTGTGCTGTTGCCACAGCGCCAACGCGCTGTCTCCAAGCCACACATGGGATCCATACGTATGAATGCATCTTTTGCAGCAGCGGTCACGCTTGGTAAGTTAATTGCCTGATCAGAAGATAAAAGTAGTGGATCTATTCGCAGGCGCGGGCGGGTTTTCCTTGGCTGCAGTCCATGCTGGTGCAGAAATAGTATTTGCAGTTGAAATGAACCGTAGTGCAGCCAAGACTTACACCAAAAACTTAGCCCAAAAAGGACGTAGCAAGAATGTCGTCATGTATGATGAAGACATTAGAAAGCTTTCTGCTTCAGATTTGGCTGCGCGACATTTCCTACAGGGTAAAAACTGCGATCTGCTGCTTGGAGGACCACCATGCCAAGGCTTTTCAACACACCGTATAAACGGGACGGGCGTCAATGACCCTCGCAATGCACTGATTCACGACTATTTCAATTTTGTTGAGCGCCTTCGACCACGGGCATTTCTAATGGAGAATGTGCCTGGCATGCTTTGGCCTCGGCACAAAGAGTATTTAGAAAGCTTCTACAATCAGGCAGAGAAACGCAATTATACTGTTTTTGACCCAGTTAAATTGGATGCTCGAGATTACGGTACACCACAGCGAAGACGGCGAGTTTTCATTTTAGGTGTGAGGGAGGACGTCGATCTTTCGACATTTGTCTGGCCACCGCCCCCAACCCACGCGCCTCCAGAATTAGCTGAGCATGTAGGCTTAGCGTCATGGATATCCTGCCATGATGTATTTAAACCGGCACCCGTCGATGATCCAAACGATGTTCACATGAAGCATGGCCCCGAACTTACAGAGGCATTTGCCAATACTCCACATAACGGGGGTAGTCGCTCCGAATCTGGTCGAAAGTTAAAGTGCCATGTCGACCACAATGGCCACAAAGACGTATATGGAAGGATAGATCCTCGCTTGCCAGCACCGACTATGACTACAGCCTGCGTCAATCCCTCGAAAGGGAGGTTTGTTCACCCCACCCACAACCATGGCATTACTGCGAGGCAAGCAGCCCGCATCCAGACCTTCCCAGATGACTACGTTTTTGAAGGAGGCCTAATGGCCGCTGGACAGCAGATTGGTAACGCCGTGCCGATTGTAATGGCAGAGCTTCTTGTCCGGCACATTGTTGGTCTTCTTTGTTCAAAGAGCAATTCTTCGGGGAGAGCGTCGCCGAGTTCGACCGAGGACTTAACCGCTATGGACTGCGTGCTGAACTTGCGCCAGCCAGCATAAAACACATGAACTAAAGGGACGAAATGTGTAGTTGCTCGGGACGCGCGGTGCGCGTAGCTGTATGAATTCAAATAATTTTTGGAGGCGTAGTGCTTCGCGGGTTCAAGCTGGCAGCCCAAATCAGCTACGTTGATTATCGTGACCCCCACTAGCTGCTCGGTAAGCGGTAGCTGGACAGCACGATCAGCTTAGCTTGACGGCTTGAAGTTCCACGGGAGCAGGTCGTCGAGACCGCT